>JAJZQS010000131.1 GCA_021806745.1 bacterium
CCGCCTTCGCGATGAACGGCATGGAAATCCACACGGCCGTCGATCACGAGGTCCCCGTCGTCTGGATCGTGGCCAACAACGGCGGGCACGGCATGGTTTATCACGGCGAAAAACGCCAATTCGGCGGGAAATTCGTCTCCTCGCGCTTCCGCAAGCCCATCGAGGTCGCCCGAGTCGCCGAAGGGCTCGGGGCCCGCGTCGCGAAAGTCGAGCGCCCAGACGACATCGGGGGGGCGATCAAATCCGCGCTCTCTCACGCCGGTCCGACGGTCATCGAGGTCGTCATCGACGCCGAAGAGATGCCGCCCATGCGCATGCGCATCGAGACCCTGGCGAAGTTTTTCTCCGGCGAGGCGGTCGGCAGCCGCTGATGGCGGCGAGCGCACCCGTCATGCCATGAGCCCGCGCACATCATCTCTCGAAAAACTGGGCGACGAAATCCTGGGATACCGGAGGGCCAAACTGTTGATGGCTACGGCTTACCTGGGATTTTTCTATCATTTGGAGTCGCCAACGAGCGCCGCCGCCCTTTCGCGCAAGCTTCACCTGGACGCAAGGGCCTGCGAAATCGCGCTCGATGCGCTGACCGCGATGGGCTACGCGGTCAAAAACGCGAACCTCTACCGCAACTCCGCAGTCAGCCGCCGCCACCTCGTGCGCGGGCGCCCCGGCTACCTGGGCGACAACCTGAAATACCAGGAAATCATCTGGGACGCCTGGGGCGAATTACGGGCCTGCCTGCGGCGCGGCGGCGCCATGCGACCGCTGAACTACTGGCTCGCCCGCCACGACGGCTTCACGCAAGAATACATACGCGGGATGGACAACATCGCCCGAAGACCGGCGGCGGAAATCGCGAGAGTCGTCGGCGCCGATCGCGTCGACAGCCTGCTCGACGTGGGGGCCGGCCCCGGCACCTACAGCCTCGCCTTCCTGCGGGCCAATCCCGCCCTGCACGCGACCCTGTTGGATTTGCCCGGCACGCTGCGCGTGACCCGGCGACACTTGCGGGAACACGCGCGGGCGTCCGCCCGCACCACGCTGATCGCGGCCGATTACCGCCGCGCGGACTTTGGCCGCTCATGCCATGACATGGTGCTCTTTTCCCATGTCACTCATGACGAAAGCCCGGCCACGAACAAACTCCTGCTGAAAAAAGCCCGGCTCGCCTTGCGCCCGGGAGGGCGCGTCGTCATCCACGACTTCATGCTTGAGCGGAGCCGTACCGCGCCGCTTTTCGGCGCGCTTTTCTCGGCGCACATGCTCGTCTACACCCAATCCGGCCGCACCTACACGCGCGACGAATACCGCGGTTGGATGCGGGAAGAGGGCTTTCGCTCCGTGTACGGACGCCGCATCTGTCCGGATGCTCCGAATTTCACGGAAATCCTCGTCGGCACCAAAGAAGACGCATGCTGATTCTGCCCGCCACGGCCGCGTTCTGGCTACTGAACGCGGCGGCGTCCGCAGCCGCTTCGGCGCCGCACCGCCCCTCCAAGCTCGTGGTCTGCGACGACGTGGCCGATCCGGCCACCCTGGACCCTCAGCGCGAGTTCTCCGAGAAAAATCACACCATCGTTCAGCAGATATTCGAGGGCCTGGTCCGCTTCGATCCGGACGGGAAAATCGTGCCGGCATTGGCGACGAATTGGCGCCCGATGAACGACCACACCGTCAGATTCCAGTTACGCAAGGGCGTCGTTTTTCAAAACGGCGAACCGTTCGACGCGGAGAGCGTCCGCTACAGCGTCTCCCGCTACCTTGATCCCGGCATGAACTTCCCGGCCCGCGGCTTCATCGATCCCATCGACCGAGTCGTCGCAATCGACGACCACACGGTCGACATCGTGACCAAGCGCCACGACAGCCTCCTTCTGAATCGATTGGCCGGATTCATCGTCATGGTGCCGCCGAAGCATTACTCTTCGCACACGGAATCGTTCCTAAAAACGCATCCGATCGGTACCGGCCCGTTCAAATTCGTGCGCTGGGATACCGGAAAGGACATCGTCTTGACGGCGTTCGAGCGCTACTGGGACCCGGGATTGCCCCGATTAAAAACCCTTGAATTCGACTTCCTGCCGCCTCGCGAACAGATGGCGGCGCTTTTCACGGGTAAAGTGGACATTTTAACGGACCTTCCAGGAACCGCCACGCTGCAGGTCATGAGGCACGCCGGCACGACGGCGGTTAAAAAGCGTTCCTACTACACCGTGGCCGCGACCATCAACACCTCTTCAGCCCCGCTTTCATCCTTGGCTTTCCGCCGAGCCTTGAATTACGCGATCGACCGCGATCAGTTGATCAGATACGACGCCAACGGAAACGGCGTAGCGCTGGGGTCGTTGGCGATGCCGGGTGAAACGGGCTACGACCCCTCCATTGCGCCGTACCCGTTCGACTTGGGAAAAGCCGAGCGCCTGATGCGGCAAACCGGATTCCGCCGGCCCGTCAAGCTTCGAGGCTTCGCCTCCAGCCAAGCGGCGCGCACCGCCCGAATCATCGCTAAGCAATGGGAGGAGATCGGCGTCCATCTTGAGCTGCATGTCTTTCCGGAATCTCGGCTCATGAATGAGATCCACGGCGGCCATTGGGACATCGGTTTCGGCTTCCTGCCCGACCCGATCGTTCACGCCAGTTTCATCCAAGGTTTGCTGTTGTATTCAAAATCACCCTACTCGCTTTTTCATAGCGAGGATTATGATCGCCGCTACGAATCCTGGACCTCCGCGGCCACTCCGAGCGCGGACGAGAAAGAAGGCGCCGCTCTCGATCGCTATGTCCATTCCAACGCGCTGAGCATATTCACTTATCAACGCGTGCGCACCTACGGCATGCGCGCCGGCATTCGCTTCGTTCCTTCGGTCACGGGCATGGATTCGTTCCGCGCCGCGTCTTGGCGGACCGAAAAACCATAGCGGCGCTTTTCATGAACATCGCATCCTGGATGTCGCTGAAACACGTTCTCCGGCTGGCGGGGCTGCTCCATTTCGTTCAAGTGCCGGCGATGCTGTACGCCCCGCGAATGCTGGATTGGGAATCGGACCTTTCCAAGATCTCCGTCATTAACCGGAGGATCGTGCAAGTCATGGGCGGAGCGATCATGCTGACCGTGCTCGGAACGGGGCTGGTGGTGGCCGTTGGGTCGGACGATCTGGCGGCCGGCGGCACCTTGGCGACCGCGTTATGTGTTTTCATGTGCGTGTTCTGGACCTACCGCGCTGCGGTTCAAATGTTCCTGTATTCTAGGATTTGGCCGCAGGGAGCTCTCGGACGAATCAGCCATTATGCCCTTTGCGTCCTGTTTTCATTTTTGTCCGTCGTATACATGTGGGCTTCTCGGACAAGCATGTTCGGCCATGGTTGATGCGACTTCGGGAATTCCAGCGGCCGAAAGTAAAAAATCGGTAAAGTGACCGTCCCGGCATGGACGCGGCCGGAGGCGGGGGGTATCCTTAGGTCTCAAGGAACCCTGATGACGCTGCACCGAAAGGTCCGTCTGTTTTGGGGAATCGCGCTGGCGGTCGTGCCGCCCGTCGTGTTGGGCGTGGCGGGCATCGTACGCCTGCAGTACGCCAAGACGCGCCAGGAGCTTCTGCGCGCGGTCAACGCGCAGATGGTGCAGTTGGCCCGGCAGGCGGCGGCGGGACTCGACGAGAATCTCGGCGAGCGCGAACGCGACGCGCGCGCTCTGACCGAGTCGCCGTTGATCGCCGATTACTACCATAACCTGGAGTTCGGACTTCTCGACGAGGCCCGCTCGAGCCGCCGCGAGCTCGGCGCTTTCCTGCGGCGCTACCTGAGCCGCAACCAGGGCTACGCGCGCGCGGTCTACCTGGACGAACGCGGCCGCGAAGTCGCCGGCGCCGTCGCCCCGGGCGAGGAGCAGGCGATGGATTTCTCACGCGAGGACTTCGTGCGCGCCCTCGCCATCAACGGCGGCGGCCCCCTGCCGACGCGCCCGGGCTCGCCACTGCTCTGGTTCGCGCGTCCGGTACGCGACGAACTCGGCCGCGTCCGCGGCGTGGTGGCCCTCGCCGAAGATTTGAAGCGCCTGCACGTGCGCCTGGCCCGCGTCGAGGTCGGACGCCGCGGGGGCGCGCGCCTGATCATGCCCGAGGGTCAAAACGTGTTGGGGCGCGTTCCGGCGGTCGCGGGCGAGGCCTTGGCCGCGAGCGCCGAACTGCCCCATCACCCCGGCTGGCGAGTGGTGGCCGAGGCTCCGCGCGAAGATTTCCTCAAGCCCCTTGATTCCATCGCGCGCGTCGCGCTGGCCACCTCGCTGGCCGGGCTGGTCTTTCTCGTCGGCCTGCTGCTGTGGCTGGCGCGGAGGATCGCGCGGCCCATCGAGGAGCTGGCGCAGGCCGCCAGCGAGATCGGGGACGGACGGCTTGAGCGCCGCGTGTCGGCCGCCGGCGGCGACGAAATCGCCGCCCTCGCCCGCGCATTCAACGCGATGGCCGAGAGGCTGGAGCGCCAGCGCCGCGAACAAGCCGAACTCCAGTCACAGCTCATCCAATCCGAGAAGCTCTCGGCCATCGGCCAGATGATCTCCTCGGTCGCCCACGAGCTCAACAATCCGCTCGGCGCCATCACCGGCTACGCTCAGATGCTCGCCCAAGACGACATCCCCGCAATCGCCGCCGAGGACCTCGAGCACATCCGCGTCAACGTCGAGCGTTGCCGAAAAATCGTCGACAATCTCCTGTTTTTCGCGCGCAAGAACCGCGTCGAGCGCAAGCGCGTCGACCTCAACGCCGCGCTGAAGGCCTCGAGCGAACTGCTCAGCTACCGCCTGTCCAAGATCGAGGGCGTGACCGTGGTCGAGGAACTCGACACCCGCACGCCACCGATTCGCGGCGACTTCCAGCAGATCGTCCAAGTCCTCGTCAATTTGATGGGCAACGCCTGCGACGCCATGGAGGGACAGCGCCGCCCCGAGGGCAAGCGGCTGATCCTGCGCACGCGCGCCGCGCTCGACCGCGCCCTCGTCGAGATCGAAGACAACGGCTCCGGCATCGACCCCCGGTCCTTGGAAAAGATATTCGAGCCGTTCTACACCACCAAGGAGCCCGGCAAGGGCACGGGTCTCGGCCTGCCCATCTGCCGACAGATCGCGCGCGAGCACGGCGGCGACGTCCGGGTGGAAAGCCGCCTCGGCCGAGGCACCGTGTTCCGACTCGACTTCCCGCCGTTTGTCGACGCGCCGGACTCGCCGGACGGTCCCGATCGCGAGCCCGACGCCGAGGAGTTCGCGCCGGTGCCCGGGCGCCGCGTGCTCGTCGCCGAAGACGAGGCGAGCATCGCCAAGCTCGTCGCGCGCGTCCTGCGCGACGACGGCGACGAGGTGGACGTGGCCGGAGACGGCGCGCAGGCGCTGTCGCTGCTTTCGGCCAACAGCTACGACTTGGTGATTTCCGACGTGGAGATGGAGCACGCGAAGGGTCCGGAGTTGCACGCCGCCCTGGCGCGCGACTCCAAGAGCACGCCGATGCTCTTCATCACCGGCGACATGCTCAACCCCAAGGTGCTGGAGTTCCTGGCCAAAAGCGGCTGTCCGTTTCTTCCCAAGCCCTTCGGGCTCGTCGAACTGCGCCGCGAAACGCGCCGACTGCTGGGCCGCGGCGCGCCGCGCTGAGCGCCGCCCGCGCCTTGCGCGCGCGCCGCGCGCGGGCTAAGCTGGGGCGATGGCTTGGGACGACCTGATCTCGCCGGGCGCGATCGAGGAGCTTCCCTTTTTCACCGCCGCGGCGCTGGCAGTCGCGGCGTTGCTCGCGGCCGACCCCGTCGTGCGCTGGGGCTCGCGCCCGCGCGCGGTCGACCGGTCGGTGCCCGTCGAGTTCGTCGCCCGGCCGCCGTCTTCGCCGGATTTGGCCCCGGCGCCCGCCGCCGAGGGCGAGCGCGCCCAGAGGCTCGGCCCGGGCGCCTACCGCCCCGCGCAGGTCCGCGCCGGCCCCGTTCATCCCGCGCCAAAGCCCGCGCCCAGGCCCAAGCCTGCGAAGCTCGCGCCGCCCCGCCGCTGGCCGCCGCCCGCGCGCAAGGCCGCCGTGCCCGCATCGCGCCCGCGCGCCGATCCCGCCGCCCGCGCCGCCCGGAGATCGGAAGAGCGT
>JAJZQS010000132.1 GCA_021806745.1 bacterium
CGGCTTGGACGCCTACGGCGCCGCGCCCACCGGATTGGACACCGAGGGCTACAAGCGCCTCTTGCGGGTGCTTGAGACCGTGACCCGCGACAGCCGGCAGTTGTTTCGGGACATGAACCGCCGCAACCGTTACGCCGCGCCGATGCGCCGGAAGCTTCTGGCGGCGTTGGCCGCCGTCGACCGGGATTTGCGGCGATGAAAGTCGCCTTCCAGGGCGAGCGCGGCGCCTAAAGCGAGGCCGCCTTCGACCGCGCGGCGCCGGATGGTCCGCCGGATATCGCCGTCGCTCATGCGCGCGGCCTCGCGCGAAGGATTGTTTTTGGGATTCGCACGATCCCGGTTCCGGCGCGCAAATCGTCCGGTCTCAGGATCGTCACGCGCCGGCGGCGCGCGCCGATGAGGCCCGCGGCGCGCAGGCGCCCGAGAACGCGGATGGCGGTCTCGCCGGTGGTGCCGGCGATCTCGGCAAGCTCGCCGCGGCTCAGCCGCAACTCCGGTCCGAGCGATTGCGATAGCATCCAGAGGATGTAGCCGATGCGGCGTTCGGCGGACTCCTTGATGAGCGCGCGCAAAACCTGGGAGCGCCGGAGATGATCGCCCACTTCGGAGTAGACCGCCTGTGAAAACGGCGGATGCCGGCGCATCAATTCGGCGAAGTCCGTGGTTCTGATGCGGTAGATGTCGCTGTCCTGGAGGCAAACGGCGTCGACCGGATACGGGCGTCCGTCGAGCGCCGGCATCATGCCGAAGAGATGGCCGGGGGCGATGATTTCCAGGGTCACGGGGTCGTCCTTCAACGAGAGCTTCACGGCTTTAACGAGTCCGGATCTGAGAAGGTACACGGAGTCGGCCGCGTCTCCCTCGCGAAAGATGATCTCGCCGCGCACGCGGCGCCGCAACAGGAACGCGCGTCCGGCGCGCGCCATGTCCGCCGGCGCGAGTCCGCGCAGGAACGGCAGTCCCGTCAAATATCGATCGCTTCCGATCATCGCACGGTCATGACGTCGCTTGTCTCGGATCGCGCCCGGTGCGAGGGATCAATGCCCGCGTACGCAGCAGTCGCAACCGCGGCGCGCGGCCTTGCGCGGGAAATAGACGATCCAATCGTCTTCCGCCAACCGCTGCGCCGATGAAAACCTCGCCTTCGCCGACGGCCTCGACACGCTCCAAAGCATGGTCGTCTCCCGGCGGCCGTCGCCGCCGATGCAAGGGTAGCAGGCGCGCGTGCCTTCGAACCTGCGCGCGCGCATGTTCGCGGGGGGCTTCGAAATACGGAAAAAGAAATCCGAATAAATACGGAATTCTTAATCCGGCATAAGCGTTGCTAGTCCAGTTTTCAGCCGGTGGGGCCGGGCGCATCCGCTCCCGTTTCGTGGACGCGTTGGCCGAGATTCCGAGAAACGCAGGTTCGTCGACGCAGCATCGCTTCTGAGAATTCCCGGGGGGTGCCATGAGAAAATTTTCTTTCGTATTCGCGGGACTGGCGGCGGCCGCAGTCGGGGCGGTCGGCGCGCGCGGCGAACTCCCCTCCATCGAGGAGGCGCTGGTCGATCCGCCCGGCGTTCCGGCGCCGATCCACCGCAGCCGTCCGGCGCGGGTGATCGTTCGGTTGAAGACCGAGGAGGTCGTGCGCGAGATCGCGGACGGATCGCGCTACGACTTCTGGACGTTCAATGGCAGCGTGCCCGGACCGCTCATCCGCGTACGGCTGGGAGACACGGTGGAACTGCATTTGAGCAACGACGCGTCGTCGCGCATGTCCCACAACATCGATCTGCACGCGGTGATGGGGCCGGGGGGCGGAGCGGCGGTTTCGTTGACCCCGCCTGGCCACGAGAGCGTGTTTTCTTTCAAAGCCATGCGCCCCGGACTGTTCATCTACCATTGCGCGACGCCGCCGGTGCCCATGCACATCGCCAACGGGATGTATGGGCTCATCCTTGTCGAACCGCCGCAGGGGCTGCCCGAAGTCGACCGCGAATATTACGTCATGCAGGGGGACTTCTACACCGCGGAGCCCTATCACACCCCGGGCCAGGTCACTTTCGACATCAAAAAACTCCTGGCCGAGCAGCCGACATACGTGCTGTTCAACGGCCGCGAGGATTCCTTGACGGGCAGTCGGGCGCTGACTTCAAAAGTCGGCGAGACCGTGCGCCTGTTCGTCGGCGACGGCGGCCCCAACCTCGTCTCCAGCTTCCACATCATCGGTCAAATCTTTGACACGGTGCGCGTCGAGGGCGGCGACTTGGTCAACCACAACGTGCAGACGACGCTGATTCCCGCGGGCGGCGCCGCGATGATCGAACTGAAGACCCTCGTCCCGGGCACGTTCCTGCTGGTCGATCATTCGATCACACGGGCGTTCATGAAGGGGGCCTTGGGGCAATTGATCGTGTCCGGGCCAGCGGCGCCGGAGTTGTATCGGAAAATCTCCGGCGAGGCGCCCGCGTCGGGCGCGGCGAGTCCGGCGGCCGACGGCGACGCGTCGGCTCGCGGAAAGCGCGTGTTCACGCAGATATGCGCGGCATGCCACCAGCCCGACGGGATGGGACTGCCCGGGGCGTTTCCTCCGCTGGCGATGTCGGACTTCCTGAACGCCGATCCCCGCCGCGCCGTCGGCATCGTCTTGCACGGATTGAGCGGGAAGATCACGGTCAACAGCACCGGCTACGAGTCGCAGATGCCGGCGTTCGGAAGAAGGCTCGGCGACGAAGACATCGCCGACGTCCTGACCTACGTGCTCAACCACTTCAACAACAAGGGAGGCGTGATCCGCGCCGAGGATGTGCGCGCGGCGCGCGGCGCGCAGGCAAAGAACTCGCCGTGAGCGCTCGCATGGCCGCGCGGGCGGCGTCGGCGCTCCTGGCCGTCCTTGCGTGCGGCGCCTGTGCGCCGTTTGCGCGCGGCCGATACCGGACGCTGCCCGGCGGGAGATTCTCCAGCGAATTGACCGTGGACGGCGGACAGGCCGAGTTCGTTCCGAGCTTTGAAATGCGGCGACACCTGGTGACGGTGTCCGAGTACCGTCGTTTCGTGCTCGCGCACCCCCTTTGGAGGCGAGACCGCATCCCGCCTCTGTACGCGTCTTCGGGCTACTTGGCCTCGTGGCTTTCGCCGACGGATCCGGGGCCGGCCCTGGACGCGAGCAGTCCCGTGACGGAGGTCAGTTGGTTCGCCGCGAGGGCTTACTGCGCGTGGGAACGCGCGGGTTTGCCGAGTTGGCGGCAATGGGAGTATGCGGCGGCTTCGGATCGCTTCCGGCGGGACGCGCGAGGCGACCCGTCCCGGAACGCGCGTTTGCTGCGACTGGTGAGCGGGCGTGACGGATGGAGGCCGGGTCCGGTCGCGCGCGGCGAAGCGGACGTCTACGGTCTTTACGACATGAACGGACTGGTGTGGGAATGGACCGACGACTACGCGGCGTTGTTCGTCAACGCGGACGCGCGCGATCCCGCGCGCACGAACTTGCTGCGCTTGTGCGGGGGGGCGGCGCTGGCGTTCAAGGACCGCTCGCGATTCCCGTTGATCATGCGCGTGGGAGCGTTGTCCGGGATGCGGCCGAAGGATTCATCGGTCGGCGTGGGCTTTCGCTGCGCGCGCCCGGCCCGCGCCGTCGAGGCGACCGACGGAGGCGCGTCGCTCTACCAGATCAAGCTGGAGTTGCGCGATCAGCGGGGGCGGGCGTTTTCCCTGGGCGCGTTTCGCGGCTCTCCGCTGATCGTCAGCATGATGTATGCGTCTTGCCGTGCCGCGTGTCCGATGACGGTCGAGACGATCAAGGCGATCCGCCGCGAGGCGAAGAAGCTCTCCGGGGCCGCTCCCCGAGTCCTGCTGGTCAGTTTCGACCCGAGCCGAGACACCTCGGCGCGCCTCAAGGAGATGGCGGACGCTCACGGGGTTTCCTCGCCGGACTGGACCTTCGCGCGAGTCGAGCGCGGAGACTTGCGCGCTTTCGCCGCGCTGCTGGGCATCTCCTACCGGACGAGGCCCGGCGGGGAAATGAGCCACAATGTGCGCATCGTCTTGCTCGGTCCGAACGGATCGATCTTGGACGAAAGCGACGAACTCGGCAGACCGTCGTCGGAGTTCGTCGCGGCGGTCGCGCGCGCCGCGGCCGCGCCGGAGCGATAATGGGCGCGCGTCAGGCCGCGAGCAGGTGGCGAGCGAGGAACTCCTCGGCGGCGGCGTAGAACTTCAGGCGGTTCTCGGGCTTGGCGAAGCCGTGGCCCTCGTCTTCGAAGAGCAGGTAGTCGACGGGCTTGCCGCGCGCGCGCAGGGCCGCCACGATCTGTTCGGATTCGGCCTGCTTGACGCGCGGGTCGTTGGCGCCCTGGGCGATGAGCAGCGGGATGTCGATGCGGTCGGCAGAAAACAGCGGCGAGCGCGACTTCAGGAAATCCTCTTCCGTCTCGACGCTGCCCACGCGCAAATCGAAGACGCGCTTCATCGGTTCCCAATACGGAGGAATCGAGCGGATGAGGGTGACCAGGTTCGAGGGGCCCACCACATCCACCGCGCAGCGATAGACCCCGGGCGTGAACGCCGCGCCCGCCAACGCCGCGTAGCCGCCGTAGGAGCCGCCGTAGATGGCCGTGCGCGCGGGGTCGGCGACGCCGACCTCGGCGGCCCAGCGCGCGGCGTCGGTGAGGTCGTCTTGCATCTTGGCGCCCCACTCCCGGTCTCCGGCGTGAAGGAAGCGCTTGCCCAGTCCCGCCGAGCCGCGGTAGTTGACCTGAAGGCACGCCAGCCCCAGGCTCGCCAGCCACTGCGCTTCGGGATGAAAGCCCCAGCGGTCGCGAACCCAGGGCCCGCCGTGCACGAGCAGCACCAGCGGCAGCCTCTTGCCCTGCGAGCCGGCGGGGCGGGTCAGGTATCCGCGCACCTTCAGCCCGTCGCGCGCGCAAAAAGACACCGGCTCCATCGGTGCGAGCGAAAACCCATCGAGTTTCGGGCGCGTCGAAAACAGGAAATCCGCCCGGCGCGCGCGGCGGTCCCAGCGCCAGAACGCGGGGGAACGGTCGGGGCGGTTGACGAGCAGATACCAGACCGCGTCCGCGTCGTCGCGGCTGACGATGGAGACGTCTCCGTCCAGGCGCTCGAAGGCCGCGAAGTCGGCGGACAGCGCGGGGTCGAGAACTTGCCAGCGCTGGCGATCGACCTCGAAGGACGCGGCCTCCACGCGGTAGTCGCGCGGGTGGATGAGCACGCCGCCGAGGTCGGACTCGGGATTTTCGGCCAGGATCTTGGGGCGGCCGCCGTCGAGCGCCAGCTCCAGCAGCGCGGAGGTGTCGCGGTCGAGGCTGGACTCGATGAAGAGGCCGTGGCCGTCCGGCGTGAACCCGTGGGCGCCGATCTGGTCGTCGGGTCCGCAGGAGAGAATCTCGCGCCAGGAGTCGCCCTCGAGCAGGCGGATCGTCGAGCCGCCGTCGGGGCGCATGGCCTTGGCGGCGCGCACTTGGAAATCAGCGTCGGGCAGCCAGCCGATGACGTCGCCGGGATTTTCCCGCTCCCGCCGGCGCGAACCGTCCTTGAGGCTGATCCTATGGACATCGTGGGCGCGCGGGTCTCGGTCGTTGAGCGCGACGAGGATTTCGTCGGGAAACCGCGGTTCGGTGCCCACGATCTGGGCCTGGACGCCGGGCAGAGGGGTGAGGTCGCGGGTGGCGCCCGACTCCAAGTCCGTCTGGTAGAGGTGCCAGTTCTCGTCTCCGTCCTTGTCCTGGATGTGGAGAATCGAGCGGCGGTCCTCGGCCCACAGGAAGTTGCGGATGCCGCGGCCGCGGTCGCGCGTCAGCGGCTTGGCCGCCCCGCCCTCGGGGCCGGTCCAGACGTTGAGCACTCCCTCGTCGGGGGCGAGGTAGGCCCAGCGGCGGCCGTCGGGCGAGATCTTGGGCGAGGCTTTTTCGGGATTGCCGAACAGGAGCTCGCGGGGGATGCGCTTGTCCATGGGTGCCAAGGCGTGCTAGAATAGCGTACTTCCGGGGTTCGGGTGGCGCGTTCGTCTAGCGGCCTAGGACGCTGCCCTCTCAAGGCAGAGATCACGGGTTCAAATCCCGTACGCGCCACCAGACC
>JAJZQS010000133.1 GCA_021806745.1 bacterium
GCGCCCATCGTGGTCCACTCCAGGGCGGAGGCGGGCGAGACGGCCACGGCGACGGCGACAAGCGCGGCGGTAAAAAAGCGGAGTTCTTTCATGCGCGGATTATTACATATCCGCGCAACTCCTGAAAGAGCAAATCGGTCACAACTCCGGGAACAGCCCCAAACGGCGCAACGACTGCGCGGCGGCCGAGGCCAGGCGCGCCACGCGTCCGCGCGGCGCCTGCGGCAGGGGCAAGCCGTGCAGCTTGGCGATGGCGCGGATCTCTTTTTCGAAGACCAGCGTGCCGTCGGACTTCATCGCGTTGACCAGCACTTGGGCCACCGCCTCGGGGATGTTCGCGGCCTTGGCGAACATCGTGGGCAGCACCAGCGCCTCGGCCAGAGCGGCGCCGGCGGCCTCGCCCAGCTTGTCGATCATCGCCGCGCGCAGCTTCCAGGTGAAGCCTCCCCAGGCCTGGCCCTGGTCGTGGGCCTCGTCGTACTCGTTGTATTTGTAGGTGTTGCGGCCGTCGCGGATGTAATCCTTGCCGTCGGGGCCCGGGTGCTTGAGGAAATGCTCGCCGACGACGGGGTTGTTGAGGAGATACATCGACAGCGTGTCGCCCCAGCCTTCGGAAAGACCCGCGTCGGTGATGCCGCCGGTCATGTCGTCCCAGTAGTGGCCGTACTCGTGGTCGGCCACGGTGTCGTAGGCGGAGTTCACGCAGTTGGCGCTGGAGCGGAAGAAGTTGAGGCTGGGCGAGCCCGGCGTGTAGTAGGCGTTGCACTCGTCGTCGAGGTTGCTGCGCACCGGGATGGGAAGCTGGTCCATGCGGTCGGTGGTCAGCCCGCGCTCTTTCAGGAACGCGTAGGCCAGGTTGATTTTTTGAAACGCGCTGACTTGCGCGAGCGCGTTTTCGTCGTCGAGGCTCGCGTCGGGGTTGAACACCACCTGGACCGCCGAGCCGTCGGACTTCAGCGTCACCGAGACCGCCAGCGTCTTCTTCTGCTGGTCTTGCACCGTCGCGAAGGGCCCAGACAGCGTGGCCTTCAGCGTCAGCCCCTTGGGCGAGATCGTCAGTCCCGGCGCGGAGAAGCGGCCGTCCTTGTCGGTGGTGTAGGTCTTGCCGCCCACGGTCAGGTTCAGGAACGCCAGCGGCACCGAGGCGATCTTGGCGCCCGGCAGGATGGGGCCGTGGTCGACGGTCTTGCCGGTCACCGCGCTTTGAGCCGCCGCGCCCTTGGGCTTGGACTGGCGCAGGCCCGTGCGGTTGTCCCAGGCCATCACCTGGCCGTCGGACATGTCCACGGCCACCATGAACGGCAGGCCCTCGGCGGCGTAGAGCTTCACGTGGCGCCAGCGCCCGTGCGAATAGATGATCTTCTCGCCGGAGAATTGGAAGTGGTCGGCCACGTCCTGAGGCGGCAGACCCGTGCGCCGGGCGATGCGCGCGCGCACCTCCTCGTCGCTCAGCGAGCCGGAGGTGTCCACGTCGAGATTCGGGAACAGCCGCCCCGCCTGCGCGACGATGCGCGCGCGGCCGCCGACGGTCTTGAGCGTGAAGCTCAGCGCCGAGCCGTGGACTTCCAGCCCGTCGCGCGTCTGCCGGAAGACCACGTAGGTCGTGTCGGCAAGCCCGGCGCGGCCGGGCACGCGCTTGGCGTGAACCAGACGCAGGTCCGACCCGGCCACGCCGTAGCGCGCGGCGTCGCCGTCGACCACGCGCCGCAGTTCGGCCGCCAGCGCCGCCGGGTCGGCCGGGTCGGCCGACAGCGTCAGACGGGCGGGCTCGAGAATGCCGCCGACCTCGCGCGCGCCGGGCAGCGCGTAGGTCTGAAAGGAGACTCCGGGCTCGCGCTCGGGCGAGGGGAGGCTTGGCGCCGAGTCCGGCGCTTGGCCGTTGGGAAGAGTCAGCGGTCCGAGCTCGCGCACGCCCGTGCGCCCCCCCAAGACCGGCGCGGCGCTCTTCGCGGGGGCGCGGCCGCCGTCGAAGACCGACGACCACGCGGCGCGGCCCAACGCCGCGTCGGCCAGGCGGGACAGGACGCCGCGCCGGGAAGCGGGAGCCGGCGCGGCCGCGCGCGGGGCGGGCGCGGGGGCGTAGGCCAGGGCCTCGGCGGCGATCGCGGTGGCCGCGGGCCCGGGAGCGCGCGTTTTCGCGGAAGCGACGATCTCGGATTCGGCGGAGGCCGCCGAGACGGCCGGGACGGCCGACGGGGCAGGAGCCGGCATGGGCAGCGCGGCCGCCGACGGTGCCGCCGCGAAGGGCGCCAGGGCCGGCGCCAGGGAGGGCGCGGCCGCGGGCGCGGCGACGGGAGCGAGAACAGACGCGGAGACCAAGCCCTCGGGCGCGGCGCGCTCCGCGACCTGCGCGAGCGCGGAGGCGGGCGCGCAGGACAGCGCGACGGCGGCGGAGATCAGGACGCGGGAAAATCGGGGGCTGGGGATCATGATGCGCGCATCCTAGCGAAAGTCCGGCTCGCGGGCGCGGGCCGATGGTCCTTGAAGCGCGGCGCAGAAGTCCCGCGGCCGCGGGGGACTTTGGGCCCAGGGCCGTCCGCCGCCGCGATTTGATACCATGCCCGCTCGCCCATGGAAATCGGAATCGTCGGCCTGCCCAACGTCGGAAAATCCACGATCTTCAACGCGCTGACTTCCGGCAACGCGGCCGCGTCGAACTATCCGTTCACGACCATCGAGCCCAACGTGGGCGTGGTCGCCGTTCCCGACGCGCGGCTGGAGCGCTTGACGGCGCTGTTCAAGCCCAAGAAGACCACGCCCGCCTCCTGCCGCTTCGTCGACATCGCGGGTCTGGTCAAGGGGGCCTCGCAGGGCGAGGGCCTGGGCAACAAGTTTTTGGCCAACATCCGCGAGGTGGACGCGATCCTGCACATGGTGCGGCTGTTCAAGGATCCCGACGTCGTCCATACGCTTGGCGGTGTGGACCCCAAGCGCGACGTCGAGGTCATCGAGACCGAACTGATGCTGGCCGACCTCGACAGCCTGACCAAGCAATACGACAAGGTCTCGGGCAAGGCCAAGTCCGGCGACAAGGCCGCGCGCGAGGCGCTGGTCGTGCTCGACGCGCTCAAGGCGGGGCTGGAGTCCGGCAAGCCCGCGCGCGCTTTGGGGCTTGACGCCAAGACCTTGGCGCCGTTTTCGCTGCTGACGGCCAAGCCGGTGCTCTATGTCGGCAACACCGACGAGAACCCCGACGCCGCCGTCGTCGCCGACTTCCAGGCCTTCGCGGCCGGGCGCGGCGCGCAGTCGGTGGTCATCTGCGGCAAGCTCGAAAGCGAGATCGCCCAGCTCGCGGGCGAGGACCGCGCGGCGTTCATGAAGGACTTGGGACTGGAGCGCAGCGGGCTTGAGCGCGTGATCGTGGCGGCCTACAAGACCCTGGGCCTGCGCTCGTATTTCACCGCGGGCGAAGACGAGGTCCGCGCTTGGACGATTCCCGTGGGCGCGAAGGGGCCGCAGGCCGCGGGCGTCATCCACAGCGATTTCGAGAAGGGCTTCATCAAGGCCGACGTGTATGGTTTTGCCGACATCGACGCGCACGGCAAGGAGTCGGTTCTGCGCGAGAAGGGCCTGATCCGTTCCGAGGGCAAGGAGTATGTCGTCCAAGACGGCGATGTCTGCCACTTCAAGTTCGCCAACTGAGGCGCCGGCGGCGCTCTGCCGCCACTTCGGCGTCTGCGGCGGCTGCTCGATCCAAGACCGGCCCTACGCCGACCAGCTCGCCTATAAAAAGAAGCTCATCGAGCGCGCGCTCGCGGGTCTTCCCGACCTTCCCGGGTTCGAAATGCGCGGCTCGCCCGGCATCTGGAATTACCGCAACAAGATGGAGTTCAGTTTCGGCGACGTCCATCCGCCCCGGCCCGGACAGTGGCTGCACCTGGGCATGAAGCCCAAGGGCCGCTGGCACACGATCCTGGATCTGGAGGAATGCCGCCTGCCCAGTCCCGAGGCCGCGCCGCTTCTGGCCGCCGTGCGCGCGTGGGCCGAGCGCGAGAAGGTTCCTCCCTACAACTCGCACAAGAACGAGGGCGAGCTTCGCCACCTGGTCTTGCGCGAGGCCAAGAACCGCGACGAGCGCCTGGTGCTTCTGGTCACGGCCTCCGGGAGCGTGCCGCGCGAGTCGTTTGTCGCCGCGGTGGAGTCGGTCTATCCGGCCACGACGATCCTGTTGGGAAGAAACGCGAAAGTGTCCGACACGGCCGTCTGCGAATCCATGGAAATTCTAAAAGGTCCGGGATTCATCACCGAGACGCTCAAGTTCTCCGACGGCCAAGTCGACTACCGGATCTCGCCGCAGTCGTTTTTTCAGACCAACACGCTGGGCGCGCAGGCCCTCTACGAGCTTCTGCGCGGCTGGACGCGCGAGCTCGGCGCGGGGCTTCTGCTCGATTTGTATTGTGGCGGCGGCGGGATCGCCCTGTCCTTGGCCGGCGCGTGCCGGCGCGTGATCGGAGTCGAGTCCAACCGCGACGCCGCGTCCGACGCCAAGGCCAACGCGGCGCTGAACTCGCTTTCCAACTGCGAGTTCTACGGCGCGGCGGTGGAGTTCCTGCTGCCCGCGCTGCTCGACATGGACCCCGACGCGGCGGTGGTCGACCCGCCGCGCGCGGGCCTGCATCCGAACGCGGTCGCGGCGCTGCTTGCGCACTCGCCGCGCACGCTGTTCTACGTCTCCTGCAACCCGGAGTCCTTGGCGCGCGACCTCAAGGCGCTGTCGCCGCGCTACCTCGTCTCGCGCCTGGCGGGCGTGGACTTGTTTCCGCACACCGAGCACGTGGAGACCGTCGCGTGGCTATCAAGGCGGGCGGCCGATGAGGTATAATCGAGCCCTCCCGGGCTTTCTCTTGCGCTCGTAACACAAAGGATAGTGTGCTGCCCTGCGAAGGCAGATATCCAGGTTCGATTCCCGGCGAGCGCAAAAGACGGCTCGGGATTTTTTTGCCCGCTTCGGCTAGGGTGTCTTCGCGGGCTTGACGCCGACGGAGCACTTCCCGCGCAGCGGCGGGAACTCGGTCGAGTCGCCGCGCCCGGTCACCAGGTAGTAGCGCGGCGCGTTCTCGCGGCCGACGGCGAACTTGAGTCCGGCGAAGCGCCGCGCGCGCTTGAGCAGCCACGCCTCGAAGCGCTTGAGCTCGGGCCGGTCCTTGGGAGTTCGCGCGTAGGCCAAAGACGCGTGCGGGACGAACACCGCGTCGTAGCGGTCGCGCGGGCGCAGGCCCGCGGCCGTCATCGCGTCGCGGTCGGCCATCAAGCGGCGCGACCACTCGGAGGGCACGGGCCCCAGTCGCAGGGCGGCCACGTCCTTGTCGGGCCCGAAAAGGTCGGGAGTGCCGCCTAAAACCACGGGGCCGCTCGACAAATCCGGGCCGTCCAGGCCCAAGCGCTCCATTTCGCCCAGCCGCGCCAAATCCCAGCCGGCGGTGGACACGAACACCAGCGTGATGTGGAGGTCTTCGGTTTTCTCGAATCGCAAGCCGGGGAATTTTTCGGCCAAGCCGCGCCGCGCGCGCTCCCAGCGCCTGGCGAACGGGGTGCGCGACAGCGGGATCGCGGAAAAAAGAGGGACTCGACCGACGCCGCGGGCGTCCGCGATCGCCGCCGGGCACGACGGTCCGGCGACCGAGGACGCGGCGCAAAATCCGGCCAGGGCGGCGGCCGCGACAAGCCGCTTCACGCGTCAGCGTCCGTAGCGCGCGGTCAGCGTCGCGTGCGCGAGCGAGTTGAAGTGGAGCATGTAGCCCACCAGCGCGCCGCTGGAGTTGGCGTCCACGTCAAGGTGCGGGACTTTCAGCGCCCAGACCGTGAAGCGATAGCGGTGGGGCTTGTCGCCGACCGGCGGGCAGGCGCCGCCGTAGCCGACGGTGCCGAAGTCGTTGCGGCCGGAGACCTCGCCCTCTGGCAGCTTCGCGTCGGGACTTCCCGCGCCGGCGGCCAGCGAAGTCGTCGTCGCCGGGATGTTGACCAAGGTCCAGTGCCACCAGCCGCTGCCGGTGGGCGCGTCGGGGTCGTAGACGGTGACCGCGT
>JAJZQS010000023.1 GCA_021806745.1 bacterium
AACCCGGGACGACGCGCGCCGATAGCCGCGCGCGAGCTTGACGGCCGCGGAGCCCTCGAAAGGCCGCGCGCCGGTGACGGCCTCGTAGAGCACCGCGCCCAGAGAAAACAGATCGCTTTCCTTGCGCACGACGCCATACTCCTGCTCCGGAGCCATGTAGTGGGGCGTGCCGAGCACGCTTTGAGTGACCGGAGCCTTGGCCGAGGCGGCGGCGCGCCGCGAGATGCCGAAATCCAGCACCTTGACCCCGCCGTCGAGCAGGAGCATCACGTTCGAGGGCTTGAGGTCGCGGTGGACGACGCCGTGCCCGTGCGCGTACTCAAGAGCGGCGCAGACCGGGCGCAGCACGCGCTTGGTCTCGGCGATGGTCAAGCGCCCGCGCTCGGCGATGGCCTCGTCGAGAGGGCGGCCTTCGAGAAGCTCGAAGACCAGGGCGACGCCGCGCTCGTCTTCCACGATCGCGTAGATCTCGACGATGGCCGGATGATGGAGTTCGGCGACCGTGCGCGCCTCCTCCAGGAACGCGGCCTTGGCCGCCTCGTCGAGCCTGAATTCGTCGCGCAAGGTCTTGATCGCCACCGGCCGCCGCAGGCGGCGGTCGAAGCCGCGATAGACCACGCCCATGCCGCCTTGACCCAAAGGCGGACCGAGCTCGTAGGCCGACTCCAGCGGCGGCGCGGGGGGGGACTTCGCGCGCGACTCGCGCGCGGCCGAGCCCACGTGCAGAAGCCCCAACGCGATCAGCAGGCCTCCGGCCAGCGACGACAGCAAGACCGCGCCGAACTCGCGGCGGCGGCCGGGCGTGGGCGGCGGCGGGGAATCGGCGGCGTCCAGTCCGTGACGGCGGGCGGCCGCCAGGTAGTCGTCGCGAAAGCGCGGGTCCAGCCGCGCGGCCGCGCGGTAGTCCTCGAGCATCGACGCGTAGTCGCGCTTCTGCTCGTCGGCGAACGCACGGTTGGCCAGCGCGTAGCCGTCGCCGGGGTCGATTTCCAGGGCGCGGTGCGCGTCGGCGACCGCGTCGTCCAGGCGCCCCAAGCGCCCGAACGCCCAGGAGCGCGCGTCGAGCAGCGGCGCGTCGTCGGGGCGGGCGATCAGTCCCTTGGTGGCGTCGTCGACGGCCGACGAGTAGTCGCCGAGAAGGTTGTCGGCGGCGGAGCGGTAGTAGAACGCCAGGGCGTCGTTGGGATCTTGGGCCAGAGCCTTGTCGGCCTCGGCGATCGCTCCGGGGTAATCGCGTACCGCGAGTTTCTCTCCGGACAGGCGGTCGAGCCGGGCCACATCGGGCGCTCGCACGATCCCGTCCGGGATGTTTCTGCGCCCGGATGCCTGGCTCCACTGCTGGAGTTTGCCCGCGTCCGCGATCGGCGCCGACTCCGGGCCGGGAGAGGAGCCGAAATCGGGAGCGGTGAGGCGCGAGCGCATTTGGGCGAGCTTGAGCAAGTCGAAGGCGGTGGCGTCCAGAGGGTCGAGCGAAAGCGCGCGCTTGGCGTCGTCACCGGATCGCTTGAAGTCGCCGAGTCCATACTCGGCGGCGGAGCGGGCGGCGAAGGCCGCGGCCATCGACGGAGCCGAGCGCGCGGCCGCGGCGGCGTCGGCCAGGCCGGCGGCGTCGTCGCCGAGGGCGACTTCCGCGCGCGCCCGCACGACTCGCGCCACCGGGTCGTCCGGCGCGGTCGACAGCGCGCGCCCGGCGAAATCGCGCGAGGATTCCCAGCGTTCGGCGCGGCCGTCGAGCACGGCCGCGGCCCGGTCGGCCGCCAGCGCGAGGTCGGGCGCGGCGGAGCCGTCCAGGCCGCGCACGGCCGCCTCCACGCCGTCGAGGTGCGCGTCGATCCAGGTTTGCCGGTCGGCGGGCGGGACCGAGGCGGCGCTCTCCTCCAGGTCCGACAGCGCGCCGAGCACGGCGTCGCGCGCGGAACTCTGGGGCAGCGCCAGGATTTGCGCGCGCGCCTCCTTCAGCAGTTCGACGGAGGGCTTGCCGTGCTCCAGCGGCGGGCGTTGGGCTCGCGCCGCGGGCGGCGCAAGCGACAGGGCCAGGCACAGCATCGAAGCGAGGGGCGTCATCGGGATATCGCGCGGCGGCGGGGAAGTTTAGGCGGCGCCGGCCATCCGCGTCAAGGGTCGGAGGGCCCGGAGCCGGGCTTGCCGCCCACGAGGACCTGGAAATCGCCGCGTACTCTCAGCGCCTCGAAGTCGTCGTCGTCGCGCGCGCGCGCGCGCAGCGACGCGTCCAGGCGGATGGCGGCGGCCAGCTCCGCCATTGCCGGGGCGATGCGGCCGGTCAGGGTCATCACCGCGGCGTTCTCATAGCGCGCGATGGGCAGATCCGGCGCCAGGTCGGCGGCCGTCTGGGCCTCGGCGGAGGCGGCGTCGGTTTGTCCGTCCTCGAACAGCAGGCGGGCGTCCTCGGCGTGGGCGCGGGCGCGTTCGCGGCGCGCGTCCGGGTCGTAGACGCGCGTCAGCAGAAAGCGCAGGCGCGGGCCCTTCGAGCTCCGGGCGTAGACGACGACCGCGCAGGTCGACAGCGGGTTGAAGTTCACCGCGGCCAGGCGCCAACCCGGGCCCGGCCAGCCGCGGGTCAGTCGAGAGCGCAGCGACGAGGTCGAAAGAAGCACCGGCGCGGTCTCCGGCGCGGGATTTTCGGGGACGGTCTCGGCGTAGCCGGGGCGAGACCAGCCGGCCTCGCCCAGGTCTTTTTCCGTCTGCGCGGCGACTTTGGGGTCCCAACTGAACGCGCCGTCGAGCTGGAGATTCCAGTCGGTCTTGGAATCCTCGCGTCCCGGCGGTATCGTCATCGTGCCGATGTTTGTCTCCACGGGCTCGGCCTGGAGTCCCTGGCCGAGCTTCGGGAAGTATTCGACTTCAAGCGCCGCAGAGCAGGCGTCGTTCCAGCCCAGCACGCGCCATTGCGCGCGCGCGATCGCGGCGTCTTCGACGGCGGACGCGGGCGCGACGCACGGAAAGACGGCGGCCAGCAGCAAGGCGAGCACGATGCGATTATAGGATTCCGGCGGCGCCGAAACTTGACAGAAAAAAAGCCGCGTGATAGGATTGCGCCGACAGCCTAAGCCGCCCGCCCTTCCTGGCGCGCGGCGCGGGGGACCCGGACTCCCTGGAGACAGGGACGGGGCGAACGAGGGCGGGCGACCGTCCGAGAGGCCACTTCCAAGGCCTAGCCCGTCAGCTAACCTCGTCGGCATTTGGGAGGGTGATGTTCGGCCCGCGCGTCTTGCGCGGCGCAGGAAATCCCCCACTTCGTGCCCCTGGGGGGTGCTGCATGCCTGCGTCTCGCGTCGCCGTCCTGCTGAGCTTCGTTTTTGCCGCGGCCGTTTGCGCGCGCGCGCAATCGTCTCCGGAATCCTCCGACGCGGCCCTGCGTCGGCAGGTGCAGGACTTGCAAAAGCGCCTGGAGCAACTGGAAAAGGAAGTCGGCGCGGCGGGCGGCGCGGCAGTGCCGTCGACCGCGACGGTTGCCGCGCCGGCGGTTGCGCAGCCCTTCGACTTCGCCGACTTCACCTGGCTCAACGGCAACAGCCGCACGCACGACTCGCCGCTGGACACGAAATACTTCACGCCCGAGATCCGCGTGGACGCCAACTACGTCTACGACTTCAACCACCCGAAGGACCACACGCTCGACGGTTCCTGCGAGACCGGCCGCACCAACGAGCTGCAAATTCAGCAGCTCGGACTCGGGGGCGATTTCCACTACGACAACGTGCGCGCGCGCTTCATGACGCAATTCGGCGAGTACTCGCAGATGACCCCGCGCAACGACGCCAGTCCTTCGCGCGGCCAATGGAATCTGAACAACGCTTATCAGTACATCTCCGAGGCCTACGGCGGCTACCACTTCGACGTGCTCAATCAATACGGCGTCAATGTCGACGCGGGCATATTCATGTCCTACATCGGCCTGTTCAGCTACTACAACGCCGACAACTGGGCCTACCAGCCTTCCTATGTCTCGGCCAACACCCCGTGGTTCTTCAACGGCGTGCGCATCCAGACCTTCCCGACCGACCGCTGGAAATCCGAGTTCTGGCTGATCAACGGCTGGCAGTCCTACGGCATGTTCAACGAGCAGCCGGGCGTGGGCACCGAGCAATTGTGGCGTCCGACCGGTTGGCTGGAGCTCATCTCCAACGACTACATGGGCGCGGACACGCCCGGAAACCCGGCGCGCCAGCGCTACCACAGCGACAACAGCGCGGAGGTCAAGTACCTCGACCGTCCGAAGAGCTTCATCGACAAGGCCGCCTTCTCGCTCACCTTCGACGCGGGCTGCGAGAACGGCGGCGGCGTCAAGTGCTTCTCAAGCGCGCCCGGCGCGCCGCAGCAGGACTTCCTCGGTTTCATGTTCTACGACCGGACTTGGTTCGCGCGCGACAAGTACGCGCTGACGCTCGGCGGCGGCGCGATCACCAATCCCGGCCGCTATCTCGTCTTGCTGCCGCCGGTCAATGGCGCGACGGCGGCCTCCGGCACGCCGTATTTCACCGAGAACCCGGGCGACCAGTTCAAGGCGTGGGACATGTCGGCCACTTTCGACATTCTGCAAAACGATTATCTCACCTGGCGCCTGGAGTTCGACCACCGCGCGGCCGACGTGCCCTATTTCGCCGGACCCGGAGGGATGACGCCGCCGGGCGGAAACAACGGCAACCCCGGCGCCGTCGTGGCAGGCTGGGCTCCGGACTTGGTCAAGGCGGAAAACCGCATCAATGTCGCGATGCTGATCAAATTGTGACGGATCATCGCGCGGTCGGGCCGGTGCGAGGCGGATGCGGGATGGCGCTAGAACGAGTAGCGCAAACTCGCCTTGAGCGTCGTCCAATAATTTAGCGTGGCCATGTCCATGTTTTCCGACGCGGCCAATTTCGGCAAGCCGGCCGCTTCGATCAAAAGCTCCCAATTTTTATACGACAGACCCGGGCCAGCCTCCCACGCGAAGCCGGTCCCGGTGACGGAATAGTTCGCCACGCGCAACGCGCCGACGGGCAGGACTCCCAATTGCTGACAAAGCGATGACGGCGAATTGCAGTAGAGTTGGTCCGTTTCCTGCTGCCAGCCTTGCGCTACGCCCGCTCCCGCATGGAAATGGAGCGCGAGGTTCTCCCGAATCTCCCAGTGTGCCTGCCCTTCGAAAAGAAACCGGAGGTACGAAACGCTGCCGCTCGTGTTGTCGCCGAAGCTGGCTCCGCTCGTTCCGGGAGAAAACGTCTCGGCGTATTGCGGACCGGAAATGTAGCTGAGGCTCCCTCCCCAATCCACGATGTCGGACGCCGGACGAAGATATCCGGCCGTCAATCCCCAGCCGCCCGTGGCGGAATAACTCGCGGCGGACCCTGCCGGCAGCGAGTTGACGGTCGATTGTGTTCCAGCGCGAATTCCGGTCGCGGCGTTGCCGATGCTGTAGTAATCCACCGCTAGGAACCATTGCCCTGCGTGCGGCGTCAAACCGGCATCGGTCGCGGGGTAAGCATGATCCTGCCAAGTCGGCGGCGCGGAAGCCGCCGGTCGAGCGTACACGGTTGCCGATGCTTCGGCGGGCTCGGGGTTGTTTGCGGCGGCTGCAGATGCCGAAAAAGAGAAGGCATCGGAGTCGTCTTTCGCGGGCTGCTGCGACGGCGAGGGGGGAGGCGCGTCGGAATATCTCGCGGGAGCGGCCGGAGAATCCTTGGGATTGGCGGGCCAGGGGCCCGCAACAACCTTGCGTATGTGGCTCCAACGCACGAAAAACAGTCCGCGATCCCGCGCTCGGAAGCGCAGGCCGAGCGCGCCTGAGCTGATGACGGTGGCTTGGAGCGCCGTGCCTTCCGGTATCGGCGTACCGGAGCCCATGATGACGGTGACGTTTTGACCATTCGTTAGCTGCATGGGTTGAGCCCACGACCGAGCGCAGTTTAGTGCGAGTGCAAAGAATACCGCCCGGATTAGCCAACGGTTGCTCATGTCCGCTCCCCCCTGAAGTCGCGAGACGCCTATGCGCCAATATTAGAAAATATTATATTTTTTCCTATAGAGTATTTTAGCATCGACGGTCCTTGCCTACAATGATTTGGATTGCTCGACATATACTTGCTCGTCGGCCAAAGAATCCGATCGGAGCGCAAGGACAGGAAGCTGACGCTGGAGGAGCTTGCTTCTCTCGCGGGAATGAATACAAGCTTCCTCCATCACATCGAAACCGGCAAGAAAAAGCTGAGCCTGGCCATGCTTCAAAATGTCGCCCACGCTTTACGGTTGCCGATTTCGCGGTTGCTGGAGCGTTCGGAGTCAAAGCAGCCCGAAGACCTCTATGTCGACAGGCTCTCCGCGCTGGTTCGACGGGCCGATTCGGAAAAGCGCGAGACGATCATCCGTGTGGTGCGCGAATTGACGCGCGGCCCGCGGTCGCGCTGAATTGCAGCGCAAGGACGTCTCGGCGGGCTGCAGAGATTCGGCGCGTCTTCCCCTTGATGCGACCGTCGCCGACATGCGATAACCAGACATGAGCAACCATCCCGACGCCGGAAGGGCGCCGACGGCCGCGCAGCTTGTCGATGTCCCGAAGCTGATTGCGGACTATTTCGATCTTAGGCCCGATCCGGCCGTCACCGCCCAGCGCGTGGCCTTCGGCACCTCCGGGCACCGGGGCTCGGCGTTTTCGCGTTCCTTCAACGAGGCGCACATCCTCGCCGTCGCCGAGGCGATCTGCCGCTACCGAAAAAAAGAAGGCACGGACGGGCCGTTGTTCTTGGCGCAAGACACCCACGCGCTCTCCCGGCCGGCGCACGACACCGCGCTGGAGGTGTTGGCCGCGCACGGCGTGGAGGTCCGCGTCGCCGCGGACGGCGGCTATACGCCCACGCCCGCGCTGTCCCACGCGATTTTGGCCTACAACCGCGGGCGCAAGACTGGTTTGGCCGACGGCATCGTGGTCACGCCCTCTCACAACCCGCCCGAGGACGGAGGCTTCAAGTACAACCCGGTCAACGGCGGACCTGCCGACGCGGACGCGACGAAGTGGATCGAGGCCGAGGCCAACCGCCTGCTTGAAGGCGGCCTTAAGGAGGTGCGGCGCGTTTCCATCGAGAAGGCGCGCCGCGCCGCCAAGCCGCACGATTACCTGAGCGAATATGTGGATGACCTCGGCGCGGCGATCGATTTCGCGCCGATCGCGTCCTCGGGCCTCGAACTGGCGGTCGATCCTCTGGGGGGGGCGGGGGTCGCGTATTGGCCGCGCATCGCCGCGCGCTGGAAGCTCCCGTTGAAAGTCCTGAACTCGACGGTGGACCCCACCTTCCGGTTCATGTCACTGGACTGGGACGGCAAGATACGCATGGACTGCTCGTCGCGCCACGCGATGGCGGGATTGGTGGCGCTCAAGGACCGCTACGATCTCGTGCTGGCCTGCGACACCGACCATGACCGGCACGGGATCGTCGCCCGCGGGGCGGGCCTGCTCAACCCCAACCATTATCTCGCGGTCGCCGTTTCGTATTTGTTCCATCGACGCAAGGACTGGCCCGCGCGCGCGGGCGTGGGCAAGACGATGGTGTCGAGCTCCATGATCGACCGCGTGGCCGCGGAGCTTGGACGACGGCTCTACCAAGTTCCCGTCGGCTTCAAGTGGTTCGTGCCGGGACTTCTCGACGGCTCGCTCGGCTTCGGGGGCGAGGAGAGCGCGGGCGCGTCGTTTCTGCGCCGCGACGGCGGCGTCTGGACCACCGACAAGGACGGCATCCTCCTGGCGCTGCTCGCCGCCGAGATGACCGCGCGCGAGGGGAAAAACCCGGGCGAGCTTTATCGAGATTTAACCGCGCGCCACGGAGATCCGGTCTATGAACGCGTGGACGCGCCAGCCTCGGCGCAGCTTAAGGCGGCGTTGCTCAAGCTTTCCCCGGATCGGCTTGCGGCCGATACGCTTGCCGGCGAGCCGATCACGGCCAAGCTCGTGAAAGCGCCCGGCAACGGCGCGGCGCTGGGCGGTCTCAAGGTCGAGACCGCCGGCGGCTGGTTCGCGGCGCGGCCCTCAGGCACGGAGAGCGTCTACAAGATTTACGCGGAGAGTTTCCGCGGCGAGTCGCACCTGCGCCTCATCCAGGCCGAGGCGCGCGCGCTCGTGGCGGGCTTGGTCTAACGCTGTCGGCGTTTGAGTTGGTCGCGGCGCCGCTGGCGCCGTGCGCGGCGGCCTGCGCGGGGCTGCTTTTGGCCGTCAGCGCGTCTCGTCGACCACGATCGCGTGGTAGCCGAGGAGGAGGCCGCCGCGGGCCGACAGCGCCGCGCGCAGGCCGGAGAGGGCCGGGGCGGCTGTCGCGGCGTTTCCGCTGACGACGAGTTCGATGCCCTCGACTTCATACATCGCTCCGCAGGCGACCACGCCGACGGGACGGCAGGCGCGCAGGGCGAAGCGGGCGGCCGTCGCGCGCACGGAGTAGTCGGCGTCCTCGGGGTAGGAGTGGTTCAGGCAGGTCTGCACGAGCAGCGCGGCTTGGGGCGCGTTGGCAGCGACGACCGCTCCCGCCGAAAAGGCGGGGCAGGACGCCAGCGCGTCGACGCTCGGCGCGGCGCCGATCCAAGCGGAAGCGGCGGCGGCGCGGCGAGCGGAGCCCAGCGACGCGGCCAGCGGCGCGGCGTCGGCGCCGGCCTGCGCGGCGAGATCCTGGAGCGCGGATTGGGCGCGGACGGCGGGAGCCGGCAACGCGACGGCGGCGACCGCGAGGGCGGCGCAGAGAGCGATGTTCTTTTTGTTCATGGGGAGAGTATTCCTGAAAGTCCCGAGGCTGGAGTAGGACTTTCGTCAAGGCGCCGTGTTGACCGGGGTCAGCGTCGGTCGGTCTTGACGGCGGGCGCGGGGGGCGATAAGCTACGGCCATGCCCCTGCTCGACAAAGCCGCCGACGAATTGAATTGGATGTTCCCGACTTTGCCGTGGACCGTGCGCCTGAGCTGGCGAGGCCAGAGCCGCCCGATCGGACGCGGCCCGGAGAGAGTGGAGATGGCCTGCAAGACGGAGGAATCCCTGCGCGCGCTGGCCGCGGGGGACCTGTCGCGCTTTCTTGATCACTATGTGCTTGGCGACGCGGACCTCAACGGCGACATGTACGCGTTCGTCGGCGCGCGCAATCACGTGCGCCGCGACGAGCTCTGGCGCATCCGCTGGAAGTACCAACTGCGCTACTTGTGGACCGCGCTGTTTCCCTCCTCGGTGAGGCGTAAGCTGAGGGCGGTCAGTTCCCACTATGATCTGCCCAACGAATTCATCCTGTCCTACCTGGACACGCGCACGCGGGCGTACTCGTGCGCGATGTGGGATTCGCCCGAGACGATCGGCGACCTGAGCGACCAGACGCTGGAGGACGCTCAGCACAACAAGTTCCAAATGGCGCTCGACGAACTGCAGATCCAGCCCGGCGACCGCTTCCTCGACATCGGCTGCGGCTACGGCTACGCGGTCCACCTCGCCGAGACCAAATACGGTTGCCGCGACGCGCTGGGCATCACGCTGTCGCAGAACCAGATCGACGAGGGCTACTCGAAAAATCTCAAGCTCCTGCACTACAAGCAGCTTCCCGCCGACGGAAGCTTCGACAAGATCTACACCTGCGGCATGATCAGCCATCTCGATCGCTCCGAGATCGAGCAGTACTACCGCCATGTTTTCGGGCTGCTGAAGTCCGGAGGCAAGGTCTGGTTTCACGCGATCATCCCGCCGGCCAATTCCGCCGGGCTGACCAACTACACGACGATTTCCGGCACCTTCAGCCAGAAGTATGTTTTCCCGGACCACTTTCAATTCCCCGTCCATGTTCATCTGAAAATGATCGAGAAGATGGGGTTCCGGGTCAAAAAAATCCATTTCCGATACGGGCATTACGCCAAAACCCTGCGGCACTGGTATAAGCGTTATGTCGAGAATTTGCCGCGCACGCGGGCGATGATCACTCCGGTCATCGAACGCGCCTGGCATCTGTATTTGACCTACGCGTCCGTCGTCGACGGCCCCAATTCGGTGGTCAAGCAGATCGTCTGCGAAAAGGCCTGATGCATCCGATCTTGTTTCGCTGGGCCGACGGAACGGGATTTGCGACCTATTCGGCGCTGGTCACGCTCGGCTACGTCGTCGGCGTGCTGTGGCTGAGGACGCAACTCGAGCATCATCGCGCCGAGCCCGCCGAGTTGTGGGGCATGGTCGCCGCGGTGTTGGCGGGCGGAATCCTGGGCGGCAAGATCGGATTTTTCATCGTCGAGTGGACCGACTTCAAGGCCGATCCCTGGGCGATGATCCGGCGCTGGAACACCGGCTGGGTGTATTGGGGCGGAGTGATCCTGGGCTGCCTGGCGGGCCTCGCCTATCAATGGTGGCACAACCGCCGCTGGCGGCCGCGCGCATACCTGCCGGTGGCCGACTATTGCGTGGCGGCCGTGGCCATCGGCCATGTGCTGGGCCGGCTCGGCTGTCTGATGGAGGGCTGCTGCTACGGCCGGCCCACGAGCCTGCCTTGGGGCATTTCGTTCATCAGTCCCGCGTGCAGCGTGGCGCCCGAACTTCGCGGCATCCCGCTGCATCCGACGCAGATCTACGAGGGCCTCGGAGAGGCGTTCGCCGCGTGGTTTCTGACCGCGAGGCTTCTGCCCGCGATCCGCGCGGGAAAATACCGCTACGGCACCGGCTTTTTCGGCTACATCCTCTACTACTCGACGCTGCGCTTCGTCGTCGAATGCTTCCGCGGAGACGACCGCGGCGTTTTCCTATCCCCGATTTTGTCCCCGTCCCAGTGGACTTCGCTGTTCGCCTTCGCCGTCGCCGCGGCGATACTATGGAAGCGAGGGATCGTCGAGCGCGATCCGGGGGGGCGCTCGTTGTTCTTGGAGGCGCCGCGATGACGGCAAATCCGGGCGCGCCTACGGCAGCGCCAAGCCGCAGTCGAGGCCGTCCTTGACCACGGCTCGGATTTCGGCGGGCGAGGAGGCCGGCGCGGGATCGGCCAGCCGCAGCATCAGCGAGCGAAGCCCGGGATCGTCGGCCCGCGCGGAAAGCGCGCGCAGGCGGGCGGCGGTTCGACGCGCGTCTTGGGGGCGTCCGTCGACGCGGTCGAATTCCATCCGGATGCACAACGACTTCAGCGAGTCGGGGCGAAGCGCCTCGGCCTGGCGGAGATAGGACCAGGCGGCGGGGCGCTCGTCGCGCACGGCCGCGGCTCCGGCCAGCACCAGGAGCGTCCAGTCCGGATGATGCTCCGGTCGCGCATGGGCTTGGGCGAAAAGCGCCGCGGCCCGCGCCTGTTCGGGATGGCCGCGTTCCAGCAGCATGCCGGCGTATGTCGTCCAGAGGACGTCCGTGTATTCCGGCATCAGCGCCGTCAGCCCGTAGATGAGCGGCTTGAGGGCCGCGTCGGGCACGCCGCGACGAAGCTGAGCGGAAATTCGCCCCAGCGGGTCGTGGAGAATCGGGTAGTAGTCGTGGCCGACGACGCGTTCGGCCCGCTCGAAATACCAAAGAGCCCGGAGCGGCTCGCCTCCGTATGCGCACACGCGCTCCAGCCCGGCCAGTCCCGCGATGGAGCCGGGCTCGCGCGCGAGCAACTGCGCGAACGCCGTCCGCGCTTGGGGCGCATCCGCGGCGGAAAAGGCGCGCTCGCCGCGCCAATAGTCGGCGGCGATGGGCGCCGATGCGGCGGCGGAATCCTGCTCGCGGGCCGAAGCGAGGCGGCGCAGGCGTTCGGCCTCGGGTAGCAGCAGAACGCTCTCGTCGTCTCGAGAGAGCACCGCGAGGCGCCGCAGCGCGTCGAGGCGCGCCGCGGCGCCCGCGCCGTCCAACGCCGCTCGAGCGTCCGCGCGCCATAAACTCCGTCGCAGGGCGCGGCATCGCGGCGCTTCGCGAGGAGTCAGCGCCAGCGCGCGCGCGAAAGCGGCGCGCGCGAGCGCGTTCTGACCCAGGCGCAAGCGCGCGTCGCCGAGAAGAGCGTAGAGATCGGCCGCGACGGCCGAGCCGCGGCCCGCGTTCGCCCAAACTTCGACTTTGCGGGCGAATTCCGAGAGCGTGCGCGGGTCGGCGCCCTTTTTCAGCAATTCGCGCCCGAGCCCTTCGACGATCTCCCTCGAGAGCGGCGGGCCGTCCGGGGCCGCGCGCAGGGAAGCCGTCAGGGCTTTCAGTTCCGAGTCGGCTTGAGCCCGGTCGCCGAGAGCCAAGTCGAGCTCGGCGCGCTCAAGGACGAGCAGAGGTTCGCCCGGGCAGCGGCGCGCACCCTCATCGAGAGTGCGCCTTGCTTCGTCGAGACGGCGGCGGTCGAGGAGGATGCGCGCAGACAGCGCGTAGGCGTGCGACAGGTACGGCTCGCGCCAGCAGCCGCCGTCGTCGGTCGGGCTCGCGCGCCCCCGCGCCTTCCGATAGCGTTGAAGCGCGCCGTTCGCGTCGCCCTCGGACTCGAGCATGAGCCCCAGCCCCAGTTGCGTCATCACGCGGCCCGAGGCCAGGAGTCGTTCGCGTTTTTTTCCTTCCACGCGCTCGCCGCCGGGGCGGCCGGGCGTGAGCCAATCGAAGGCCAGACGCAGGTCGCGGCTCGCCAGCGCGGCGGCCAGCAGCGCGAGAGCCGCCGCGGTCCAGGCGGCGGCGCGGCGTCGACGCGGCGCGGCGTCAGTCCGCGGCGGTTGTTCCGGCATCCCGGTATTGTCGTATAGCGCGTCCGTCCGCGCAAGGCTGACGGCGCTTTCGCGCCCTAGCGCAGCGACATCGCGCACTCGTAGGCTTCGCGCAGCGCGCTGGTGATGTTCGCGTTGTGCCCGGGTTCGTCGCGGCACGCTCCGACGCTCGCGAAGGCGATGGACAGACGGCGCAGCGTCTCGCGCGGGCCCGGGCGCGGGTCGTGGCCCGCGGCGACGACGACCGTCGCGGCCGGCACGCTCCGGCGCCGGCCCCCGGCGCGATCGCAGATCTCGACTTCTCCGGGAGACACGCGTACGAGTTCGACGGACTTCAAGGCTTCCACGCCGGCGTCCTTGAGTTCATTCATCAGGACCCAGCGGGTCGTCCAGCCGACTTTGTGCGCGAGCTTGCGGCTGGACCGCTGGAGGATGGTCACGCGCGCGCCGGGGCCGCCGAGGCGGGTCAGGAATTTCGCCGCGTCGCAGGCCACGCCGCCCCCTCCGACGACGACGGCCGGAAACGCGACCGGCCGCGCTCCTTCCAGCACCTCGCGATAGCCGAGCACGTGCGCGCCGTCCGCTCCGGGTACGCCGTCCAGCCGCCGGGGCGCGCCGCCGACCGCGACGACGGCGAAATCCCACGCCTCCTGCGCCGCGTCGTGGTCCTGGAACGCGCAGTTGAGCCGGATCTCGACTCCGGCGCGACGAGCTTCGTGCGAGTAATAGCGGACCGTCTCGGCGAACTCTCCTTTCCCGGGCACGAGCGCGGCGGCGTTGAGCTGGCCGCCGAGGCGTTCGGAAGCTTCGAACAGCGTTACCCGGGCGCCGCGCCGCGCCAGGAACAGAGCCGCGCCCAGGCCGGCGATCCCGCCGCCGATCACGGCGACGCGGCGAGGGCCCTCGAAAGGCGGGTAGACCCCCTCGTTCGGCTTCGCGCAGTCGGGGGCGACGCTGCAGCCGACCGGCTCGCCGCTGGAGAAGATGAAGTCCAGGCAGCTCTGGTTGCAGGCGATGCAGGTGTTGATCTGCTCGAAGGCTCCGCGGCGGGCTTTGTCGGCCAGCGCGGCGTCGGCCAGGAACGGCCGTCCCATCGCGATCACGTCCGCGGCGCCGTCTTCCAGCAGGCGCTCGGCCAGGCGGGGGTCGTTGATGCGGTTGCTGACGGCGAACTTGAGCGCCGGGAATCGGGCGCGCAGCCGCGCGGAGACTTCGGCGAACGCGGCGCGCGGCACCGACATCGAGATGGTCGGGACCGAGGATTCGTGGCAGCCGATGCCGACGTTGATCAGATCAGGACCGAACGGGATCAGGAGCTCGACGAGGGCGTCGGACTCCGCGCTCGTCAGTCCGCCCGCGATCAGGTCGCGACAGGGCACTCGGAAGATCAGCGGATAGCGCGGTCCCACGCTTGCGCGCACGGCCTCGGCGACCGCCAGCGCGAAGCGCGAGCGGTTTTCGAAAGAACCTCCCCAGCGGTCCACGCGGCGGTTGAAGACCGGAGCCAGGAATTGATGGACGAGAAATCCCTGCGAAAAACACAGTTCGACGGCGTCGTAGCCGACTTGCGCGGCGCGCGCGGCGCAGGCGGCGTAGGCGCGCACGGTCGCCGCGATGCCGTCTTCGTCCAGAGCGCGTGGCGTGTAGGGAATTTCGGGAGCGCGTCGCGGCGAAGACGAAACCAGCCCCGCGTGCGACGCGTGGCGTCCGAGGTGAAGAATCTGCAGGGCGATGCGGCCGCCTTCCGAGTGCACCGCGTCGACGATCCCGCGGTGGCGCGGAATGTCCTCGTCTTGCGCCAGCGCGAAGCCGCTCGGCGTGGATTTCCCGGCGGCGTCGGGGCTGCAGCCGGCGGTCACGATCAGGCCGACGCCCAGCCGCGCGCGTCGCGCGTAGAAGCGCGCCAGGCGTTCGTATTGCGCGGGGTCGTCGTCTAGGCCCATGTGCAGCGAGCTCATCAGCAGGCGGTTGGGCAACTCCAGCGAGTTCAGGCGCAGAGGGGAGAATAATCGCGGCAAAGCCGGGGCGGCGCGCGAGGCTTCGCTCACGCGGAAAGGCCGCCGTCGACGACGAGGACTTGGCCCGTCACGTAGCCGGCCGCGGGGGAAGCCAGGAACGCGGCGCATTGCGCGACCTCCTCGGCGCGCCCCAGACGCCCCAGCGCGATCATCCGGCGCGGATCGGCCGGGGTTTCCTCGGACTTTCCGGCGGCGGAGCCGCGCAGCATGTCGGTATCGATGAATCCCGGCGCGACCGCGTTCACGCGGATCCCGTGGCGGCCGAGTTCGCGCGCGAGCACGCGAGTCAGCGCGATCAGGCCGCCCTTGGCCGCGGCGTAGTTGGCCTGGCCGGGAAGTCCGCGCAGACCGCTGAGGGAGGCCACGTTGACGATGCAGCCGCGGCGGCGGGCGATCATCGCCGACGCGGCCTCGCGCGCGCAATGGAACGCTCCGTCCAGGTTCGTACCCAGGACTTCGCGCCAGTCCTCGGTCGACATCACCGCGAAGGGGCGGTCGCGCAGGACGCCGGCATTGTTGACCAGAGTGCGCACCCAGAAGCCGCGCGCGCGAATCTCGGCGAACATCGCGCGTACGGCTTCGCGGTCGCCGACGTCGGCGCGCAACGCGTCGGCGCCCGCGCCCTTTTCGCGGACCAGGCGGCAGGTCTCGCCGGCGGCCTCGGCGTCGGCTTTGTAGTTGACGAAGACCTGCGCGCCGCGGGCGGCCAGGGCCAGAGCGATCGCGCGCCCGATGCCGCGTCCTCCGCCGGTCACGAGAACGGCGTCTTTAAGCGGCGACGGGATCGTCATCTCAGGCGTCTCCTCGCTCCAGATGAAGGACGCCGTAGCGCCCGTCCGATTCCAGGCCCGAGACCAGCGCCGCCGCCCCCGAAAGCGCGCCCCCTTGCGCTCGTTCGCGTACGGCTTGGGGCGCGTCGTGAGCGGTGTGGCGCGTGGGGGGGGCGCGTCGCGCGCGCAGGCACGCGGCGGCCAGCGCCGCCTGTAGGAGGCCGGTCCAGCACTCGCCTTCTCCTGAAAATGAACGCGGCGCGCAAAAGAGCGTGGGCGGATCGGCGTCCTTTGCCCATAAGCTCAGCGCGTGGGCCTCGGCGAGTTCGTGGGTTCGGGCGCCGCCGCCCGAGCAAGCCGACAGCAGCGCGACTTCGCTGCGCGAGAGGCCGCCTTCGGCGAGCAGCCGCGTCCAAGCGCCGAGAAGACCCTCGCCCCACGGACCGCCGCCCAAGCGGCCGCAGCGCCAGCCGCGCACGCGCGCGTACGCGGCGGCTCCCCGAGCGCGGGCGGCGTCGGCGCGCTCGAGTACGAGCGCGACCCCGCCTTCCGAAGGGATAAGTCTCCCCGGCGTTCGCCCGAAGAACGCCGGGGCGGGGCGCGCGCAATCTTCGCCGTGCTCGGCGCGAAAAGAATAGAGCGCGAACTTTGACAAGATCTCGGCGGCCGTCACGACGGCGGTCCGTGCGCGGCCCAGGCGCAGAAAGTCGTAGGCGCGGCCGACGGCTTCCAGCGCGGCCAGGCTTCCCGAGGCCAGCGTCGTGCTGGGGCCGCGCAGGCCGAAGCGGATCGCGATCTGGCCGCAGGAGATGTTGCGCGCCATCCATGGGAAGTTGGCGGGGTTAAGAGCGCGCGGCTTCCCATCCAGGATCGGCTGGGTGAAGCGCAGCATCGAGGTTCTCTCCGCGCGCGAGGTGGCGAAAAACACCGCGGTGCCGTCCCGGTCGATCCCGCCGTCGGCAAGTCCGGCGTTTTCAAGCGCCTGGCCCGCCGCGCACGTCGACATCGCCATCACGCGGTCGACCTGGCGGAGTTGGCGCTCGGTGAAGAATCGTTCTTTCGGGATGACGCGTGCCGCGCCGATCACGGCGCCCGCGCCCGGCGGGTCCTGCTCCGCGGGCCACGGCGCGTACGCGCTCGCGTCCGAGCTCGCGGACTCGAGTACGGCGTCGATGCCCAGGCCATGCGGGCCGACGACGCCGACGCCGGTGATCCAGACCTCGGACACGGCTCAGCTCTCCCCGTCCCAGCGCCGCAACGCGACGCACGAGCAGGCGCCGCCGAAGCCGAACGACTGCGAAATCGCCGTACGGATGGAGGCGCGGCGAGGCTCGCCCTTGACCAGGTCCATGTTCAGGCCTTCGGCGTCGCCGCGCGTGCCGGGCGTGGGGGGCACGAGGCCGGTTTTGAGCGCCAAGATCGTCGCGACGGCCTCCAAAGCTCCGGAGGCGCCCATGCAGTGGCCGATCGCGGCTTTGTTGGAGTTGGCGAGGATGCGCGGCGCGCGCGCGCCGAAGACCGCCTCGACGGCGCGGATCTCGGTGGCGTCGTTGTATCGCGTCGCCGTGCCGTGCGTGTTGACGTAGTCGACGGCCTCCGGAGGGACGCCCGCCTCCTCGAGCGCGCGGCGCATCGCCAGCGCTTCGCCGGCGCCGTCTTCGGAAGTGGCGGTCAGGTGGTGGGCGGTGTTGCTGAGCCCGTAGCCGAGAACTTCGGCCAGGATTTCGGCGCCGCGCGAGAGCGCGGACTCGAGCGTTTCCAGATAGAGCGCGCCTGCGCCCTCGCCGATGAAAAATCCGTCGCGTTCGCGGTCGAAAGGTTTGGCCGAGGAGACGGTGATCGCGAACATCGAGTTGAATCCGCCGTGAATGGATTCGGCCAGCACGTCGCCGCCGCCGGCGAGGGCCGCGTCGCAGGCGCCCAGGCGGATCATGTCGAACGCGTGGCCGATCGCGTCCGTCGAAGAAGCGCAGGCGGTGGAGATCAGGCCCGAGGGCCCGGTCAAGTTGTGGCGTTCGACGAGAAAGCTCAACTGGTATCCCGGGCGCGCGGCGGTCACGAGTCCGGCGGAGGGGCGCGGGCCGCCGCCGAGGTAGTCGCGGGCGATGGCCATCTGCTCGGCGGCTCCCGCGCACAGCATGCCCAGCGCGCAACCGACGCGATCTTCGTCGGAGAACTTGGGGCCGACTCGGGCCGCGCGCAGGGCCTCGTCGGCGGCCAGCGCCATGAAGAAGGCGGAGTCTTCCGCCGGATCGCCGCAGGCGCGGCGCAGTTCGGCGTCGGCGTAGAGCGATGGGGGCACCTCGGCGCCGAGGCGGCTTCGGTAGGGCGTGGAGTCGAAGCGTTCGATCGGCCGCGCGGCCGAATCGCCGCGCAAGAGCGCCTTCCAGTACGCGTCGATGCCGCGTCCGAACGCGGTGACGGCGCCAAGGCCCGTGGCGACGACGCGCCGGGCGCTCATCACGCGCCGGCCCCGCCCAGTCGCGCGGGATCGATCGAACTGATCGCGAGGTCGACGGTCGCGGCCTTGAGGCCATGCTCGTCGAAGGCGAACCCCGACGCGCGCGCGAGCCCGCCGAACGGCGCGTGCAGCGCTATTTCGAGGCGCACGGTCGTCTCCGGCCGCGTCGGCCGATGGAGCAGGCAGCGGCGCACGGCGGCGAGCACGCCCACCTCGGCGTTCGCCGACGGACGCCCCGCCGCGATCGCGACGCCGGCCAGTTGAGCGACGGCCTCGATCAGGAAAATTCCGGGCACCACCGGCAGTCCCGGAAAATGCCCGGCGATGTGCGGGTGCTCGCGGCTCCAGCGCGCCTCTCCGACCGCGCGCCCGCCGTCGATTTCGGCCGAAAGCAGGAACAGCGCCGCGCCGCGGTGCGGAAGCAGGCGCTCGATTTCGGACCGGGAGAGGCGCCGTGCGCTCACATCTCTTCGGAGCGGCTGAAGTCCATCCCCGAGAGGTCCATCTCCAGAAAACGCTGGGCGGCCTCGGGGCCGAACTGCCGCTGGATGTAGACCGCCAGAGAGCGCAGCGACTCCAGGGTCTTGAGGTTGAATTGGTCCGGGATCGACACGCCCATCAACTCGTGCAGCGTGGCCAGGGCGTCGAGGGCCTCGATCGAGTCCAGGCCGATTTGCGCGATCAGGTTCTTCTCGGGATCGATTTTGACGTCGTCGCCGAGCTTGAGCACCTGGGCGATGAAGGAGGCGAGCTTGCGCTCAAGGGCGTCGCGCACGGCGTCCGCGTCGGTCATGGGCCTTCCTCAGACGGCGGTGCAGTCTAGGACATTCGGCTCCGGTTCGTAAAGCCGCGGATAAGGCATGCGTTAGGTCGCCCGCGAACGGCCGCGGGCGCTTCCGTTGCTTAGCTTGATTACATCGGAGGAGACCAATGAAAAACAAGCTTGCATGGGTATCCGTGACGTTTGTCGTTTTCGCGCTCGCGTCCGCCGTCCGGGCCGACGACGCTCCACCCTCGACCGCCGCCCAGATTCGAAAAATGGACAAAGGCCCTGATTCGATCGATGTATCGAATTATCCGCCGGAGCAGCAGGAAAACTACAAGGTGTTCGCTTCGAAATGTTCGCAGTGCCACACGCTGGCGCGGGCCATAAACTCCCCGTACGTTTCCCGGGAGGAGTGGTCCGCCTACGTCGCGAAGATGTCGCAGAAGAAGGGTTCGGGCCTACGCGGCGACAGCGCGCGAGTGGAGAAACTCCGGAGGGATATCATCAGCTTCTTGGCCTACGATTCCTCGGTCCGCAAGAAAGACATCGCGGGACCGCGCACGATCGACGTGTCGAATTACCCGCCGGAGCAGCAGGCCAATTATCTCGTGTTCGCCGCCAAATGCTCGAAATGCCACTCCCTGGCCAGGCCGATCAACGCGCAGTATGCCCTGCCGGAAGAATGGACGGCCTACGTCGACAAAATGGCCAAGAAAAAGGGCTCGGGGCTCATGGGCGACAGCGCGGAGATGAAGAAAACCCGCGAGCAGATACTGAGCTTCCTGATCTACGATTCCTCGGTCCGCAAGAAAGCCCTCATCGAGCGTAAAACCGCGGCGAAGTCCCGTTATTTGGGAGCGTTCAAGCCGATGCTTTCCAGGAACGCGTCCTCGTTGGGCGCGCGGCCGAGGAAAGCCTTCAGCGAGTCCATCTCGTCGCGCGAGGAGCCGCGTTCCAGGATTTCGGCGCGGTAGCGGCGGCCGACTTCCGGGTTCAGCAGACCCTTGGCCTTGAACACGCTGAACATGTCTTGCGCGTACACTTTCGACCACAGGTAGCCGTAGTAGCCGGCGTCGTAGCCGCCCATCAGGTGGCCGAAGCTGGCTTCCGGGTGGGTGCCGGGAGTCATCGGAATCAGGCTGACCGCCTCCATCACGCGCGCGTACTGCTTCGTGGTGTCCGACGGCGGGCGGCGGGAGTGGTAGTCCATGTCGACGATGCCGAACAGCAGTTGGCGCAAGTTGACCAGCGCCACGTCGGCGTTCTTGGCCGCGATCATCTTGTCGAGCAGGTCCTGGGGCAGCTTCTTGGAATGGTCCTTGTAGTAGCCCGACAGCGACTGCAAGACCACGGGGTCCCAAACCCAGTTCTCGAGCATCTGAGACGGCGCCTCCACGAAGTCGCGCGCGACGTTGGAGCCCGAAAAGCGGCCGTACTTGGTCTTGCTGAGCGTCTGGTGCATGATGTGGCCGAACTCGTGGAAAATCGTCTCGACTTCCTCGTGGTCGAGCAGCGACGGGCGGTCGGCCGAGGGCTTGTCGAGGTTGGCCACGATGGCCGACACGGGCTTGCGCACGGAGCCGTCGGCCAGGCGGCGCTCGGTGATGAGGCTGAAGGCGGCCGCGTGCGAGTACTTGCCCGGGCGCGGGAACAGGTCCATGTAGAAGTAGCCGATCGGCGCTCCGCCGGAGGCGTCAGTGATCTCGTAGAGCTTGACGTCGGGATGCCAGACCGAGGCGTGGTCGATCCGGCGGAAATGCAGACCCAGCATCCTCTGGTAGACGCCCAGCATCTGCTCGACGACGAGGTCGGCCGGGAAGTACTCGCGCACGCGCTCCTCGTCGACCTGGTACTTGGCCTTGTGCAGGAGGTCGTCGTAGTAGCGCCAGTCCCAGGCGTGGATGACTCCGTCCGAGGCGCGTCCCTCCATCGCGCGCTTGAAGGCGCGCAGCACCTCAAGCTCTTCTCTGCCCCCGGGCGTGAGGCGACCTCGCAGCCGGGCCAGGAAGGCGTTGACGGTCTCGGGGGTCTTGGCCATGTTCGGTTCGATGGCGAACTGCGCGTGGGAGCGGTAGCCGAGCAGGCGCGCGGCCTTCAGGCGCAGGGCCAGCGCCTCTTTGAAAATCGGCAGGTTCTTGGCGGCGGCGCGGTCGTCGAAAGCGGTTTCAAGACGCCGACGCGCGTCGGGGTTGGTCGCGTTCTGCATGAACGGGAAATAGGTGGGATAATCGACGCCCACTTTGTACAGGTCTCCGATCTTGGGGAGTTTGGCGACGAAGTCATCGGGCAGGCCGGCGAGGTCGGCGCTGGACATCAGCACGAACGATGAATCCTCGGCGATGTTCTTGCCGAAGTCGGCCTCGAGCTTGGCGATGCGCTCGCGAAGGTCCCGGACCTCTTTGCGCGTGGCGTCGGGCAGGCCGAAGCCGGAACGCTTGAAGTCGAGCAGCGTCTTGTCGAGCAGGCGCGCATCCTCGCCGGCCAGCGGCTCCTTTTTGGCGGCGTAGGCGACCACGGCCTTGTCGAGATCCTCGCGGCTGTAGACGTCGACGTCGAACTGGGAAATCTCCACGTCGCAGGCGTTGGCGGCATCGCGCACGGCCGCGGAGGTGGAGACCTGCTCCAGGAACACGTCGGGAGCGGCGTCGTCGGAAAGTTCGAACATCGCGCGGTCGAGCGCGGCCACGGTGTTGTCGAAAGTCCGCTGCGCGTCGGGGACGGCGGCGATCTTGGCCAACTCGGCCTTGGCGGCGTCCACGGCGGCGCGGCAATGAGCGGTCAATTGTCGGGGACCGCGATCGAAGACGAGCGCCGGGTCGGGAGTGAAGGCGGCCAAAGACGGAGAGGCCAGAAGGGCGGCGGCGAAGAAGATCATGGGCCTATCCTAGCACAGGGCGGCGCGGGCCTATTGGGAGATCGTCAGGCGGCCGCCGTTGAGCGTTACGACGATCTGGTTGCCGCCCAGGTTCACGCTCGCCGGAACTCCTGGGCGCAGCGCGGACTCGGCCAGGGGCCAGGCCTTCGACGACAGGCCGTTTTCCTGCACGAACAGGAAGCCGCGGGCGGTCGTCAATCCCGCGCCGTTGGAGGCGGCCGTGCGGCCGTAGAACAGCCAGTACTCGGTGCCGTCGTTGGTGTCGAAGACGGAGGCCTTGGCGCGGACGTCGTCGAGCAGTTGGCCGGTGCTCATGGAATAGCTTTGGCCCGCGGAGCCGTTGATCGGCGACATGTAGAAGGTGCTGCCGCGCACCGGATTGAAGATGTCGACCGAGACGCTCATGTTGTAGACCGACTGGGCGTCCACTTGCGCGTTCACGCCGTTGCCGGTCAAGTCGCTTGGGCGGCCGATGCGCGCAAGCCGCGTCACTCCTCCGCGGGTGAAGGAGAAAAAGAAATCCTTGAAGCCGGCGTCGGTGGCCAGGCCCATGTCTTGCGTGGCGACGCCGAACTGCCCCGTGAGCACGTGGAGATTGCGGTCGAGCAACGGCGCCAAATTCACGCTGGCCAAAACGCTCTCGACGCGCATCGGCGAGACCGGCTGCGGCTCAAGCGCGGGCTGAAGCATGTTCTGCGCGTCGCGAAGGTCCCGCGCCGCCTGAGCCTGGGCCGCGATCGCGGCTTCGGAGCCGCGCAGGTCTGCGGTGTTTGCCGCGGAGAAGGTCTGCGCGGCGGCGGAGGAGGCCAAAAGGCAGGCGAGCATGCGGGGGAGGGGAGAGTTCATGTTGACATTATAATTTCGCGCGCCCCCCTCGGGGAAGCGGAAAATGGCGCGAGGAGTCGTGAATTTTAGGGGGTGTCCGCGGGCGGCGCCGAGCCGTCGGGCTGCTGGAGCAGGCGAGGCGTGTTGCCCGGGATGTCCACGGACTTGGGCTTGCCGCCGTCGATGGCGCGCCGTTGCGCCGCCAAGGAGCGCGCCATGTCGCGAGTGCGCCTCAGTCCCTCGTCGTAGGTCAGCGGCTGGGGTTCGTCCTCGGAGGCCAGGTGAGTGACCGGCATCAAGTGTTTGATGCCCAGCGCGGCGCTTTGCTGGCGAAGGTAGTCGGCCTGCATCTCGTTGGTGAACCCGGGCGTCCCCTTGTCGGATGGGAGCGTGATCGTCGTGCTGGAGGGCGCCGGCGCGGACAGTCCGGGCGGGGTCGGCGAACCGACGGGCGCGGGCGCGCGGCGGCAGGCGGCCGCGGCCAGAGCGAGGGCGGCGAGTACGCTAGCCCGCACGGAATTTGAGCTTAAGCCGGCGCGAGACGAAGGGCGTCACGAACGCGTCGGTGTCGGCGCCCAGGCGCGCGACCTCGCGCACCATCGACGAGGCCAAATAGGTGTGCTGGTCGTCGGGCATCAGGAAGACGGTCTCGACGTCCTTGTTGAGCCTTCTATTGAAGGAGGCGAGTTGGAACTCGTAGTCCATGTCCGAGACCACGCGCAGGCCGCGGATGAGCACGCGCGCCTTCTTGCGCTTTAAATAGTCGACGAGCAGGCCGGTGAAGGTGTCGGCGTCCGCGTTCGGAAGGCCGCGGATGGCGTCTTCCACCATCTCGATGCGCTCGGACACGGAAAACGAGTGCCTCTTGGAGGCGTTGTTGGACACCGCGACGATCACGTGGTCGAAGATGCGCGCCGCGCGCTGGACGATGTCCAGATGTCCGCGCGTCAACGGATCAAAGCTTCCCGGGTAGACCGCGATTCGGCTCATCGCCGGAGTTTAACAGGCGCCGCCCGCCTTGTCAAACGCGACAACAAATCCGAAACAGTGGAGCGCCATACTGTCTGCAAGACCGCAGCACGGGAGTGAAACGAGGATGAACATGATGATCGCCGCCGTCGGAGTGGACCTGGCGCCGGGGGGATTGGGCGGCGACGCCGGGGCGGCGCTTCTGGGCGCGGGGCTGCTGATCGGGGCGGTCCTGCTGTGCGCGGCCGCGCTTTGCTGCGCGCGCGCCGACCGTCAGGACAGCCAGCGAGCCGCTTCGAGCGCGTAGTAGGTCAAGATGAAGTCGGCGCCGGCGCGCTTGATGGAGGTCAGCGCCTCCAGCGCGACTTTCCGTTCGTCGATCCAGCCGTTCTTGGCCGCGGCCTTGATCATCGCGAATTCGCCGGAGACCTGGTAGGCCGAGGTCGGCAGGCCGAAGCGCTCCTTGACCGCCTTCAGCACGTCGAGATACGGCAGGGCGGGCTTGACCATGACCATGTCCGCGCCCTCCTCCGCGTCGAGCGCGACCTCGCGCAGCGCCTCGCGGAAATTAGCCGGGTCCATCTGGTAGCTTGAGCGGTCGCCGAACGACGGCGGGCTTTCCGCCGCCTCTCGAAACGGTCCGTAGAAGCCGGAGGCGTACTTCGCCGCGTAGGCGAGAATCGGCGTGTCGGAAAAACCCGCGGCGTCCAGCGCCCGGCGCATGACTCCGACCTGGCCGTCCATCATGCCGGAGGGAGCGACCACGTCGAAGCCCGCCCGGGCTTGGCTTACCGCGGTCTTGGCCGCAAGCTCTAGCGTCGGGTCGTTGAGCACGCGCCCGTCCTTGACGATCCCGCAGTGGCCATGGTCGGTGTACTCGCAAAAGCACAGATCGGCGATCAGCAGCAGTCCGGGATGCTTGTTCTTGATCGCCTTGGCCGCGGTCTGCACGATCCCCCCGGGAGCGTAGGCTCCGGAGGCCTTGGCGTCCTTCTTGTCCGGGATGCCGAATAAAATCAGCGCGGGCACGCCGAGCGCGGCGGCCTCTCCGGCGGCCTTCACCGCCTCGTCGACCGAGTACTGGAAGTGCCCGGGCATCGAGGCGATCGGCCGCTTCTCGCCCCGGCCCGGCCGCACGAACAGCGGCAGCACGAAGTCGCGCGCCGAAAGCTCGGTCTCGCGCACGAGCGCGCGCAACGCGGCGCAGGAGCGCAGGCGGCGGGGACGCGTCGTCGGGAAGGTCATCGGGCGGCATTTTACTACAATCGCCTCCATGGAAATGCGAGAAGGCCTCACCTTTCACGATGTGCTGCTCGTGCCCAAGCGGTCGGCGATCTCGTCGCGGCGGGGAGTGGACACGACCGGGCGCTTTTCGCGCCGCATCTCCCTGAAAGTCCCCATCGTCTCGGCCAACATGGACACGGTCACCGAGCACCGGATGGCGGCGGCGCTGGCGCGCGCCGGGGGCCTTGGCGTCATCCACCGCTTTCTGACCGTCGCGGATGAGGCCGCGCAGGTGGCCAAGGTCAAGCGCGCCGAGTCCATCGTCATCGACGCGCCCTACACGATCGCCCCCGACGAGACCGTCGGCGCCGCCAAAGGCCTGATGCGCGAGCGCGGCGTCGGCGGCCTGCTGGTCGTCGACGCCCGGGGCGGGCTGGCGGGCATCGTCACCGAGCGCGACCTGCAGTTTCGCGACAAGCCCGGGCAGCCTCTGCGCGAGGTCATGACCACCAAGCTCGTGGTCGCGCCCCCGGACGTGAGTCAGGCCAAGGCGCGCGAGATCCTGCGCGACCGCAAGATCGAGAAGCTGCCCCTCGTCGACCGCGACGGACGCCTGCGCGGGCTCATCACCGCCAAGGACCTCAAGAACCGCCAGCGCCATCCGGACGCATCGCTCGACGCCAGGGGTCGCCTGATGGTCGGCGCGGCCGTGGGCGTGGTCGGCGACTATCTGGAGCGCGCGGCCGCCGTTCTGGAGGCGGGCGCGGACGCGCTCGTCGTCGACGTGGCCCACGGCCACGCCGAGCACGCGATCCGGGCCGTCGAGAGCCTGCGGCGCAAATTCCCGAAGGCCGAACTCGTGGCGGGCAACGTCGCGACCTACGAGGGCGCGCGCGACCTCGCCGCGGCCGGCGCTGATGGGATCAAGGTCGGCGTGGGCCCGGGCTCGATTTGCTCGACGCGGATCGTCTCCGGCGCGGGCGTGCCGCAGTTGACCGCGATTCTAGACTGCGCTCGCCTCACCCGCGAGAAGGGCGTGCCGATTTGCGCCGACGGCGGCCTGCGCGAGTCCGGGGATTTGGCGAAGGCGTTCGCCGCCGGGGCGTCGTCGGTCATGCTGGGCTCGCTGCTGGCCGGAGCGGAGGAAAGCCCGGGCTGGACCGTGGTGCGCGACGGCGCGCGCTGGAAAATCTACCGCGGCATGGCCTCGCTTGGCGCCACGCTCACGCGCAAGACCAAGGAGCGTCGCGACGACGAGGACCTCAACCCCATCGAGGTGGCCGAGGTCGTGCCCGAGGGCGTCGAGTCGATGGCGCCCTATAAGGGTCCGGTGGCCGACGCGATCCACCAGCTCATCGGCGGCGTGCGCTCCGGAATGAGCTACTCGGGCGCCGCGACGCTGGCGGAGTTCTGGAAAAAAGCCGAGTTCATCCGCATCACCGCGGCCTCCTGGGCGGAATCCCGCCCGCATCACCTCGACCGCTGACGCGGCGCGTCCGCCAAAGGGTTCAGGGACGGCCTGTACCCCGGATTCTGTCCCGGCCCTCGCGGGCCATCGGGGACCATTTCTCTGATGCGGCCACCGGGCGACCGTCCCGGGCGTCAAGCCCGGGCGCGCGAGCCGCGCGTCTTCGCCCACTGCCTTGCTCCCGACGGGGTTTGGCTGTGCCGCGTCCCTCGCGGTCCGCGCGGTGGGCTCTTACCCCACCTTTTCACCCTTGCCCTCGCGGGCGGTGATTTTCTGTGCCACTGTCCGTCGACGGGGGATTTGGCCCCCGCCTCCCCGCCTTTCGACGGGCGTCGCGCTCGACGGAGTCCGGAAGTTCCTCCCGCCTTTCGGCGAGCGGCCCCCCGGCCGTCCCTGAAATCTTAGGCCGCCGCGGCGGCCGGCTTTTCCGGCTTGTACAAGATGCGCTGGCAGGATTCGCACACCGCCAGGCTCTTGAGCTTGGCCACCTCCAAAGTCATGCTTGGCGCCAGGTTGATTTGGCAGCCGCCGCAGTGGCCGTCGACGACCGGAACGATCGCGTCGGCCTTGCCGCGCGAGCGGATGTGGTCGTAGACGCGCAGGATCTCGGGCGGCACGGGCGTCGCTGCGGCGTCGCGCGCGGCCTGGGCCGCGGCGCGCTCGCCCTCGGCGTGAGAGAGCTCGGCGGCGAGTCTTTCCAGGTCGCTCTTGGCGAAATCCTCGATTTTCTTGAGCTCCGCGGCCAGGGCCTTTTCCTCGGCGCGGGAGCGGTCGATGTCTTCCATGAGCTGGAGAATCTCGGTTTCCACGTCCCCGGCGGCGGCCTTTTCCTTGGCGATCTCGGCTTGCAAGGCTCGGTAGGCGTCGTTGCTCTTGACCTCGTTGAGCTGCAGGCCGTGCTTGCGCGCCGCCTCTTCCTTGGAGGCGACGTCGAGCTCCTTGGACTTCTTGAGCTTCTCGAGCTCCAGCGTCTTGGCCTTGGCCGCGTCCATGCGCTTCTTCTCATTGGCCAGGTCGGACTTCACCGCCGCGACGCGCGGGGCCACCGCGTCCACGGCCTTGCGTCGGGCGTCAAGGACCTTGTCTTTTTCCTGGAGCGCGAGCAGCGCCGCGAGCGCTTCTTTGATCGTCGCCATGCCCGGGATTTTAACCTATTTTCCGGGCGCGCGCTCGCGCGGCGCGCCGGCGCGCGCCGCGATCCAGCCCGCGACGCGCGCGAGCGTCGCCGGGTCGGAGAACATCTGCACGCCGTGTCCGGAGGGCGCGCAGAAGGTCTCGACGTTCGGGTAGGCGGCGCACGCGCGGCGCGCGGCGTCAGCGTAGCCGTCCTCGGGCGAGGCGCCCACGAGCACGCGCGCTTTCGCCGGCAGCACCAGAGGCACGCCGCGATAATCGCCGCCCGGAGACAGCAAAACGAGGAAGGTCCGGCAGCGGACGCGGGCCGCGGCCTGGGCGGCCAGGTTGGCGCCGATCGAAGCACCCCCGTAGCCCAGGCGCGAGTCCGGAAGGCCGCGCGCGCCCAGCCAGCGCCGCGCGGCGAGCAGGTCCGCGACGGCGTTCGGCCATTCGCCCGTCGCATCGAAGGTCTCGTAGCCGCGCTCGCCGCCCGGCCCCTTGCGGCTGTCGGCGTGGCCGCGCAAATCCAGCGACAGCGTCCCGACTCCGCGCGCGGCGAGAGCCTCGACCAGCGGCCGCCACTCGGCTTTCGAGGAGCCCACGCCGTGGGCGAGGATCACGACGCTTTCGCCGCGGCGCGGCGGGCGGTAGTCCGCGGCGATGGTCCAGCCGTCGGGAGTCGAGAAAGTCACGCGGCGAGCGCCGGGCATCGCGGGCGCGGCGAGCGCCGGCAAGGCCAGCAGGGCCGCGATCAGCGGCATCGCACGGTCAAGTCGTAGCCGGCGTTGTAGACGGAAAACACCGAGTCCTGCACGCGCACGACGCTGTACATCAAGTTCTCGGTGCGCGCGAGGAAGAACTTGTCGTTCGCCCAGGCGTTCTGGTAGACCTGGCCGCGGGCGGCGAGCGTGTCGTAGTAGAGCGTGTTGAGCCCGAGTTGGAGCGCCTGGATTTGGCCGAGGATCAGCAGGCCGGCCTTGTACATGTCGGCGTCGGGCAGGGCCTGCGAGGCGGCCATGCGCTCGCGCGCGGTCAGGTAATAGAGGTTCTGGCGAACCTGGTCGGCTCCGGCGGTCAGCGTGACGAAGTTGTCGGAGATCGTCGACAGGCTGGGCTGGGGATCGGTCTGCGCGTAGGCGTAGCGCAAGTTGTCGCCCTGGGCCTTCACGTACTGGTCGATCTGTTTGAGGTTGGCCACCTGCTGGGCGATCTGCAGCGCGACGGCCTTCATCACCGGCACCGTCTCCGGATCGCTTTGCTGCCGTGCCAGCCGGTCGCGCGCCTGCAGCAGCGCGTCCCAGAAGTAGCTCTCCTGCCACAACTCGGGAGGCTGATCGGGCATGCCGAGCGCGCGCACCGCGCCCGGCGCGACGCAAAGCAGGGCCGACAGGGCAAGCCGCGCGCGCATCGCCGCAGTATAGCGGATGCGGGCTGCGCCGGACAGGGTCCTTCGATTGGCGCGCTTCCGGGCCCTTTGGTATGATCGCCGGGTGAGAGTCGACGAGGTCTTGTCGCTGACGGGCCGCATGTTCCTGGCGTCGGTGTTTTTGGCGGCGGCTTTCGGCAAGGTCACGAACTTCGACGGGACGGTCCAATACATGACCGCGCACGGCATGCCCGCCGCGTCGGCGCTGTGCGCGGCGGCGATCGCCGTGGAGGGGCTGGGGTCGCTGTCTCTCATCTTGGGCTATCGCTCGCGCTGGGGAGCTTCGGCGTTGGCCGGATTTCTCGTGATCGCGACCTGGATTTTCCACACGGGGCCGGATCAGCGCATCCAACTGCTGAAAAACCTGGCGATCTTGGGGGGGCTTCTGAACGTGATCGCGCTCGGCCCCGGCCCCATCAGCCTGGAAGGCCCGGGAGGCGGGGCGTGAGCGGACAAGAATCCGCGCCGCACCAGGCGCTGGCGCGCAAATACCGGCCGCAGGACTTCGAGACGCTCATCGGCCAGCCCGCGGTCGCGCGCACGCTGGCCAACGCGCTGTCGGCCAAACGCCCGCACCACGCCTATTTGTTCACCGGCCCGCGCGGCTGCGGCAAGACCACGACCGCGCGCATACTGGCCAAGGCGCTCAACTGCGCCAAGGGCCCCACGCCCCGGCCGTGCGGCGAATGCGCGCCCTGCCGCGAGATCGCCGCCTCCTCGTGCCTGGACGTGCTCGAGATGGACGCGGCCTCCAACACCGGCGTCGATGACGTGCGCCAGGTCATCGTCGAGACCGTCGCGCTGGCGCCGGCGCGCGACCGCTACAAGGTCTTCATCATCGACGAAGCGCACATGCTGTCGAATTCCGCGTTCAACGCGCTGCTCAAGACCGTCGAAGAGCCTCCGCCGCACGTGATTTTCATCCTGGCCACCACCGAGGCGCACAAGGTTCCCGCGACCATCGCCTCGCGCTGTCAGCGCTTCCGCTTCCGCCCCGTCTCGCCCGAACCCTTGGCCGAGCATCTGGCGGGCATCGCCAAGAAAGAGAACATCGCCGTCGACGCCGCCGCGCTGGACTTGCTTGCGCGCGCGGCCGAAGGCTCATTGCGCGACGCGGTGGGCCTGCTCGACCAATGCCGCTCGGCGGGAGAAGGGCGCGTCACCGTGGAGTCCGTGCGCGAGATGTTCGGCTTCACCGCGGCCGATCTTCTGCTGGCCGCGGCGCGCGCGTTGACGCAACGCGACGCGAAGGCCCTGGCCGCAGCGCTCAAGACGGTGTACGAGGAGGGCGTGGAGCCCGCGCAGTTCTTGAAGGATTTGCGCGCGGGCTTCGAGGGCGTCTATCTGGAAAAGCTGGGCGCCGGGAAGGCTGATCCGCAATGGTCGAAGGCCATGCCGGAGGCGACGGCCGAGGCCCTGGGCTTCCTGCTGCGGCGGCTCAACCGCGCGCTGGAGGAGCTGCGCTTGGGCGATTCTCCGCGGCTGGCGCTGGAGTTGGGCCTGTTCTCCGCGCTGGAGGCCGCGCACGACCTCGGCGCGTGGGTCGCGCGGTTGGAGGCGCTGGAGCGGCGGCTGTCGGCCGGCGGCGGCGGCCCGGCTCTGGCGGCGGCGCCCTTGCCGGCCCCCGCGGCCCGGGCCGCCGCGCCCGCCGCGGCGCCGGAATCCGCGTCCGTTCCCGTCGCCGACGGCGACGACGCGGCGTGGGCTCGCGTCATCGACGCGATCTCGGCCAGCAAGATGGCCCTGGGCGCCATTTTGCGCGGCTGCTCGCGCCGGTCGCTTCCCGACGGCGGCTGGAGCATCCGTTTCTCGCGGCGCTTCGACCTGGACGGGGCCGAACGCGCGCGCGGACTGCTCGAGGCCGAGGCGGCCGCGGCGGCGGGCCGGCCGATCAAGCTCGAACTGACGCTGGGCGAACCGGCGGCCCCGGCCGCCGTCGACATCGTCGACGCGGCCATCCCGGAAACGCCCGGCGGCGCGCCCGACGGCGCGCGCTGGAAAGACGTCACCGAGGGCGCTTCGGGCGCGCCGGAGACCTCGGCGCTTAAAAAAGCCGAGAGCGTGTTCGGCGGCAAGTCGCGCATCATCAAGAAGCCGAGCGGGGGCGCGTGAAGCCCGTCGAACGCTTGACCGCGGCGCTCAAGCGCCTGCCCGGCGTGGGCCAGAAGCAGGCCGAGCGCCTGACGATCCACCTCCTGCGCGCGCCGCGCGCCGAGGTGGAGGGACTGGCCGAGGCTTTGGTGGAGGCCGCGCGCGCGGTGCGCCGCTGCGCTCGCTGCGGAGACTTCACCGACCGCGAGCTCTGCCGCCTGTGCGCCGACCCGGGCCGCGACCAGACCCTGATCTGCGTGGTCGAGGAGCCGCAGGACGTGGCCGCGCTCGACCGCACGCACGCGTTTCGCGGGCTCTACCATGTCCTGCACGGGGCGCTGTCGCCGCTGGACGGCGTCGGCCCGGACAAGATCCGCGCGCGCGAGCTCGTCGAGCGCGTGCGCGCCTCGGCCGGCGTCGTCAAGGAAGTCGTGCTCGCCACCGATCCCGACGCGGAGGGAGAGACCACCGCGCTCTACCTCGCCCAGCAGCTCAAGGTCCTGCCCGTCAAGGTCACGCGCATCGCGCACGGGGTGCCGCTGGGCGGCGACCTCGACTACCTCGACGAGCGCACCCTGTCGCACGCCTTGTCGGGGCGTCGGGAGGTCTAGGAGAATCATGCGCTACGAAAATGTTTTAGAGGCGATCGGCAGCACCCCCCTGATCCGGCTCAATCGCCTGGCGAAGGGCCTCAAGCCCCGCGTCTACGTCAAGGCCGAATTCCTCAATCCCGGAGGCTCGGTCAAGGACCGCATCGGCGTGGCGATGATCGACGAGGCCGAGCGCAAGGGCCTGCTCAAGCCCGGCGGCACCATCGTGGAAGGGACTTCCGGCAACACCGGCATCGGCTTGGCGCTGGTGGCCGCCCTGCGCGGCTACAAGCTGATCTTCACGATCACCGACAAGCAGAGCCGCGAGAAGATCAACCTGCTCAAGGCGCTGGGCGCGGAAGTCATCGTCTGCCCGACGAACGTGGAGCCGGAAGACCCGCGCTCCTATTATTCCGTGGCCGACAAGCTCACCGCCGAGATTCCCGGCGCCTATCACCCCAATCAATACGAGAATCCCGAAAATCCTCTCGCGCACTACCGCACCACCGGCCCCGAGATCTGGCGCGACAGCGAAGGCGAGATCACGCATTTCGTCGCCGGCATGGGAACCGGCGGCACGATCTCCGGCGTGGCGAAATATCTGAAGGAGCAAAACCCCAAGATCAAGATCATCGGCGCCGACCCGGTGGGCTCGCTCTACTACGAGAAGATCAAGTTCAACCGGCTGGGCGCGGCCAAGCCCTACGTGGTCGAGGGCATAGGCGAGGACATTTTCCCGGGCACCATGGACCTGAAGTGCGTCGACGACGTCCTGCAGGTGACCGACCGCGACAGTTTCCTGACCACGCGCAAGCTCGCCCGTCTCGAGGGCCTGCTGGTGGGCGGCTCGTGCGGCGCGGCGGCCTGGGCGGGGTTGGAGTATGCCAAGAAGCTCGGCGAAAAGGACTTCATGGTGATCCTCCTGCCCGACACCGGCATGCGCTACCTGTCGAAGATCTACAACGACGAGTGGATGCGCGAAAATCAGTATGTCGAGACGGCCGTGCCGCTGAAAGCCGCCGACGTGCTGGCGGCCAAGCGCGTGCGCGCCAAGGGCGCGGGGCTGGCCTCGGCCAAGCCCACGGACTCGCTGCCGCGCGCGATGGACGCGATGAGGCGCCGCGACATCTCGCAGACCCCGGTCTTCGAAAAGGGCGCGCCGGTGGGCACGCTGCACGAAGACGCCGTGCTCGACTTGATGCTCAAGGGCCGCGACATCAAGAAGATGATCGTGCGCGAGGCCATGGGCGCGCCGCTGCCGGTCGTCGAGCCGCAGGCGCGGCTTGAGGCGGTGATGCGCCACATCACGCCGGA
>JAJZQS010000134.1 GCA_021806745.1 bacterium
CGTAGAACGGCGGGTAGTCGATGAAGTAGGTGGTGACGGCGCGACGGTGCAGAAAGCGCAATCCCACTTCGACGACGCCGCCGTCGAAAGGCACGCGCAGAACGCGCGCCGGACCCGCCGACAACGGCTCGGCGCGGATGTCGCGGTAGCGCGGCAGGAACAAGCAGACGTCGTGGCCCATCGCGCCCAGTTTTTGCGCCAGAGTGCCGGCCACATCGGCGAGCCCGCCGGTCTTGCAGAACGGAACGGCCTCGCTGGCCGCGAACAGGATTTTCACGGCGTCTGCGCGGCGTCCTCGGGGCCGGGTTGCGCCTCGGGCAGAGCGGGCTGCGCAGCCGCGTCCGCATCGGCGGGCGCGGTGGTCTGCGGGGCGTCCTCGGCGGGCGCAAAGCCCTCGAACGGGGGCAGGTCCTCCAGGCTGCGCAGGCCGAAGTGGCGCAGGAATTCCGGCGTGGTCCCATACATCAGCGGTCGGCCCACGGTCTCGCGCCGCCCGACGACCTTGACCAGGCGTTTCTCCAGCAGCGTCTCAAGAGCCGCGATGACCTCCACTCCTCGGATCTGCTCGACTTCCGCGCGCGTCAGCGGCTGCTTGTAGGCGATGATCGACAGCGTCTCCTGGGCGGCCGTCGACAGGCGCATCGTCGCGCGGTCGGCGAACAGGCGCCGGACATAGGGCGCGAACTCCGCGCGCGTGGCCATCTGCCAGCCCTCGGCCACGGCGATGAGCCGGTAGCCCAGTCCCGCCGCCTCCAGATCGCGCCGGATCTCCTCGACGGCTCCGACGATGCGGTCCTGGTCGCGCATGCCCACAAGGCGCGCCAGTTCTCCGGCCGAAAGCGGCCGATCGGTGATGAACAGCAAAGCCTCCAACGCGCGGCGCAAAAGCTCGGGGTCCGTCGCGGGCGTCGGCGCGGACGGTTCGGGTTGGACCGCGGCGGCCTCGAACTCAGCCGGGCTCGGCGCTTGCTCCGGGCTCGGCGCCTGCTCCGGGTTCGGCGTTTGCTCCGGGTTCGGCGCCTGCTCCGGGTTCGGGGTCTCGTCCGGCGGCGGTGTCTGCGTCATCCTCGGTGGTCTCCTTCCGGAAGATGCGGATCTGTCCGAAATTGGCGTCCTGGCGTATGAAGATCTTCTGCAGCTTGGTCAACTCGAGCATCGCCAGGAAACAGGCGATGATGCCGCGCCGCTTGCGCTCGTCGGCGAAAAGCTCCTCCCAGTCGATGACGGGCTTGTCCGAAAGCAGAAAGAGGATCTTCTCCATCTTCTCCTCGATCGGGAACTCCTCGCCCAGGACCTCGCGCGCGTCGTCGTCCTCTGCGTTCTCCAGGATCCGCCGCACGCGGTCCATCAGTTCGAACAGGCTCAGGTTCGGGGACTTCTCGGCCTCTTCGAACTGCGGCGCGCCGCGGAAAAACACGCCGCTCATCTCCTCGGCCTTGCCGGCCAGGAACTTCGTGGCTTCCTTGAATTTCTGGTACTCGATGAGCTTTTGCGCCAGCTCCGCCGCGGGGTCGGGGCCCTCGTCGCCGTCAAGCGACTCCTGGCTGGGCAGCAGCGAGCGGCTCTTGTAGGCCATCAAGGTCGCGGCCATCACCAAAAAGTCCCCCGCGACGTCGAGGTTGAGGTTCTTCATCAAGTCCAGGTACGCCAGGTACTCGCGCGTGATGTGGGAAATCGGGATGTTGTGGATGTCCAGGTCGTCCTTCTTGACCAGAAACAACAGAAGATCCAACGGGCCCTCGAAGGCGTCCAGCGTCACCTGATAGGTTTTGTCGCTCATCTCAGCCTCATCGCGCGGCGCACCTCGTCCATGGTTTTGCGAGCGACTTCTCGTGCGCGGCTGCCGCCCTCGGCCAAAATTTCCTCGACTCGGCCCGGCCGCGACGCGTAGTCCTCGCGCCTGCCGCGGAAGTCCGCGAACGCGGGCTCCATGAAGCCGAGAAGATCGTTCTTGCACGCCGAGCAGCCGAGCGCTCCGGCCAGGCACTCCCGCCGGCGGCGCGAAACGAAGTCGGCGTCGGCGTAGAGCTTGTCCAGCGCGAACACCGAGCAGCCGGGCGGATTTTCCGCGCACGGCTCCGGGTGGCCGGGATCGGTCGCGCGCTTGCGCGTGGGATCGGTGTAGGCACCGCGAACCTTGGCCGCGAGCGACTGCGACGACTCGGCGATGTCGACCGCGTTGCCGTAGGACTTGGACATCTTGCGCCCATCCAGCCCCGGCACCTTCGGCGTCGGCGTCAGCAGGGGCTGGGGCTCCGCGAACACGGGGCCAAACGCGTGGTTGAACTTGCGCGCGATCTCGCGTGACAGCTCCAGGTGCGGCAGCTGGTCCTGGCCGACCGGCACCTTCGTGCCGTGATAGAGCAGGATGTCGGCGGCCTGAAGCACCGGATAGCCCAAAAATCCGTAGGTGCGCAGTTCGTAGTTGGCGCCGGCCTTGTTCTCCTCGTACTTTGTCGCCTCGCCGCCCGCCGCCATCCCGGCCTTGGTCTTGGCCAACTCCTGGAGTTGCTCCTTCCAAGTCGGGTTGTTCTCGACCGACGACAAGGGCGTGACCATCGCCAGCATCAGCGCCAATTCCGCGTGCTCGGGCACGTCGGACTGCTTGAAGATCACCGCCTTGCTCGGGTCCACTCCGGCCGCAAGCCAGTCCAAGACCATCTCACGGCCGTTTTCGACGAGCCGGGAGGTGTCGCCGTAGCCCGTGGTCAGCATGTGCCAGTCGACGACGCTGAAAAAGCACCGTCCGGCGAACTCGTCTTGCAGACGCACCCAATTCTTCAGCGCGCCCCAATAGTTGCCCAAGTGCAGGCGCCCGGTCGGGCGCATGCCCGAGAAGACGATGTCAGGCCGCTTCATCGTCGAGGATTCTAGCCTTTTTGCGCGCGCCAAAGTCGAACCGCGCGCGGCGCTCGCCGATTCGGACCTCTAAGGATCGCCCTCATGCGGGAAGAATGCGAAGCGGCCCCGCTTTCAGTTGCCGACGCGCGCGTCCAGCCATTTCAGCGCGGCCGGCCGGGAGCGAAGTTCGCCGCGGCGCTGAAGCCGCGCGGCCTCGTCGAGGACCTCGTGAAACGCGGGTCCGGGCTTGAGTCCGCGCGCGAGCAAATCGGCGCCGTCGAGAAAGCACGGGCGCAGCGCCGCGGCGGCAAGGCCCGGGAAGGCGCGGCGAAGGGCCGCTCCCAGGAGAGGATCCAGGCGCGAGCGCGGGGCGCGGTCGGAGCGCGCCAGGGCCAAAGCGTCGCGCAGGCGGCGCCCGGTCTCGTGCGCGAACGGAAAAAACTCCGCGAACTGAGGTCCCCTCTCCGGGCCCAACGCCAGCGCCAGCCACAGCAGGCGCTGCTCGACGCCGCGCGGAATCGAACCCGCCCCCAGCCCCGGCTTGACGGCCGGGCCGATCATCAGCAGCGGCAGCCAGCCCCACTCGCCCAGCAGATGCAGCGCGGGAAATGGATCGGGCTCGGCCAGCAGGCAGAGAAGTTCATGGAGCAGGCGGTGCGGCGACAGCCGCGCGGCGTGGCCGCGGACGAGGGCGTCGTCGATCTGGCGCAGCAGCTCGGCGTCGGGCCGAAAGCCGAAGCGCCCCAGGAAGCGCGCGGCGCGAAACGCGCGCGTCGGGTCGTCGCGCAAGCTGTCTTCGTGCAACACGCGCAGAACGCCGCGCTCGAGGTCGCGTCCGCCGCCGAACGGATCGACGAGCGCGTACGAGCCGTCGTCCAGGCGGCACGCCATCGCGTTGATCGAGAAATCGCGCCGCGCGAGGTCGCGCTCGATGGGCACTCCGGTCTCGAGCACCTCCGGCAGGGCCGCCGGCTGCGCGTAGCTCTCCGCTCGCGTGGCGGCGACGTCCACGCGCCGACGGCCGCGGCCGACCACGCGGCGCGTGCCGAAGCGTCCGAAGCACTCCACGCGCGCGCCCAGCCGCCGCGCGCACGACTCCGCGATCGGGTCCGGGTCGCCCGCGACCGCGAGGTCCAAATCCGCGGTGGTGCGACCCAGCAGCCAGTCCCGCACCGGACCGCCGACCACATACAGCGGCAGGCCCAAGCTCCGCGCCCGGGCGGCCAGCGGGCGCAGGAAGCGCAACGTCGCGGCCGGAACGCGGACGCGGCTCACCGCGCGGCGGGCGGAACTCCCGCGCCCGCGTCCTTCTCGTAAGCGGCCAGGAATTCCGACCAAGCCGTCAGCCGATCGTTGGCCGCGACGAGTTCCCGCAGGCCGGCGATCAGCGCCTCGCGCGTGGGCGCCGAGCCGCGAAACGGCAGTTCGGACGGCACGCGGCGCGCGCGCGCCCAACTCGGGCGGACCTTGAGCACGGACAGACCCAAGTCCTTGGCGTAGTACGCCATCACGTCGCGCTCATCCGCGCGCCAGTCCTGGGCCTCGAGCAGCGCGCCCAGCCCTTCCTGACCGAAGAACACCTCCGGCTCCAAGTCCGCGGGCAGGCGCTCGCCGAGCGCCGAGCGCATCTTGGCCAGGTCGCCGTCGAGCCGCTCGCGCCAGCGCGCCCCATCGCCGCTCCAGGACTCCGGAAACACGAAGGCGAGGATTTCCGCCGCGGGCTCGTAATAAATCCACGGCGAATCGGGCATCACCGCCTCGCCGCAATGCGGACACAGCAGGAGGTTGCACTCGCGCGCCTTGATCTGGTTGCGCAGCGTCTCGTCGTCTCCGGCGATCAGGCTCCAGACAGGCGCCTCGAACGACTCCGCGCAGGCCGCGCAGCGCGTCTCGATCTCGTCTTGAAAGGACATCGGCCCATTATAGGCCTTCCGGGCGCCGCCGCGCCACGCTTCGACGAACCGAGGGCGGCCCGAATCAGCGCACCAGCCGCTCCAGGTACTCGCGCACCTCGGCGTCGGACGACGCGGGGCGGGATTCGCCCAGGGAGCGCTGGATCTCGTCGCGCATCGCGCGCGCAGGCCGGTAGTCGCGCGCCGACGGCAGTCGGACCCGGCGCAGGCTTGCCCCGGCGGCTTGGCCGCCCAAAGAGCCCCCGTCCGCGGCGGACAAGTCCTCGCCCGAGGAGCGCGCGGCCGCCGCCGCGGCCGAACCGCCGCTCTCGAGCTGCGCCAGCGCGGCCTGGGCCTTCTCCAGTCCGGACGCGGAGTCTCCCGAGCGCAGCGACGCCTCGGCGCCCGCCTCGTCGCGCGCCGCCGCGCCGGCGCGGGCCTCGGCCCGGCCCGACATGTAGCCGTCCTCTCGCGCGGCGCGCGCCAACTCGGCCTTCAAAGCCTCGACTTCGCGCCGCGACTCGGTCTGCGCCCGCGCCGCCGCCGCCGTCGCCGACGGATCCGGCGGCGGCTCGGGCGGCCCGGTCTGGAGGTCTCGCCCCGCCGCGTCGAGTTCCGCCGCGGAAGCGGCGTCGCCCGCGGCGCGCAAGCGCACGGCCGCGTCGCGAAGAAAAAGAGCCGCCGTGGGCGCGTCGGAGTCGAGGCGCTCAAGAGCCTCCTCCGTTTGCGCGGCGGCGGCGCGGGAGGCCGGACCCTCGCCGCGTTCAAGCGCGGCCGCGGCCGCCCCCGCGCGCTCGCGCACGCGCGCGATCAACGCCTTCTGCCGCGCCAGCGACCTCTCGCGCCGCGCCGCCTCGGCCGCGCGCGCCGATTCCACGGCCGCTTCTTGCGCGCGCGTGGCGCTTTCCCAGGCGCGCTCCACGCGCCGCGACGCCGCGCTCTCGCGGGAGACGCTCTCGTCGCCCGATGCGTCCGCGGACTCGCGCAACGCTCGCGCCGCCGCGTCCAGGCGCCGCGCCAGCCGCGACGCCGCGTCGGCCGCGGCCGCGGCGTCTCCCGCGGCCAGCGCGCGCTCCAACGCGTCGGCATCCGCGCTCGCCTGCGCCAGCGCCGCGCCGCCGTCGGAGTCCCGCGGGCCGGTCGGCGCCGGCAGCGCGCGCGCCGCGCGGCGCAGTTCGTC
>JAJZQS010000135.1 GCA_021806745.1 bacterium
TGCTGTGCGCGGCGGGTGCGCGGGCGCAGACGGGGCTCGGCGCGCCGATGGGCATGCCGACGTCGCCGGAGCTGGAGGAACTGCAAAAGGAGCAGACGCAGCTCATGAAGGAGGCCGACCCGGAACTGGCCGATTACCAGGAGAAGATGCAGGGCGTCGAGGCGGAGATCGCGAAGGTGACGAAAAGCTTCGCGGCCAAGGAGATCGACAAGGACGAGGCGAAGGCGGAACTGCTGCCGCTGATCAAGGAGGAGCAGGAACTGCGCGACGACCCGGATTTCCAGGCGGAGCAGATGCTCTCGCAGGCCGCGTTCTCCTCGCCGGAGTTCCAGAAGAAGATGGCGAAGATCTCGGAAAAGATGAACAAGGTCATGCAAAACCTCATGGCCAAGCGCATGCGCCGGGCGCGGCGCGGACGGCCGGATGCTGCGCGCTCCGCGCCGGCCGACGGGCCGTCGCGCCGCGGCGGGAATTGAGGATGAGGGAAGGCGCGGCCGTCTCGCGCCGGGCCAGCCCGGAGATGCGCGAACTCCTGGAGTTGCGCCTCGGCGAGGAGGCCGAGCGGCTGGCCCAAGACGCCGAGGCCGGAGCGCGGGAGGATTGGCGCGCGCTGGCCCGGACGCTTCGCGAGCGGCTCGCGGACGGGGCGTGGACGGCGCGTCCCGGGGCCGAGGAAATCCTGCTGGCGCGGGCGCTGCGCGCGGCGCTCGACGGCCGGCTTGACGCGGAGTTTTTGCCGGAGCGCGCCGCGCCGGGGCGCGGGAGGCGCGCCCTGGCGCAGGCCCTGAGGACGGCGCGCGCGGCGCGGCTGCCGTGGCGGCTGGTCGCGCGCGTCGCCGACGCGCCGGCCGCCGTCGATCGCCGGACGCTGGACCTCGCCTTGGCCGGGCCGCCGTTCTGGCTGGCGCGCGACGTGCGCGCCGCGGTCATGGCGGTCGCGCGCGCGGGCGCCGGCGGGCGCGGGATCGCGCCGGACGACGCCTTGTCCGGACTGCTGCTCGACGCCTACCTGCACGGCGTCGACGAGTTCCTCTCGCGCGAGGGCCGCGTGTTTTGCCGCTCGCGCGGCGTGGTGATCGTGTTCTGCAAGTCGCGCGCGCAGGCGCAGCGCACGCGGGAGGAACTCGGCGAGCACCTGCGCGCCTCCCGCGGCCTGGAGCTGGACGCGGCCGCGACGACCATCCGCCGCCGGCGGCGCGGCCTGTGTTATTAGACCGAACTCTAATAAAGTCTTTACTTTTTTAGAGTTTAGTCTTATACCGTCATCATGCTCCCGCGCCTGCTCTCGCGCCATTTCGAAAAAGTTCTGGCCCATGGGAAAACGGCCTTCCTGAGCGGTCCCCGGCAGGTCGGCAAGACGACGCCGGCACGACAACTCCAGAAGACTTTCCGTCAAAGCCTCTACTTCAACTGGGACATTCAAGGAGGGCCGCCTCGATCCGCCGTCCCTGAAGCCCGGCGTCGCCGAAGCGCATGAAGCGCTGTTCCGCTACAGCGGATTTCCGGAGCCGTTCGTGAAGGCCGACGCCGGCTTCTACAACGCCTGGTTCCAGGAACGCAAAAGCCTGCTGGTCCGGCAGGACATCCGTTGTGCCGCCGACGCCCGTGAAAATCCCCGCGACGCAATGACGGATAACGACCGCGTCAGCCGCGGACGAGACCCGGGGCGAGCGCGGCGAGCTCGGCGATAGCTGCAATGCGGACGTCGGGTTTCGGCGCGGCGGCGGCTTGCCCGGGATCGCTCGCATAGTGGCCTTGAGCGGGGAAGACGGTCGTCACGCGCGCGCCCCAGGCGGTCTTGAGCGCGGCCAGTATGCGGCGCTTGTCGTCGACCATGACGTAGCGCGCGGCGGGCAGGCGGGCTTGGACGTCGTCGAGCATCGTCTCCTTGTGCGTGTAGACGAGCACGCGTCCGTCCACGGCCTCGCGCAAGCCGGAGCGCGCGATCTTGCGGGGCTGGAACACCGCGTCCCCGTCGCTGAGTATCGCGACCGGGCCCAGGCGCGCGCAGGCGGCCAGAGCGTCGAGAGCTCCGGGGAACAATCGCTCGCGAAACGGGTATTCCAGGAGAAATTCCGAGACCGCGAGGATGTGCGGGTCGCGCGGACGCTCCTGACGGAAGCGCTGGAGCGCCCCCAGATAATCGGCGTAACCGAGCTCGGCGCGCAGCGATTCGAAGAGGCTCCAGTAGCGCGTCTCGATCTCCGGGCCGAACTTCTCGGACAAGAACGCGCGCAGATCCGCGGTGACGCGGTCGTTGTCGAGGAGAGTGTTGTCGACGTCAAACAGAAAGACGATCGAATTTCCGCTCATCGTTTCAGCGCAGCGCGACGTAGTCGTAGAGAGCTCTCGCCCCGTAGGCGGTCGCGGCGCGAAACAGGAAGCGCCAGCCGCCGCGCTCGAAGCTCGCGTGCCGAGCCAGCACGGCGGCAAGCCCCGCGTCGCGCTCCAGTTCGCCGCCGGGCAGCGAGTCGGGGCACAGCGCCAGCACCCGGTCGCCGTCGACAAGAAAACGCGCGTCCTGCGCCTGGGCCGACGCGGCGGGCGCGGCGGCGACGGCCTCGACCGCGGCCTGGCGCGCCTCCAGGCGGATCATGCGCGCCTTGGCTTCCGGGACGCCCGCGTCGAGCGCCGCCTGCACCCAGTCGAGCAGGCGCTCGCGCACGGTCGCGATGTCCTGGGCCGCGGCGATGGCCTTGACTCCGTCGTCGCGGCGGATCGCGCCGGCCAGCCCCGAGACTTCCTTCAGGTAGACGTTCTTCTGCGCTTCGGGGATGTAGTACATCACGACCAGGTGCACTTTCTTGCCGTCGGCGGAGCCGTAGTCGATGCCCGCCGGAGACCACCCGACCGCGCACAAGAGCTCCCCGCCTCCGCGGGCGCGCACGTGCGGGCAGGCCACGCCCAGACCCACGGCGGTGTTGCACTGACGCTCGCGCGCCAGCATCTCCTCGGCCAGTTCCGGCGAGCCGGCCAGATCCGGCACGGCTTCGATGAGATGGGCTAGAAGCGAGAGTGATTTCTCCTTGTCCGGCTCGGGCAGTTCGATCAGGCGCCCTTCTTGCAGCGCGTTGAGCAGGCTTTTCATGGCTTAGTCGATCCCATGCCAGCGGATGAAGGCGGTCTTGACGAGGTGCGTCAGCGCGACGTAGGCGACGACGGTGGCCAGCATCCACGGCCAGAACGAGCCCGGCAGCGGCACGAAGCCCAGGGAGCCCGCGACCGGCGAGAACGGCAGGTAGATCGCGGCCGCCATCACCGCGAGAGTCGTCAGCGTCAGGGTCGGGCTCGCCGAGCTCTGCAGAAACGGGATCTTGTTGGTGCGGATCACATGGACGATCAGCGTCTGCGTCAGCAGCGACTCCACGAACCAGGCCGAATGAAACAGATGCTCGTAGTGCGCCTTCATCGCGACCGTCGCCGCCGGGTCGGAGAACAGCCGGCACTTGTAGAGGTACATCATCAAAAAGAAGGTCGTGTAGTCGAACACCGAACTCGTCGGTCCGATCCAGAGCATGAACTTCTTGATCGACTCGATGTTCCACTTGCGCGGCTTGAGCAGGTACTCCTCGTCGACTCGGTCGGTCGGAATGCCGACTTGCGAGAAGTCGTAGAGCAGGTTGTTGAGCAGGACCTGGATCGGCGCCATCGGCAGAAAAGGCAACCACACGCTCGCGCCGACCACCGAGAACATGTTGCCGTAGTTGGAACTGGCGCCCATCTTGATGTATTTGATGATGTTGCCGAAGACCTTGCGGCCCTCGATGATGCCGTCTTCGAGCACGAGAAGGCTTTTCTTCAGCAGGATGATGTCGGCCGACTCCTTGGCCACGTCCACGGCGGTGTCGACCGAGATGCCCACGTCGGCGGTCTTCATGGCCGGCGCGTCGTTGATGCCGTCGCCCATGAAGCCGACCACGTGCCCGCCGCGCTGAAGCGCCTTGATGATGAGGTCTTTTTGAGCCGGAGACAGGCGCGCAAACACCGAGGTCTTCTCGGCAAGCGAAGTCAACTCCGCGTCGGACAGTCCCCGCAGTTGGTCGCCGGTGACGATGCTCTCGGCGGCCAGGCCCACGTCTCGGCAGACCTTGCGCGTGACCAGGGCATTGTCGCCGGTCAGGATCTTCGTGCCCACGCCCGCCTTGCGCAGGGCCTCCAGGGCCGCGTTGGCCGATTCCTTGGGCGGATCGAAGAACGCCACGTAGCCGAGCAGGATCAGGTCGCTTTCGTCGGCGGTCGAGAAGACTTCCTTCGTGCGCGGAAACTCCCGGTAGGCGACGGCCAGCACGCGGAAGCCGTCGGCGCTCAGGCGCTCGTATTCCTCCAAGAGGTCCGTCTTGAGCAGGTCGATGAGCGGGTGGATTTCGTCGTCGACTTGGTAGCGCGAGCAGGCCGAGAAGACCTCCTCGACCGCGCCCTTACAGATCAGCACGTGGTCGCCCTCGTAGTCGATGACCACCGACATGCGCCGACGCGAGAAGTCGAAGGGGATCTCGTCGACCTTGCGGCAGGCGCGCTCGACGTCCAGGTCCTTGTGCGAGAGGATGGCCTTGTCCAGTAGGTTGCGCAGCCCGGTCTGGTAGTACGAGTTCATGTACGCGTAGCGCAGCACGTCGTCGCTCTCGCGGTTGGTCACGTCGACGTGGCGCTCCAGCACGATCTTGTCTTGCGTCAGCGTGCCGGTCTTGTCGGTGCACAGCACGTCCATGGCGCCGAAGTTCTGGATCGAGTTGAGGCGCTTGACGATGACTTTCTTCTTCGACATCGCCAGCGCGCCCTTGGACAGGTTGACGGTCACGATCATCGGCAGCATCTCGGGCGTCAGTCCCACGGCCACCGACAGGCCGAACATCAGCGCGTCCATCCAGTTGTGCTTGGTCAGCCCCAAGATCAGGAACACGATCGAGACCATCACGATCATGAAGCGGATCATCAGCCAGGTGAACTGCTCGACGCCTCGGTCGAAGCTGGTCAGCACGCGGCGGCCGCCGAGCTTCTTGGAGATCGCGCCGAAGTAGGTGCGCTCGCCGGTGCCGACCACGACCCCGCGCGCGGCACCGGACAGGACGTTGCTGCCCTGGAAGCAGGCGTTGGGCAAGTCGAGCGCGCCCTTGCCCGCCGCGTCGAGCGCGGCGGCGGATTTCTCGATGGGCATGGACTCGCCGGTCAGCGCCGCCTGGCTGACGAAGAAGTCCTTGGCCGAGATCAGGCGCAAGTCGGCGGGAATGATCGAGCCCGCGGCCAGCACGACCAGGTCTCCGGGTACGAGTTCGGCCAGAGGCAGGGCCTGCTCTCGGCCGTCGCGCACGACCATGCAGGTGGTCTTGACCATCGCCATCAGCTTCTCGACGGCCTTGTTGGAGCGCGCCTCCTGGACGTAGGCGAGAGCCACGCTGAGCACGACCATGGCGCCGACGATGACCGCCGAGGGCACGTCGCCCATGAACAGCGATGCGCCGGCGATGACGAGCAGTTGGATGACGAGCGGATTTTTCGCGCGCTCCCAGATCTCGCCGAGCACGCCCGTCTTGCGCCGCGTCTCGACCAGGTTGGGACCGTAGCGCTCGCGGCGCTCGGCGGCCTGCGCGGCGGACAGCCCCTGGTCCGAGCCGCCCAGGCGCGAGAGCGCGGCTTCGGGCGCGGCGTCCGCCAGCGCGAGCAGCTCCTGCTCCCCGGCGGCGGGAGCGTCCGGGCGCGCGCGGATGGCGGGGGAGGGATTGAGGACCGAGGAATCGTTGGACATGGCCGTCGTTGGCGAGAGTGTACCACACCGGAAAGACGATGTCGCGGCGTCCGGTCCCAACGGCGTCTGGGACCTATGTCTCAGCCCGTCGGACCGGCGGACCCAGA
>JAJZQS010000136.1 GCA_021806745.1 bacterium
GGAGTCCACCGGCGGGCGGCGGCGCCAAAGCCTGCTGTCCAACGCGATGGAGGCCCTCATCGGGGCGGTCTATCTCGACGGCGGCTATTCGGCGGCCGAGACCCTCATCGGTGCTTGGTGCCGCGCGCGGCTGGGGGCGCTCGCGGAGACCGACCATAAAAGCCGCCTGCAGGAAGTCCTGCAAAAAAAGCACAAGTCGCCGCCGACCTACGAACTGACGGCGTCGGCGGGTCCCGAACACGACAAGACTTTCTCCATCCTGGTGCGCCTGGGAGCCCGCGAGCTCGGACGCGGCGAAGGCAAGAATAAAAAAGAAGCGGAGCAGGCCGCGGCCAGGGACGCGCTGGACCGCATGAACGGACAGGAGCTTTGACATGGACTACGAATTGACCGACACGCAGAAGGAAATCCAGGATCTGGCCCGTCAGGTGGCCGTGCGCGACATCAAGCCCGTGCGCGAGAAACACGACGCCGAGGGCACTTTTCCCTGGGAGGTCGTCAAGAAAATGGCCGCGGCCGACCTCTACGGGGTCTATCTGGCCGAGGCGTATGGAGGATTGGGCGGCGGGCTGATGGAGCAGGTGCTCGTCATCGAGCAGCTCTCCCGCGTCTGCGGCGGCATCGCGCTGGCCTTCGCGGCCACGGGCCTTGGCGCGTTGCCGATCATGCTGCTGGGCAACGCCGAGCAGCGCCGCCGCTACATCCCGGATTTGGCCTCAGGCAAGAAGCTCGCGGCGTTTTCCATCACCGAGCCCGCGGCGGGCTCGGACGCCACGGCCACCAAGACCACGGCCAAACTCGACGGCGAGCATTACGTCCTGAACGGAACGAAAATCTTCGTCTCCAACGGGGAGGTCGCCGACACTTACGTGGTCTTCGCCTCCACCAACCCCGCGCGCGGCGCGCGCGGCGTGTCGGCATTCATCGTCGAGAAGGGCACTCCGGGATTCGGCTTCGGCAAGAAGGAGCACAAGATGGGCATCCGCGCCAATCCCACCTATGAGCTGACCTTCCAGAACTGCCGCGTTCCCAAGAAAAATCTCCTCTACCGGGAGGGCTACGGCCTGTTCACCGCGCAGACCACTTTCGACTGCTCGCGCCCGGGCATCGCGGCTCAAGCGCTGGGCATCGCGCAAGGCGCGTTCGACGAGACGATTTCCTACATCCGCCAGCGCCGCCAGTTCGGACAGCCGATCTCGAGCTTCCAGTCCATCCAGCACATGCTCGCCGACTGCGCGACCGGCATCGAGACCTCGCGCTGCCTGCTCTACGCGACCGCGCGCGCCATCGACAAGGCGATGAAGCCGGTCTACGACAAGGCCATCGCCGAGGACGCCATCGTCTACGACGTGATGCAGACGATGGACGTCAAGCGCTACACCAAGGAATCGGCGATGGTCAAATACTACGCCTCCGACGTGGCCATGAAAGTGACCACCGACTGCGTGCAGATGTGCGGCGGCATCGGCTACATGGCCGATTTCCCGGTGGAGAAATTCATGCGCGACGCCAAGATCACGCAGATCTACGAAGGCACCAACCAGATCCAGCGCAACGAGCTCGCGGCGATGCTGATCAAGGAGGCGGCGTCCAAGGCTTCGGCCGAGGCCGTCGCCGCGTGAGCTCCGAGATGATCGAAAGCACGGAATTCCTGCGTTGCGGCCGGCGTCTGGCGTCTTTCGGCGGCGGTTCCGGCGTGCAGCGCGCGCTGCTGGGCCGGGCTCCGGCCTACGCGCCCGACCGCGCGTTCGAGTCCCTGCACGTGTTCTTGGACCTCGACGTCGACATGAAGAAACGGTCCGTGTCCGGGGTCTGCGAGACGACGGTGCGCGCGCGGCGCTCCGGCGTACGGCGGCTCGACTTCGACGCGGTCGACCTACGGGTCTCGAGCGTCGAAATCGACGGGCGCCCGGCGAGATTCCGGCACAAGGACGGGGTTCTGTCCGTCTTCATGCCCCGCGAGCTGTCCGAGTCCGCCGAGACGCGCGTGGGCGTTCGCTACCGGGTGACCGACCCCGAGGCGGGCCTGCATTTCGTGCGCGAGCCCGAACAGATGTGGAGCCAGAGCCAGCCGCAAGACGCCCGCCGGTGGTTCCCGTGCCAGGACGCCCCGCACGCGAAGGTCACCTCCGAGATCCGCGCGCGCGTGCCCTCGGGCATGCGGGCCGTCTCCAACGGCGTGCTCGCGGAGCATGCCGCCGCGGGCCGCCGCGAAGTCTGGCATTGGAAGATGGACCGGCCGCACTCGATCTATTTGATCACGCTGGTGGTCGGGCGATTCTCGGAGATCGTCGAGGACTGGGACGGCATTCCCGTGGTCTACTACTGCGAGAAGGGCCGCGAGGACGACGCTCGGCGCGGCTTCGCCAAGACCGCGAAGGCCTTGAAATTTTTCTCCGAGAAGACCGGCGTGCGCTATCCCTACCCGCGCTACGCGCAAGTGGCGGTGGCCGAGTACCCGGGCGGCATGGAGCACACGACCTGCACGACGCAGACCGACGCCTGTCTCATCGACCGGCGCGCGGCGCTCGACCACGATTTGGACCTTCTCGTGGCGCACGAACTCGCCCACCAGTGGTTCGGCGACCTCGTCACCTGCCAGGAATGGCCTCATGCCTGGCTCAACGAAGGCTTCGCGACCTATTTCGAGGTTCTTTTCCAAGAGCACGACAAGGGCCGCGACGAGGCCGACTACGAACTTCTGGTCAACGCGCGCCTCTATCTGGACGAAGACGCGCGGCGCTACAAGCGCCCCATCGTCTGCCGCACCTACATGGACCCGTGGACGATCTTCGACCGCCACCTCTACGAAAAGGGCGCCTGGGTGCTTCACATGCTCAAGCGCGAACTCGGCGACGAGCTCTGGTGGAAGGCCGTGGGTCACTATCTGCGCAAGCACAGGGACTCGAGCGTGCAGACGCAGGATCTGGTCCGCGCGATCGAGGAGGCGACCGGGCGCAATCTTCAGTCTTTTTTCGACCAGTGGGTCTATCGCGCGGGCCATCCCGTCTTGCGCGCGCGCCTGTCCTACGACGCGAAGACCCGCAAGCTGTCGCTGTGGCTGATGCAAACCCAGCCCGTCGACGACGCGCGCCCCGCCTTCCGATTCGCGCTGGCGCTGCGCGCGGTCGGCCGCGGCTGGAGCAAGGACTTGACCGCCGAGGTCACGGAAAAGGAACATCGCTTCTCCTGGACCTTGCCCGGCGAACCGCTGGACGTCGAAGTCGACCCGGACTTCGTCTTGCTCAAGAGCCTGACCCTGCACAAGCCCGGGCCCATGTGGGAGCGCCAACTCTCCGGCGGCTCGAGCGCGGTTGTGCGCGCTCTGGCGGCGCCTCAGGTCGCGCGCTGGGGAGGGGAGCGTTCGATCCGTCTGCTGGCCGACGCGGCCTCCCGTGAGCGCTTTTGGGGCGCGGCGGTGGAGATGGTGCGGGCTCTGGCGACGATCCCGGGCGAGACGGCCGACGCCGCGCTTGATCGCCTGCTCAAGACCGCGCGCCATCCGAGGGTCCTGCGCGCGGTCGTCTCCGAGGTTGCAAGGCGCGCGCGTCCCGGCGCCCAAACGCGCCTGGCGCCGCTGGCGCGCCGCCATCCGGCGCTGGGCGTTCAGGCGGAAGCCCTGCGCGGCCTCGCCGCGCTGGGCGGGCGCGAGGGAGCGGCGCTGGCGCAAAAAGCGCTCAAAATCCCGAGCTACCGGGACGCCCTGGCCTCCTCGGCCGTCTCCGGGCTGGCCGCCTCTCGCGACCCGCAAGTCCTTCCGCGACTGAAAGCCGCGGCTCTGGCGCCCTCGCCTTACGGCGCGCGCGCGGCGGCCTGGCGCGCGCTGGCCGAGTACGCGGCGCGCGACTCTTCGCTCGTGCCCTGGATGTGCGAGCGCGTGCAAGACCCCGACGAGCGCCTGACCCTGTCGGCCGTGGCCGCGCTGGGCGCCACCGAAGACGAGCGCGCCCTGCCCACGCTTGAGCGCCTGGCCAAGAAGGCGGCCAACCCGCGCGTGCGCGTCTACGCCGAGGAGGCCGCGGCGCGCGTCAAGGCCGACGGAAAGAAAGCCGGGCTTTAGAAGCGCCAGCCCGCGCTGAGCCGGTACATGTCGCCGAGATAAGACATCGGCTCGAAGCCTATGTCGAAGAGGAATCGGTTGATGCGAAAACCCACGCCGGCGGTCAGGCCGGCCAGGGCGCCCAAATCCACGGCCGGCTGGCTGGTGTAGCCCAGGCGCAGGCCGCCCCACGAGCCGCCGCCCAGCGCCCGGTAGTATTCGACGCCGAACTTGGCGTAGGGATTGCCGGCATAGGGAACCGAGAAGTCCAGCGCGGGCAGCAGACGCCAGCCCTCGCCGCGGATCGCGTAGGCGGCCGAAGCTCCGATTTCGGCGGGCAAGGGCTCCGAGACGTCGATGAAGCGCAGTTGGCCGCCGACGTTGCGCGCGGCGGCGCCGAAGATCAGGTCGGGAAACGCGGCCGGCCGGAAAATCGCGCCCGCGTCGACGGCGGTCGTTCCGGCCGCGCGCGTGCCGAGGTTTTCGTCGATGTATTTGACCGACAGCCCCGCGTCCAGCGTGCCCGCGATCGGGGAGGCGGACGCGGAGTCTTCGTCCAGCGGCCGGTCGGCGCCGGGCAGCATCCACTCGCGCTCCATCGCCGAGTCGCCGATGGAGGAATCCCCGCCGCCGAGCGTGAAGCGGTGCGCGTAGGACAGCGCGTAGGCCTCGGAATGCGGGGCGAAAGCGCCGACGGTCTGGTTGGAGGCGGTGACCAGGTCCATTCCGGGCTGGGTGAGGCTGGTGAAGGCCACGCCGACGTCGCCGTGCAGGAAAGACGACGGCGCCGCGGCGGCCGCGTAGTTGTGCATGATCCCGGCCGGAAGCTGGGTCAGGCTGTAGTCGGCCTCGGGACTTTTCATGGCGGCCATCCCGGCCGGATTCCAGTAGATGGCTTCCGGGCCCTCCGCGATGGCCGTGTACGCGCCTCCCATGCCCAGCGATCGCGCGCCCGCGCCGATGGTCAGAAACTGCGCGGCGGCCGAGCCGACGTTCTGCTGGAGAGCGCGCGCCGAAGACGAAAGCACGAGCGCGGCCAGCAAGACTTTCATCGGATGAGGACCACTCGGCGGATCTTGCGCGAGCCGCCGGACTCCATGTCGCACAAGTAGGTGCCCGAGGCCGCCCAGCGCCCGAAGCGGTTGTGCCCGTCCCAGGTGAGCGTGCCCGCGGGCGAGGCCGTGCCTTCCCAGACCATCTCGCCGGTGAGCGTGAACAGCTTGACCGTCGCCCCCGCGGGCAGGTTCGAGAAGGTCAGCACGTTCGAGTAGTAGGGGCTGCCCGGCGCGCCGAGTTCCCAGGGCTGCGGAAAAACTTGGATGGAGGAGACGTTGCCGGCGGAGGCCGCGCCCACGAAGAAAGGAGCGAACAGGGAAAAGTGCGTGGTGTAGGCGGTCAGCACGTGCGAAGTGGAATCGTCGTGGGAATCGACCAGCGTCCATTGTCCCGCGGCGGGATCGTAGCGCATCAACTGCAGCGTGCTTTCGCTGAAGCCTCCCGTCAACTGGGCGGGATTGTACGCCACCGCGAACACGACGGGTTGGGAAGGCTGCGGACCGCCGGAAGAAAGACAGGTGGACGCACCCGACACGCAGAACGCCGCCTGCGGTCCGGTCGGCGTGATCGTGCCCTCGTTGCTGGTCGCGCCGGAAAGGCTGCTGAGCGGGGTGCCCAAAAAGCCCTCGATGGCCGAGGCCGCGGTTCCCGGCGGGAACGCCCCGGCGGGGATGGTCACCGTCAGCGAGATCAGCGGCGGCGACAGCGGCAAGAACAAGACGATGGGGCCGCCGCTGG
>JAJZQS010000137.1 GCA_021806745.1 bacterium
ATGGGTGCCAAGGCGTGCTAGAATAGCGTACTTCCGGGGTTCGGGTGGCGCGTTCGTCTAGCGGCCTAGGACGCTGCCCTCTCAAGGCAGAGATCACGGGTTCAAATCCCGTACGCGCCACCAGACCTCCGGCGGCTTCTCTGGGCGCCTTCACGACGGGAGACTCGCCGAAATCCGCGACGGCGAGTCTTCCGTTTTTTTGCGCCTCTAGCCGCGAACCGCAGTTCGCACCGGCCTAGTCTTCGCGGGGGAGGTCACGACCATCAAGCCCCAAGCGCCTCACTCGGGAGTATCGCGCCGATCCAGCGGCCGATTGAGGGCCGCGGAATCGGCGAAAAGCGCGACCGTGCCAAGCAGCAGCCCTCCGAGGCACAATATGCCTCCGGAAAAATACACCGGCATGCCGTCGGCCGAATAGGTCGTGCGGTCGTAGAGGCTCACATGCCCGCTGGCGTGGCCGGTGCGCAGCCTGTAGACGCCGGAGGCCAGCATGAGCACGGCGATCGCGCCGAACTTCAGCCGCGCGAGGCCGCGGCGTCCGGGGTCGCTGGGCAGCGGCGGATTTCTGCGCATGCCGAGTTCGGCGTCCCAGTTGATTCCCGCAGGGCTTTGCCAGCGCCTGTAGAGCGACCAGCCGTAGAACGCGAACGCCGCGACGATCGCGATCAGGGCCAAGCCGACGGGGACCAGCGTCCAGGCGGTCCAGCCCGGGAAGACCTCGTATCTTGTGAGATATATCCGGAAGCGCTCGAAGTTCTCCATGTCCAAAGCGTAGCAGTCGCGCGCCGAGTGCGCTAGATGGCCGGGTGGTCGGAGCGCAGGCGCCAGAAGAGCAGGCAGAACAGCGCGGCGCCGACGGCGATGGAATAGGGGAGAAGGTGATACGGCTCGCCGACTCCGCCACGGGCGAAGGCTATCTCATGCCCTACGAGGCCGACCGAACTATCTCGAGGATGCGGCTTTTCCTCTTTCGCGGCTCTACGCCGATCTTTCGAAGCTTCCGACCGCCGACGTCACCGTCGTTCTCGACGCCTGCTTCTCCGGCCAAGGCGGGCGCTCCCTGCTCGCCAAAGGCGCGCGGCCGCTGGTGACCGTGCGGCAGCATGAGGGCCCGCCCAACGCCGTCGTTCTCGCGGCGGCCGCCTCCAACGAGATCAGCGCCAGCGACCCGCAGAATCAGCACGGCCTGTTGACCTACTATCTCCTCTCCGGCCTACACGGAGCCGCCGACGCCAACGGCGACGGAAAGATCACGACGCGGGAGCTCTATGCCTATCTGCGCCCGGCCGTGGAACGCGCGGCACGCCTGCAAAACATCGAGCAAATCCCCGTGCTTTCCGTGCCAAAAGACGGCCCCACGGCCGAGCGGCCCTGGCTTAGCCTGGCCAAGTGAAAGGCTGGACGCCCCGCTTGGGGCAGAGGGAGCGCAGCAGACAGCCCGGGCAGCCCGGATTGCGGACAAAAGCAAATCCGCCGGCCGTGCCAGAGCATGGCGTGGCTGTCGCGGGGCGCCGGAACCGTGCTCGCCGCGGGGATGCGACCGCGAAAAGAACCCAAACGGCGAGGCCGCCCGCGGCATAGGACTTTAGTCCTATTTGAGAATGGGCCCTATTCCTCATGCGGGCTAAGACCGCTGGACCTATAATGCCTGGGCCTGACGACCTTCTCATCAACGGAGACAGCATGATCGACAGCATGAACCATCCTTCCCGCCGCATGACTCTTTGGCCCGCCGCCGCGGCGATTCTGGCGCTGGGCGCGTTCTCTCCCGCGTTCGCGCAGGAATTCGGCATCATCGGCGGCAATCCCGCCCAGGCCGGCGATCCGATCGCCAGCTCCACGATCTTGATCGTGGGGGAGCTGGCGCCCACCACCGCGGGCGGCAAGCCCGAGCAATACATCTGCACGGGCTCCCTGCTGGCCGACGACACGGTGGTCACCGCCGCTCACTGCGTGGCCGAAGACATCAACAATCCCGTGAACCCGGCGAACATGCGCCTGGTCTTCGGCCTGGCGGTGACCCCGCAGACCACCACCTTGCCGCCGCTGCGCACGCCCACGGGCTACCTCTACGCGCCCGGCTGGCAGGGAGCCGTCAACGGCGCCGAGTCGGGTTCGGACACGCACGACATCGCGGTCATCCACTTCGACGGCGGACTGCCGCCGGGCTACGCGCCGGCGACCTTGCTTCCGGCTTCCGATCCCATCACGCCGGGCATGCAGGTCACGCTGGCCGGCTACGGCGTGGACAACGGCGTCAAGGACACCGGCGCGGGGACCTTGCGCATCGTCCACAATGTGCCCGTCGAGCAGATGCTCGGGCGCACCGAGGTCGTCATGGATCAGACCGGCGGCGTGGGTTCCTGCTCCGGGGATTCCGGCGGGCCGGCTTTCTTGAAGGTGAACGGGCAGGAGCTGCTCTGGGGCGTGACCAGCCGCGGCGACCAGACCTGCGCCCAGGTCGGCATCTACACGATGATCTCTCCCTACATGAGCTTCATCAAAGGTGCCGAGCAGTCCCTGCGCAGCCAGGACGCCTCGCTTCAACTCGCGAGTATGAAGTCCGCTTCTCGCAACCAGAGCCGGGCGGCCTCGCGGGCGCTGGGAGTTGCGGCCAACGCGGGCGCGCTCGCGGAATAATCCGGATTCGTGACGGCGAGGGGCGGCGAAAGCCGCCCCTCGCTCCCCTGCCTGCGGCCGTCGACGCGGCCGCAGGCAGGGGTTCGGTTCTGCGCGCGCGCACGCGCCGATTCCTGCGCCCTCGTCGTCGCCCCCTCTCGATAGTGTAATATTGACCGCCTTCACGCATGGAAGATCCCCTCACGCCGAGTCCCGAGCCGCGCCCGGAAGGCACCTATTGGGAGCAGCGCGCGCGCCAGTTGATGCTCCTTTTGGATGAGGAAAAAGCTCGTCTGGACGCGGTTCAGTCCGTGGCGAAGGTCGGTTCCTGGGAGACGGATCTTGCCACGCTCAAGGTGCGCTGGTCGCTACAGACGCACCGCATCTTCGAGACCGATCCCGCCGTCTTCTTTCCCACGCACCCTTTGTTCCTGGAGTTGGTGCATCCGGATGATCGCGAGCGAGTGGACGCGGCCTTCAAGTCGTCGCTCGGCGACGGCGCGTCTCATTGCATCGAGCACCGGATCCTCGTGCCCGGGGGGGGAGTCAAGCGCGTCGAGGAACGCTGGCGCGCGTTCGCGGACGCGGCCGGACGGTTCGCTAAGGCCGTGGGCACCTGCCAGGACGTCACGGAGAGTCGGCTGACCGAAGAGCGGCTTCGCGAAAGCGAGGAGAAGTTCTCGAAGCTCTTCGTTTCAAGTCCGGCGAAAATCGCCATCGGGACCATGGACGGCATTCTCGTCGACGTCAATCGCGCCTACGCCGACTTCTTCGGATTTTCCCGGGAAGAGATGCTCGGGCGCTCCATCGCCGAACTGGGGATCGTGTCCCGCGAGGAACTGCGGCGCCTCCTCGCCTTGGGCGGAGAGTTGGGGCCGGCCATGCGCGATGAAGAAGTCGTCATGCGCGCGCGCGACGGACGCGTGCTGCGCGTTCTCATGTCCGCGGACGTCGTCACGATAGGCGGGGTGCCGCACCGAATCGCGTCCCTGATCGACATCGGTCCCATGCGGCAGGCCGAGGCCGAGCGGCGCGAAATGGAAGCCCGAGCGCTCCGCGCCCAGCGCTTGGAGGCTTTGGGCACCATGGCCGGGGGCATCGCGCACGACCTCAACAACAGCCTGTCGCCGGTCATGATGTCCTTGCTGATGCTGCGCGAGCGAATCCGGGAGCCGGACCTGGCGGACCTGCTCAATGCGCTCGACGAGAACGTCCATCGCGCGGCCGACATGGTCCGCCAAGTCCTTCTGTTCGCACGCGGAGTGGAGGGCCGCCGCGTACCGCTGGACCCGGCGTCCGTCGCCCGCGAGGTCGCGAAGATCGTCGCAGACACCTTCCCGAAGTCGATCACATGCGATTTGAACGCCGCGCCGGGGCTTGGCGCCGTGCTCGGAGACGCCACGCAAATCCACCAGGTTCTGCTCAATCTCTGCCTGAACGCGCGGGACGCGATGCCCGGCGGGGGGAAGCTGGCCATCCGCCTGGACGGCGTCGAGCTCGCGGAGCGCGACGCGGACCTCGTGCCTGGCGGCCGCCCGGGGGCGTTCGTGCGCGTCATCGTGTCGGACACGGGCACGGGCATTCCCGCGGAGATCTGCGACAAGATTTTCGAGCCGTTTTTCACCACCAAGGCGGTCGGCCGCGGCACGGGCTTGGGGCTGTCCACCACGCTGGCCATCGTGCGAAGCCATGGAGGCTTCATCGCCGTGGAAAGCGAGTTGGGCGCGGGATCGAGCTTCTTCGTCTACCTGCCCGCCATCGCGCCGGGCGCGGATGCGGTCGGCGGCGAGCGGCCGCCGATCCCGCGCGGAAACGGCGAACTGGTCTTGGTCGTGGATGACGAGTCCCCGATCAGGAGCGTCGTTCGCCGGATCCTGGAGGGAGCCGGCTACCGGGTCCTGCTGGCGGCCGATGGGCGCGAGGCGGTCGCCGTCTTCTCCCGACACCACGACGCGGTGTCTGCGGTCGTCACGGACATGTCCATGCCGCTGATGGATGGACGCGCGCTGATCGCCGCGCTGCGCGCCTTGGCGCCGGGCCTGCCCGTGGTCGCCAGCAGCGGGATGGTCGAGGAACCGGATGTCTCCGCGCCCTCCGGGCTTGCGAGGGTCTTCTTCCTGCCGAAGCCGTATGTCGGCGACGCTCTGCTGCACGCCGTGCGCGCGGCCATCGATTCCTCCGGCTAGCGTCGCACGATGCGTGATCTCGCGGGCCTCACATGCCGGGGTCGGCGTCTTCGGCGGCGCGAACGCCGCCACCCGCCGCAAAGCCGCATGGCCCGCGGCGGGCTCGGGCTTGAAACGCGCCGCCAAGACAGGGCATAGTCTACCCAGGCCGTCCGCCGCGAGGGGGTCCCCGCCATGATCGTCATCGCCGTTTTGGTCGCCGTGATCGTGACCAGCCTGCGCATCGCCCAGGAATACCAGCGCGGCGTGATTTTCCGGCTGGGGCGCTTCGCCGGAGTCCGCGGTCCGGGCCTCTACTGGGTGCTTCCCTTCGGCATCGAGCGCTCGGTGACCGTCGACATCCGCATCAGGACCATCTCGGCCGAGTCACAAGAGACCATCACGCGCGACAGCGTCACGATCAAGGTCAACGCCGTCCTCTGGTACAAGATCGTCGATTCCGAGAAGTCCGTCATCGCGGTCAGCGACGTGGGCGGCGCCGTCTATCAGTTGGCCCTGACCAGCCTGCGCAACATCATCGGCCAGCACGACCTCGACGAGGTGCTGCAAAACCGCGACAAGATCAACAGCCTCCTGCGCGAGAGCATCGCGACCACGACCACGGCCTGGGGCGTGGAGCTCGAGCGCTTCGAGATGAAAGACGTGGAGCTTCCCGAGGCCATGCAGCAGGTCATGGCCATGCAGGCCGAGGCCATCCGCGAGAAACGCGCCCGTCTGATCAAGGCCGAGGCGGAGCTGGAGGCATCGCTGAAGTTGTCCCAAGCCTGCGAGCAGATGGCGGGAAACCCCGCCGCGCTGGAGCTGCGCCGAATGCAGATGGTGTCGGAAGTCGGCGCCGAGAACAACAGCACGATCCTGGTGATGATGCCCTCGGACTTCGTCACGCTCTCCAAGAGCCTGACCGACTACTTCCACGAGCGCGCTAAAGGGCGGTAGGGCGGCGCATGACCGGCGCGG
>JAJZQS010000024.1 GCA_021806745.1 bacterium
CAGCCGCCGCGCAGACGTCGGCGACCGTGTCCTTGAGTTCAGTCTCCATGGGTCACCAAGGGCTGGATGTAGCGTTCGTAGACCATTCCGGCGGTCTCAAGCTCGCGCTGCCCGCCGTCTTGAAGCAACTCGGCATAAACGAGAAAGGGCGTGGCCAACGGCCAACGACCGGTCGTTTGCTCGGCGACGAACGCAGGATCGGGCAGCCGCAGAAGCGTGACGTTGCCGCCGGTCTGATCGCGCAGCATCGGCTCGTCGGCCAACCGAGCCTGCGCCTGCTCGTCGACGAACAGCGTGACGGCGTTGGGCTCCAGGTACCGCGTCATCTCGCGCGCCGCCATGCCGCCGGTAACGGCCCAGCGCCCCGCGGTTCCCGTCAGGCGCTGTGCCATTCCCTCCAAGATCTCTTGAGGCGCGGTCTTCTTGTGGCGGTAGGTTTCGAGCGCGCAGGCGGGCCGCAGCTTCAGGGCATACCCGCGCACGAAGAGGTCGATGAGTCCCTTGAGATCGCCAAAGCGCGCCTGCCCCTTGGCCGCAGGGAGAAGCCACTGCGCCCGGCGCAATTCCGCCCGAACCGCATGAGCGGTGCCCAGGGCGACGCCGGCGCCCTGGGCGATCTCACGCAACGGGGCCCCCGCGTGCTTTGGATGCGTCAGCAAGAAATGGATGACCCGAAGCCCGGCGGGCTCGATCAGGCGACCGGGCTCCGCCTTGGGCCGCCGCTCGGGCTTTCTCCCCCTCACGTCCAGGAACAGTTGCGGCGCGTGGCGCAGAAACATGTTGCCCTGGGCGTCCACAAAGAAGATCCCCGCCCGCCGGAATTCCTCGGCCGCGTGCTCCGGCATCCAATCGGCGAACACGGCCGCAGGCGCGTCCCCGGCGCAGCGCCGCAGTTGGAGGATCACGTGGTCCGCCTGGCTGCGCGTGGCGATGCGCGTCTTGGCCTCCACGATGAGGCGCATCTCCGGCTTGGTCCCAATGCGCAGATCAAAATCGTAGCCGCGCTGCCGCGGGGGCGCGGTTAGCTCGATCTTGAGGCCGCCGCCGAGGGCTTGTTCAAGCTGCCGGCGGCACGCCTCAACAAAGGCGGTCTCTATATTCACTGAAAATCTAGTGTTCATTAACAATGAACACTGCATAACATAGAACATTTTCTGTCAAGGCCCACCCGTATAATGCTTTTTTACTAGCTTTGCAGAACGATGGTTCCACCGAGATCGACACGCCCGCCGTCATGCACTCGCTGATGCCGCTGAAATTGGCGGCCGGACTGGCCCCTGAGATCCCGTTGGCGCCCGACGATTGCATCTGCGCGGGGAACCTATGGGACGGAAAGATTGGAATCGATATCCGTGACATGCTGGACGGCGATCGCCGGATGGTTGAGCGAGTGAGAACCCATCTTCTTAACCGAGGAAGGCCGGTCGAATCGACTCGCAAGGAGAGCGAGTGAACCGGTCTCCGCATTTTCAGCCGGTGACAATTTGTCACCGACTGACTTTCCTACGGCTCCATCGACGGGAGAACGCCGCTGGAGTACGCAAAACAGGTTAATACAGGGCTTCAAACGACAAAAAATTTAAACAGGCTTCTGGTCTAGCTTTTGGGTTGGGGTCACCCCGGGAATTCTAGGCCGATTAGAATTGCGGTTCCGGGTTGGCAATCATCTCGGGCGCCTCCTTCGCGGGCTTGGGTTCAATCCGCAGAAGCCCGAAGCGCAGGTCCCTGCTGACCGGAGGGACGAGTTGAGAATGTTACCTGCCAATTCTCGTCGGTCTTCCCATCGATGGAAAGCCGCCAGATGTATCGCCGCTCCGACTCCAGCGGGATTGGCCCAATGTTGAATGCGAACGGAACGTCAAGCGGGGATCCGACGATGATTCCAGGCGGGCGGCCGACCTCGAATGCTCCCGTAACAACGAGCGCGGAATTGCCCGCGGGCGTAGGCACGAGGACAGGATTATAGTCCCCATCAAGCAATTCAACCTTCAATTCATGTCTTCGGTTCGTGTCATTCCAAGGTACTTCAATTTTGATAGCAAGCGCCGATTGGGAGGGCGCCGGGCCGGTGATGGACCAACCGCCTCCCATGATGTAAAGCTTGCCGTTAATCGCCTCCGCATAGTCGGCAAGAAGCATCGTAACCCTCCAGCGGTTCGTCTCCTGTTTGGCTTTTGCAGCAGCTTTCATCGGATGGATTCCTCTCCGAGCCCAAGTCGAATACTGGCTTTGCTCTCCGAGCGTGATGCCGTGAAATACAGGGCAGCGTTCGTGTTACCAATCATGCCGGGGGCAAGCGAAAGAGGCGCAACAGGGAATCCCCCGTGAGCCGCGTTGAACGAACTTCTTGCGATATCCTGCAGCTTGGGAACGATGAAGTGAGCCTGCTCTTTAGGGATAAGGAACATCACAAGTTTCATGCCCAAAGCATCGGCGATTCTCCGAACTCTGGAGATGGTGGCAGAGAGAAGTCCGCCCCCATTCAAGTCTCGGGAAATGTTGCTCTTGCTGGTTTTGACCGCATCAGCGAGCTTAGAGTAGCTCCATTCCTTCGCCTCGAGTGCATTGAGAATTTGCACTTCGAGCTCGAAGGCGTCGAAGCCCTCTTCAAATTGTTCCGCAAATTCGGGATTCTCAAGCTTCCTTGCGAGCATCCCCCTTTTCTTGGCCTCAACCTTCATAATAGACCCCCTCGTGGACACGCCGGAGATAGTCCCGTCGATATTTTAACGATACCTCGAGTATCTCCAAATCCGCCTTCGTCATTTTGTTCGAGTGCTTTCTGTATGCGTTCGTAACGACGATTTTCCGTCCCTCGGTGGTGAAATTGAAGAAGCGATGTGCATTCGGCTTAAACGCGTATATTTTGTTTTCCCTATCTTCGATCCGGTACATCGATTCGGGCAGGCGATTGCTTCCGAACGGCTTATCAGCCATGTACTTCACCATGTGGAGCAGGCGCCTCTGCTCCGCATCGGAGAGTTCGTTATCGAAATACTCCTTCGCAGGCATATCACCTGAATCCGAATAGTACCACTCAACGCGGAATGAAGGCCCCTCATGAATAATGAAATCGTCCGGCGAGGGATATATGGGCACCTGATATGAGGTTATCATATATGATAACACCCGTCAAGGCCCGGCTTCCACGGGGAGTCCCTGGAGTTATTTTCTATACCTCGTAATTTAGAAGGTCGCCTTCTATACCACAAGCATGCTTCGAAGAGCGGCCCGCGCGCGCCTGGCTTTCCTGCCGTCACATTTCCACGTTTCTGACGCAGGACTTGACGGGCCTCTGACATCCCCCGGTTTTCTGACGTCCCCCAGGCGATTGATCGGTCTTAAGAACTGCATGGACGACCTCAAGCTGACGCGCGGCGTGGTGATTTACGGCGGCAATGAGCGCCTGAAGCTCGGCCGCGGAATCGAGGCCGTTCCCTGGCGGGACGTGGCGCGCGGCGGCCGTTTCTGGCCGGGGGTGTGCTGATGGGGACATCCGTCTCGGTTCGGCCGCCGGCAGGCTATACGACAGCCCGCCGTCATGTTGGTCGAATCGACTCGCAATGAGAGCGAATGAACCGGTCTCCGCATTTTCAACCGGTGACAATCGAATTTTCTAAACCTGGTTTTGGCTCAGTTTTCTGGCTAGTACTCCCAGGATTCGTGGCGAGCCGGGAGCCGATTCAGCAACTCACGGGTCTCCCGCCAGCGCGGCAAAAACCGATCCATCAGGGCCACGAACCGCGGACCGTGCTTGCGCTCCAGGAGGTGAACCATCTCGTGCAAGACGATGTACTCGAGACATTCCCCAGGCTTCTTGGCGAGCTCCGTGTTGAGGCGCATCGTCCGGGCCGCCGGATTGCAGCTCCCCCACTTGGTCTTCATACGCTGTATGAAGACGGCCCCGACCCGAACCCCTAGACGCGGCTCCCAAGCCTTGATCAGCGCCGGAATCTTCCCGCGGAGCAGGTCGCGGTACCAACCCGAAACGATCTCGCCGCGCGCCGCGGCATCGGTCCCCGGTCGAACGCGCAGTACGAGGTTCCCGTGGAGAAGCTCGACGCGCGGCGGCGCGTCAACCTCGATGACCTTGAGCAGATAGCGCCGTCCCCACACGAAGTGGCTTTCACGATCGATGTATTCCCGGCGGGTTTCGCGTTCCTGCTCGGCCAGTTTCTTCTGCTGCTCCCGAATCCACCCCAGCTTGGTGATCGCGAACAGACGGATCGTGTCCAAGTTCATCCGGCGCGGCGCCGAGATGCTGACGCGGCCGGCGGGCGGATAGACGCTGAGATGCAGATTCTTGATGTCCTTTTTCAGTACCGAAAGGGTGACGCCGCCCAACTCCAATGTCGCGGCCATCAGTATTCCCGCTGCTGCTTGATGATCGGGAACAGGCGCTCCACTTCCCGCGGGTCGTCGCCCAGCAGGGGCAGGATGGCGCGCTTGATCTCGTTTTCGCGCGCCTGGTTGCCGCGCCAGTCGTCGGGTCGGGCTCGGCGTATGGCCTCGTCAATGGCCACGGCAATCTCCACGCGCGGGTCCGTATCGTGGTTTACGACGCCGTCACGCGCGACCGCGCCGGGGTCCATCCCCGTCGGAACGCGGAGATTGTTGAAGATCGCCCGGATGCCGGGCGTCGAGATCCGGGGCGGCAGCGTGTCGGCGTGGCCCACCTGCACCTGCTTGGCCAGCGTCGCCAGTCGCTTGAGATACTCCTCGTAGGCGATGCGCTTGGCCTTCATGTCCGCGAGAATCTCGTCCAAGAGCTTCGACATCCGGTCGTAGTAGGCCGGGTCGTTCAGGTGCTCCTTGATGATCTTGCGGCGGACGTTGTTGACGATGGTCTCGGCCAGCGCGTCCTTGTCCCCGCGGATGCCGCCCGGCAGATTCTTGATCGCCTCGGCCATCCCCGACTTCACGATGATCTCCAGGAGCGGCATCTCGTCGAAGGGCGAAATCCTGCGCGACTCGCCGGCGGCGATGTAGGTGTCGATGAGGTGGCGCATGTCCGACTCGTACGCCTTAGGGTCCAGCGTCTCGCCGCTGGCCCGGCGCACGATCTCGCGCAGGTCGACCGCGTTCTCGATGTCCTTCTTGATCTTGGCGGCATCGGCCGCGCTGTAGCCGGCCGCGGCCAGGTCGTCGGCGATCGCGGCGTAGGCGCGGATCAGCGTCGCCACCGCCTTGTAGAGAGCCGTCCGGCGGGGCTCGTGAGCGGCCAGGTCCTCGGGGATCTCCGTGTTCCCGCAGAAGTAGCGGATGTGTTCCAGCTCATTCTGCGGCGGTTTCACGGGCTCGCGGATCAGTCGGAACGCCTCAAGCGCCGCGTCCAGCCTCTCCTTGCCCAGGGTCAGGCGGTCCTTGAGCCAGACCTCCGGAGCGGCGCCGGGTGCGCTGTGGTCCAATTCGGAAGTGTAGACGGCGATGGCGTTCTCCACTTTCGGGAACAGGTCCTTGTAATCCACGATGTAGCCGAAGGTCTTGTCGTCGCCGTCCAGGCGATTGACGCGACAGATGGCCTGGAACAGGCCGTGGTCCTGCATGGACTTGTCGATGTAGAGGTAGGTGCAGGCGGGCGCGTCAAAGCCGGTCAGCAGCTTGTCCACGACGATGAGCAGGCGCATGTTGCCCGGCTCCTCGCGGAACTTTTTCTTGGCGTCGTCCTCGTAGGTCTCGGTCTTGGACTTGCCGGGCCGGGCCTGGACATCCTTGAGCAAAGCGGTGTAGGTGTTGAAGATGAACTGCTTTTCGGTCTCGGTGTTGGCGCCGGTCTCCTCAAGCGTCACGTCCTTCGCCGAGGGGTTGTAGGAAGTCACCACCGCGCACTTGCCGCGAAAGCCCGTCTCCGCCTTCTGAAACAGCTCGAAATATTTGCAAGCGTCGTAGATGCTGGACGCGACAAGGATGGCCGTGCCGCGATGTTCGGACAGGCGCGGCTTCGTGCCGAAGTCGAAGACGATGTCGCTGACGATCCGCTCCATGCGCTGGCGGGAGCTCAAGACCCGCTGCATCGTCCCCCATTGCCTGCGCAGCTCGGCCTTCTGCCAGTCGTTGAGGCCGCGCGTCTTGGCGTCGAACCATTCGTCGATCCGGTCCTGGGAGGTCAGTTGCTGGCTGATGTCGCGGGCCTCGTAGACCAGGTCCAGCACGACGCCGTCCTCCACGCCCTCGCTGAACTTGTAGGTATGAATGTACTTGCCGAAGACCTCCAGGCTGGTCTTGGCGTCCTTCTTCAGCAGGGGCGTTCCCGTAAAGCCGATGAAGACGGCGTTGGGCATCAGGGCCTTCATCGCCGTGTGGAGCTTGCCGCTTTGCGTCCTGTGGCACTCGTCCACGAAGACGAAGAACTCGCCCACGGTCTTGGGCGGCTTCGCCTTCAGTTCCTCGATGAAGGCGTCGAAGTCGTCCACCCCACGCTGGCCAAACTTGTGGACCAGGGAGCAGACCAGGCGAGGGCGCGCCTCACCGAGCAGACCGACCAGCTCACGCCCGCTGCTCGTGCGCTTGATCGCCTCATCGGCGCCCTGGAAGACCCCCTCTATCTGCTTGTCCAGCTCGTCGCGGTCGGTGGCGATCAGGACGCGAGCTTTGGGATTGTTCTCGAGGATCCACTTGGCCAAGAGCACCATCACGATGCTCTTGCCGCTGCCTTGCGTGTGCCAGATGATGCCGCCCTTGTAGGCCTTTACGGACTTCTGGGCTTCCTTGATGCCGAAGTACTGATGGACGCGCGGCAGCTTCTTGACCCCGGCGTCGAACAGCACGAAGTCGTGCATCAACTCGATCAGGCGGTCCTTGCGGCACATCTTGGCCAGGTACTTGTCGAGTTTGGTGCGGCTGTTGTCGGCCTCGTCCTCCTTCCACTTGAGGAAGTACTTCTCCTGGGTGCCGACCGTGCCATACTGAAGTCCTTCGGAATCGTTGCCGGCGAAGACGAACTGGACGGTGCTGAAAAACCAGGCGTTGAACTCCGGTTTCTGGTTGGAGAGGTTCTGGCGGATGCCGTCGCCGATGGAGACGCGGCTGTTCTTGAGCTCGATGACGCCGACGGCGATGCCGTTGACATACAGCACCAGATCCGGCCGGCGCTCCTGGTGGCCGCGAAGCGTCACCTCCTCCGCGATGGCGAAGTCATTGTTCTCGGGGTGCTCCCAGTCGATGAGCTTGACGGTGGCGGTGTTCTCGCCGACGGCGGTCTTGACCGGTACGCCGTACCTGAGCAGGCTGTAGACCTTCTTATTGTTCTCGTAAAGGCTGTGGTTGGGGTTGTTCGCTTCGGTCCGCAGATCGAAGATGGCCTTCGAGATCTGCTCGGCAGTGTAGCCTGCCTTGCCTAAGTAGTCCGAAAGCAGTTTTTCCTCGATGTTGCTGTTGCCCGACCGCTCCGTCCAGTCGCCGAGATACCGATAGCCCAACTCATCGCGGAAAAGCGCCAGAACGCGCTCCTGCGTCACACGCTCCGGCTGGCCGATGCTCATACGAGCCGCGTTCTCCCGGTCAGCAATTCCTGCATCATCCCCTGCTTGAGCGCGCGGGTCTTGTCTCGACGCTGCTCCAACTTCTCAAGCTCGGCATCCATATCAGACAGCACTTCGGCGATGGCGACCTGCTCACGCAAAGACGGGAGCACTAGTCGGAAGTCCTGGACCATTTGCTTGTTTAAGTTCGCCTGCGTTCCCTGTTGGCCTAACATCTTCACCTTGGGTTTCAACGCAAGCAGGTAGTAGTAGAGGAAATCGCCGTTAAGTTTGTCCTTCGGCCGGATACCGAGTATCGCCTGGCTTGAGCACAATGAGATTCCAGCAATGCTGCACTCACCAAGGGAGGCATACATAGCGTAGAGCACCGTGCCGGTTGGGAGCATTTGGACGGCGCAGTTCGCGAAACCTGCGCGGGAAAGGTTACGGTCGGTACTCAAGAGCACCTTACCACCTTTGGTCATATCCGAAATCGAAGCCCACGGTATGTCTCCGTCGTAGTAAGCCGCCACTGAAGATGGCGGGGTACCCCCGCTTCTCATATCCGCCACTTGTCCCAGCCGCACTTCATCCCACTCACCGCGGAACCCAGGCAGTCGCCTTCGCCCCGTGAGAAGCTGCTGCATCGCGGCCTGTTTGAGGTCGCGCTTCTTGGCGATGAGCCGGTCGAGTGCGCCGAGTAACGCGTCCACATCTCCCAGCGCCTTGGCGATGGCGCGTTGTTCGGGAAGAGGTGCGTATGGGATCTGTACGCGACTCAAGATCCCTTGATTCAAAGAGGCCATAGTTGTCCCGATGGCGTGCTGAATCAGCCAACTTTGGACTTCCTGTCTTTGGAACTGGCAAGCCAAATACGGTGGGAAGCCGAGGGCCTGGGGACGAATACTGATCCCATCCGAACCGAGAAACCAACCATTTTCGGCTTCAGTAACAAGAGCCGAGCGCTCAACTGCTCCCTTCCGACCAAACACAATATCGCCAGTTCGCAGCACGTACTGCGGAAGTCTCCGAACAACCTTATCCGGCACACGTGGTGTATGATCCTTAACCCGGAAAACGCCTTGGCCGACCTCTCCCACCGATATCAAAGGGACTCCCTCGGCTCCCGCATACTCAGTTGCCTTGAGAAGTGTGCCGAAGGGCCCGGTCTTAATTATGCCGAGTTCGGCTACAGATTTAACCTCCCACTCCCGTGGGATTAGCCCAATCTCAGTCTGCTTGTAGCCGGGCTTCACTTCGAAATCGCCCCCATCTTCGCGAGATGCTCGTCCACGCGCGCGCTGAGCGTCGCGACTTCGCGGAGAATCTGAGGCAGCGGCGCGGCATACCGCTCAGCCAGTTGACGGACGCGCCCGGTCAAAGTCTGCGAGACGCGATCCAACTCGCCGCGCACCGCGGCGTCGAGATGGGCCATCCACTTGTCATCGATTACAAGGGTCTTGATCTCGGCCTCGGAGAGCTTCGGGTACTTTTCGTAAGCGGCCTTATCGAGAGCGGCCTCGGCGTCCTTCAAGGCCCGCTTCAGAGCGGCCTCGTTCTCGGAGAGTTCCAGCCAACGATTCAGCACGGCCTCCTCATCTTTCGCTTCGGAGTCGCCCTTGATCTCCTTGAGCCGGGCGTTGACCTCGGCCTTGGCGATCTTCTCCAACGAGCCCAGGGCGTCTTCCTCGCCGCCGTGTTCCTCCTCCAACTCAGCGAGACTTGCGGAGACGGCTTCGAGCTCGGCCTGCTTGGCCTCGAGAGCCGCCTGCTCCTTGGCGAAGTAACGCGCGACGATGTAGGACTTGGGGATCAGATCACAGCCCCAGCCCTTGTCCTTGCCCTTCTTGTCGACGATGCGCGCGGGCTTGGCCGCCCAGCCGTCGGCGGCGATGAGGTAGCAGTCGTCCTGCATCGCCTCGGCCCAGTAGTCCATCAAGTGTTGGTAGACATCGTAAGCGTCGAGAAGCGGCGCCTTGTCGAAGGCGGCAAGGAGGCCCTCCGACAGCTTCTCGATGAGCGCCTTGGGCTTGACTCCTTTGGAGATCCCCTTGAGGTGCGGGATGCTCGTGGCCTTCCACTGGGCAAACAGCTTTGTCGTGGCGTCGGTGAACGCCTGGAACTCGGCGTGGCCGAAGATGGTCGCCTTGACCTCGCCGACAGGGACCTTGAGCTGACAATAGCCCGGGCGATCCGCCTTCTTGAACAACGCGGCACGAACGCCGGGGAGGACCTTCCAGTACGCCTCAAGGGCGTCGATGTCGCGCTCCGGGATTCCGCCGCGGAGGTGGCCGCCGATGTCCTGCAAGTCCTCGGGCTCGGAACTGTCGATGTAGCGCGGGAGGTTCAGGTTGAAATCGTTCTTCGGGTCGCTGATCTCGGACAGCGGGACCATGCGCGAGTAGCGCTCGACCGTCGCCTCCCGCTCATAGGTGTCCACGATCTTGTGGAGGTCCTGCTCGCGCAGCCGGTTCTTGGGACCGTCCTTGATGAAGCCTTTGGAGGCGTCGATCATGAAGATGCCCTTGCGCGCCTGCGCCTCCTCCTTGTCGATGACCACGATGCAGGCCGGGATGCCCGTGCCGTAGAACAGGTTCGGCGGCAGACCGATGATGGCCTTGATGTAGCGCTTCAAGACCAGGTTCTTGCGGATTGCCCCCTCCGCGTTGCCCCGGAACAAGACGCCGTGCGGCAGGATGCAAGCGCCCTTGCCCGTGGACTTGAGCGAGCGCACGATGTGCAGGAGGTAGGCGTAGTCGCCCTGCTTGGCCGGCGGAACGCCGAACCCCTCGAAGCGGCCGTACGGATCGTTTTCGAGATCGAGACCGGAACTCCAGCGCTTGTCGCTGAACGGCGGATTGGCGACGACGAAATCGAAGGTCTTCAGCGCGCCGGAATCGTCATTGAACAGAGGGTTCGCCAGCGTGTTGCCCTGGTGGATGCTCGCCCCGGCGTTGTCGTGCAGGATCATGTTCATCCGCGCCAGACCGGAAGTCGCGGAGTCCTTCTCCCGGCCATACAGCGTGACCTTGATGCCTTGGGCGTGCCTTGCTTCGTCGGCGACCTTGAGCAGCAGGGAGCCGGACCCGCAGGTGGGGTCGTAGACCGAGGTCTTGTTGCTGATCTTCGCGGTCCCGATGCCGATGAGCTTGGCCATCACCCGACTGACCTCGGCCGGGGTGTAGAACTGACCCTTGCTCTTGCCGCTCTCGGTGGCGAAGTGCCGCATCAGATACTCGTAGGCGTCGCCCAGGATGTCGTCGCCGTCCGCGCGGTTCTTTGAGAAGTCGAGCGCCGGGTTCTCGAATATCCCGATGAGCCCGTCGAGCTTGGCCACCATCTCCTTGCCGCTGCCCAGCTTCGCCGGATCGTTGAAGTCCGGCGGGTCGGACAGTTTGTTGGCCTCGAACAGGGGACCGATGATCTTCTTGTTGATCTGGTCGCCGATGTCGCTCTTGCCCTTCAAGGCGACCATGTCCTGGAAGCCGGCGCCCTTCGGGATGGTGATGGCGGGGTAAGGCTGGCCGGCATACTTATCGCTGACGTACTTCACGAACAGCAGGGCCAGAACGTAGTCCTTGTATTGGCTTGCGTCCATTCCGCCGCGAAGCTCGTCGCAGCTGGCCCAAAGGGTCGAGTAAAGCTCCGACTTCCGTAGCGCCATCTATTGCCCCCGTTCGGACCACGGGACAGCCAAGCGCGGCAAGCCGCGCAAGCGCGTTTTCGTAGATCCGAAGTCTGTAGTATAGCTTTGCGTCCGGAGGCGTGCCACTAAATGGCGGCGACACGCCTGACAATCGGCCGTTACAGGGAGGGAGAACGGATGAGCCTCAATTAAAACCAGCTCGGTTATACGGGGACACGTCACCATCACTAGTCGTCGTCATAGACAGCTCGCGGTATCGAAAAACACTTTATCCAGCGGCATTTTACGTCGAATTCGACGGAATTCGACAGAATTCGACAGAATTCGACATTTCATTTCGCTTGCCGCTCCAAGGACCACCGCGCACCACGTGCGTGGCCCTTGCAGGCTACGAGCTTCAACCGGCGCAGATGTTTCAAGTCCTCGCGAAGCGCTCTCTCGGCCGTCTTCGTCTTCAGCAGAGGAAGAATTTCGCCCAGACGAACAGCCCCGGCCGAAGCGAGTGCATCCAAAATCTCACGCTGCCTATCGGTAAGATCATGACCGACCCGCGTCGGCGGCTGATATCGGGTCGCGCGGAATCGGACCACAACCGCACCAGGGATTTCCTCAATCTCGGGCTGCGGCAGGCCGGCACGATCCATCATCTCGGCCATCTTGATGGTGCCGCGGCCCCACGTCTCGATGATCCCGCGCCGGTAAAATACGTCCGCGATAATCGGATTCCAGGGTAAGGACTCGTGCGGCTTGTAGAGGTCCGCGGCGGTCAAGCCAAAGTGCAGTGAGCCGGAGGAACAGATCTCCAAACGATCGTCATAGATCGCGATTCCCACCGAGCCGCCGCCGATGGAGTAGTCCCGATGGCAGAAGGCGTTCGCCAAAGCTTCTCGTAGCGCCTGCGGCGGATAGAGCGGATCGTCTTCGCGCTCGAAAAGATTCGGAACGACTCGGCCGGCGACAGGCAGATGATCCCGGAAGAATCGCTCGGCCCTCACGAGCAGGTCGAAGGCGATAGCCGCCTATGGCCAAGCGCGTATCGGTGCGCCCTGTGGAACGCGATCTGGAACGCCTACGAGATACGGCACAAGTCTCTTCCCGGCGAACTGAGAGAAATGGACCGCTGGTAGAGAATCAGCTTCCGCGTGCCGGGAATTCTTGCTCGATCTTATCCCAAAAGCGCTGAATTTGCGGAGCAGCGTCGCGAGAGCGATAAAGGCCATTCATGACGTCATCCGTAAGGAATCGGCGCCTGAGGAATTCTTTGTGACTGCCGGAAGTATCCCTCTCCTCGGAAGTAACAATCCCGAACTCGATGAGAATTCGACGAAGGTCTGACCATTGGTTTTCGGCGACGATCTTCTTCAGCTGCCAGTCCGCGACGCATAGAGGATTAGCCCGATTGTACGCTCTCAACAATCGCTGGATCATATCGAGAAGGTGCGGATCTATCTTTCGGGCGGTCTCTCCAGCTGTTTTAGCCTTTTCGACGGCGCCGCACTTCGAGAGCACGTCCAATAGCTGATCGGGATCGTAGACGACTTCGAGGCGATCATCGTGGTGCCACCGAATGCCATAAACGCTAGCTGGATCGAAGTTTACGAATTGTAGCCGGGTCGACTTCGGATCCACTGTTGGCTCGTAGAACGAGACATCGTGCGCGGAGCAGTTGATGAATCTGGCTAGGCTCAGGTCAACGCGCCGGAAGATGACGTTCGAGAAATTGCAGGAATTAAACTCGAGCCGCTCCATCGATCCACCCGGGAACGTGATCCCGCGGATTTCGGCATTCTTGAGCTCAGTCCAGCCGCTGTCGTGCAAGGTATTGAAAAGCGCCAGCACGAGTGTGCCGGCATTCTCCTTAATCTGTTCACTTCGAGAGTTACGCTGAATCGCGGCGCTTCCAACATAGGCCAGCATTCCCTGCAGAGCCGCATTGTCTGACAGCCGCTTTTCTTCGATCAATATGCGCGAGGCTGTATCGCTAACCTCGCTCGGGAGAATAGATCTCCCAAGAAACAACTCGAAGCCAATATCCTTAGAAATCAAGCGCTTTGAAAGCGCCGCCGCCAAGAAGTAGGAGAAGAACATTTCATGTTCGTACGCAACTTGGCCGCTTCGAGAGCCCTTGGTCATAAATGCGAGAAAGGGCATCCTCTCTGTCGTAATGATGCGAGCCGCGCTGTCGACTCCGAGAAGCTCCAGCTGGAAATCCGCGATTTCCTTTACCGACCGGCTGTCTAACTCACGAGTCTCCTGATTCCACATCTCGTCGGCCAACGCAACCATTAGGCTGGACATCTGGTCATGCGTAAGCAGAGGCTTGCTGCTCTTATCCAAAAGTTTTGCGCATCGCTCGCGTTCGAGGTACCCTTCGACTAGCGATTTCAGAAGGTCGTTCCCCTTGAACGCGAAATCAGGAACAGTGGCAAGCAGCTCTAGGGTCTTCGCGATGAAAAGGGGCTTTCCAAGAAGAGCTGAATTGGCGCCCGACAATGCCCTTCGCGCGCTCGCCACTAATTCTTGCGTGCGCACGTCATCCATACCCCCTGCCTGACAATATTTAGTGGCATAGGCAGAGAGCTCATCCTCCCCCCAATTCTCCACCTTAATGGGGACCTGCATCCAAGACTGCTGCCCGAGCGAGGCCGCCGTGCCTGCCCGTTGCAGGAACTCCTGCTCATAATAAGCGCTTCTCGCAGAAGCAATAATCCGCCCCTCGCCATCCAATTCCCCGATGAACGATGCTAGGGAGCTAAAAGCATCATCGTAGCCGCCAACACCTAGAAGTTCGTCGAATCCGTCCACGACGAGGACTAGGGCGCCCGCATGCACAAGAGCGGGAATAGCGTGATAGGTTACGAGCGAGCGCAAATCTTGCAATTCGGTTGCGATCGCTTCATATAGCCTCGCCAATGCACGTCCTTGCGCATTGATATACAGGTATAGGCAGTCGGATTTGCCGGATACGAACTCTTCCGCCTTTCGGCGCACGAGCTCAGTAAGAACTTGCGTTTTCCCGGAGCCAGCATCCCCTGTGACCATCAAGATCTTGGTGCGCCCGGTATCATTCGATTCTTCCGACTCGCGCTTTAAAAGATCAATCGCAGATTCGGGGCGCGATGCATCGCCGTCCAGCTTTCTTCCCTTGGTCTCGATAAATATTTTGCTCTGGGGGAAACGCAGTCGCATCTTCGCGAGCCCCAGCAAATCCGCCATTTCAGGAGTCGAGAGAAAGGCTCGGTAGGAAAGCGTGCGCTCTTGAAACATCACGCGCACACCCGTATCGAGAGAAATAGAAAAATGTGCCGACATTTCCTTCCCACGAGATTCCCATTTGGAATCGATCGCGGCTTGCCCGGGGCTCACAACCAGCGTCCCCGGATCGGCGAACGCCGCCAAATCTCTTTGGAGCCGAGCCTGCCAATACGTGATAAAGCCTTCTTTCATCATGGAGTCCTCCGCAGATTGCACAATCTGATCTGAGCAGACTGGCACAGGGAATCGTTAGGGCGATCGCCAGCAGAACACAGTCGTGCCCATGAAATTGCGTCTCGGCGTAACCCCGCTGCCGCCAAGGCACCCGGCACTAGATCATCGTCATCCGAAATCAGGAGCAGCCTAGATGAATCGTTTTGTGCAAAGTAGACGAGATCCAGAATTATCATCCCGTCTACCATCTTCTGCCTTGGGGTGGCAGCCCGACTCCTAAACGTGCCGCGCAATTCATCATCAGGCCGCCAGATCGTAGACCTGATGAGCGCTGGCCGCACCAGCAGACCATTCCAGCGGCCTCTGGAGCTTGACGCAGAGGTCAGCAGCCAACTGGCGCATTGCGTGTGGCTTCCCACCTCATCTAGCCATCCGCCATACAGGCGGATATCAACCTCTCTGATGCCGCCAAAATTGCGCACCTCATCCAGAAGGTGACGAATCAGGGCTCCGAGGTTGAATTCAACGTCTTGAGCAGTCCGCTCAGGAATCCGCAGACGGAAGTTATCGTAATCAACGAACACCGTGGCAATCATCTGCCCGGCCTTCGATTCTTGAGGCCGCTGCTATGAGAAAAACTGTTCGGTTGCACGAGAATAAAGCCCTTAAAATGCTCTTTCCGCCCCCGGAATCCCTTCGTATCCGCCAGGACGTCAACGTTATCCTGTAGGACAACCAATGGAACATTTTCCGTCGATAAGACGGCCCCTGCGGCTAACCCGGCCTTTCGAATGTTAGGTTTCACCATATAGATGTCCTCTGCGGACTGCGACAACAACGCACGACCCAGCCCACATTTAACAATCCCATGACTACATTTCGTTTTTGTCAGAGATTCAGAGTATAGCCCGACCCCGCCCGGGGTCAAGACCCGCCATAACGTGCTCAAGGCCGCGCTTCGCACCGATTATTCTTCACGCCTCGCCGCCTCAAACACCCCTCTCCGCCCGCAGCCACTGAGCCAGCCGCTCCATGCCCGCCTCGATGGTCACGCGCGGAGACCAGTCCAGGTCGCGCTTGGCGGCCGTGATGTCGAACCAGTGCGCGGTGGTGAGTTGGAGAACCAGGAAGCGCGTCAGCGGCGGCTCGGAAGAAAGCCGAAGGGCGCGCCAGACGCCCTCGCAGGCGCTTGCCGCCGTGAAGGCCAGGGACTTGGGGACGGCGCGCGTCGGCGGCGGCAGGCCCGCGGCGGCCAGCATACGGCCGATGATCTCCCAGACCGGGCGCGGGTCGCCCGCGGACAGGAAGTAGGCCCGCCCCGCGATCGCCGACGACGGCGAGAGCAGACGCGCGGCCTGGAGGTGGGCCTCCACCGCGTCGTCGATGTAAATGGTGTCCACGCGCTTGTTCTCCTCGCCGATGCGAAAGAGACGGCCCGCGCGCGCGCGCGCGACCACGCGCGGAAGCAGATGCCGGTCGCCGGGGCCCCAGACCAGGTGCGGACGAAGGCAGACCGTCGCCAGCTTCTCGTGATCGGCGGCCAGGACCATCTCCTCGGACAGCGCCTTGGTGCGCGAGTAGTGGGAGTCGAATTTTTCCGGATACGGCGCGGACTCGTCCACGCCCTCCGCGTCCGCGCCGTCGAAGACCACCGACGGCGAGCTGGTGAAGACCAGCTTGCGCACGCCGTGCTCCGCGCAGGCGCGCAGCACGTTGCGCGTGCCGGTCACGTTGGTCGCGAAGTAGTCCTCGTAGGCGCCCCACAGGCCCACCTTCGCGCCCGCGTGGAACACCGTGTCGCGGTCCGCGCAGGCCGAAGACACCGCGGCCGCGTCGGCCAGGTCCCCCCGCGCCGTGTCGATGCCCAGCGCCTCCAGCTCCGGGTACTGGCCGCGGCCGAACACGCGCACGTCGTCGCCGCGCTCGCGCAGGCGGCGCGCCAGCGCCCCGCCTAAAAAGCCCCCGCCGCCGGTGACCAGCGCGCGCATCACGCCAGGCGCTCCGCGGCCCAGACCGCCAGCTTCTCGCGGAAGATCTTCGCGTTGTGGCGGATGTCCACGGGAAAGGACGGATGGTAGAGGATGGTCTTGACGCCGCGGGTGTGGGCGTGTTTTTGGCCCAGCGCCAGCAGCTCCCGCGTCAGCGCCTCTTCGTCGCGCTCCGTTCCCGGCTCCAGCTCCACGCACAGCACCGGCTGATTGTTCACGCCCACCAGCGCCGTGCGCTTGACGCCGGGGTGCGCGTTGAACACCCCTTCCACCGGGATCGTGTACAAGTCTCCGCCCGCCGTCTTGACGCGCTGGGACTTGCGCCCGCAAAACCACAGCCGCCCGCGCTCGTCCAGGTAGCCCAGGTCGCCCATGCGGTGGCGCACGGACGCGCCGTCGCGTATTTTGGCCAGCGCCGTGGCCTCCGGCCGCCGGAAGTACTCGCGCGTGACCACCGCACCCTTCACCACGATCTCCCCGATCTCCCCGGGCCGCGCGCGCAGCGCCTCGCTCCAGGCGTGGATGGGGCCGTCGTCCACGGCGATCACCTCCACTTCCACCCCGTCCACGGGGCGGCCCACGCACACCCCGCGGCCCTCGGCCGTCCGCGCGGCCGTTTCATGGAGAATCTCCGCCGAGGAGATCAGCGCCACGGGCAGGGCCTCGGTCGCGCCGTAGGGCGTGTGGATGGGCACGCCCACGCCCAGCATTTCTTTAAAACGCGCCAGCACCTTGGCCGGCACGGGCGCTCCGGCCGACATCACCCGGCGCAGGTGCGGCAGCGCCACGCCGTGGCGCGCGCCGTAGCGGCCCACCCGGTCCAGCAACGCCGGCGAGCCGAACAGCTGCTGGGCGCGGTGCTTCTGCAGCGGCCCGATGATCGCGGCCGGGTCCACGGCGCCCGGGCGGGTGAAGTCCATGTCGGGAATCACCGCCGTCATGCCCAGCGCCGCGTCGAACAGCGCGAACAGCGGGAAGGTGGGCACGGAGACCTCGCCCTCGCGGATGTCGAAGAGCCGGCGCAGAAGCTCGACTTGAGCCGAGAAAACGCCGTGGGTGTAGACCGCGCCTTTGGGCGCGCCCGTGCTGCCGGAGGTGAACAGGATCGCGGCCGGGGCCTGCGCATCCAGAGACGGCGCGGCGAAGGCCCCGCGCCCGCCCACCCCGCGCAGTTCGCGCGTGTTCCACAGCCCCGGGATCTTGCCGTCGGCCACCAGGCTCAGGCGCGCGGACCTGGCCCAGCGGCCCAACAGCCGCGCCAGGTGCGCCTTGGGCGAGCCGATGAAGGCGGAAACTTGGGCGTCTTCCAGACAGCGGCCCATGTTCTTGAAGCCGATGCCCGGATCGATGAGCACCGGCACCGCGCCCAGGCGAAACAGCGCGAAGGTGCAGGCGAAAAAATCCCGCGACGGCGGCACGAGAAGGGCCGCGCGCTCGCCGGGCTGAAGACCCGCGCGGCGCAGGCCCGCGGCCAGGCGCTCCACGTCCGCGGCCAGCTCCGTGAAGCTCACCGCGCGTCCGCGGTGGATCAAGGCGGGCGCGTCGCCCCGGCGCGCGGCGACGTCCAGAAACAGCGACGCCACGTCGGCGCGCGCCGTCTCCATCACGCGCGCCGGCCCTCGCGCACGAAGCCCGCGATCATGGCCACGGCCTCCTCGGGCGAGTCCTCCAAGAGAAAATGGCCGCAGTCATAAAAGCGGCGCGCGTCCGCGCGCGGAAAGCGGCGCGTCCAGCCGTTGAGGAAATGCTCGTCGAACACCCAGTCCTTCATTCCCCACGCCAGAAGCATGGGCGTGTCCTTGAAAAGCTCCAGCTTGGACTCGGTGTCGGCGAGGACCTCCCAGGCCGGCTCCGCGAGGCCCAGAGGAATGTCCTGCACGAAGCGGTGCACGGCCAGGCTCTCGCGCCAACCGTCGCAGACGGAGAGGTAGCCCTCCTCCGCCGCGGGCGACAGCGGGCGCTTGGCCGTGCACGTGCGCAAGACCGCGCGCCGCGCCCGGCGGCTGCCGCGCAGCACCAGCCCCGCCGCCCCGCCGCGCAGCAAGGACAGCAGCGGCGGCAGGCCCTTCTCGCGCGGCAGGCGGAAGCAAGCGGTGTTGGACGCGACGATCGCCTTCACGCGCTCGGGATGGCGCACCGCCCAGGACATGCCGATCATCCCGCCCCAGTCGTGCAGCACCAAAGTGATCGGCCCCGACGGCGCCGCGTGCGCGATGAGCCGCTCCAGATCGTCCACGCGGGATTTCAGCGTGTAGCGGTAGCGGTCCTCGCCGGGCCGGTCGGACAGGCCCATGCCGATGTGGTCCGGCGCCAGGCAGCGGTGCGTGGTGCGCAGGGCCTGAACCAGCCCGCGGTAGTAGAACGACCAGGTGGGATTGCCGTGGACCATCACCACGGTCTCGCCTTGGCCCTCGTCGAGGTAGTGCATGGCGTAGCCGCCCAGGTCCAGGCGCCGGCCCTCGAACGGATACAGCGCCTTCCAAGAATCGCTCATCGCCACTCCCAGCCCAGCATCAGGCAGTTCAGTCCCGAGCCGATGCCCAAAAAGCCCACCTTGTCGCCCTTCTCCAAGAAGCCGCGCTCGCCGGCCAGCGCCGCCGTCAGCGGCAGGCTCACCGTGCCGATGTTGCCCAGGTATTCGTAGGTCGCGAAGTCTTTTTCCAGCGGCACGCCGAACGCGCCCAGCACCGCCGCGCGGTGCGGCCCGCCCACCTGGTGGCAGATGGTCTTGTCGACTCCGCCCGCGCTCCAGCCCAGCTCGTCGATGAATTTCTTCCAGGTGCCGCGCGCCAGCTCCACGCCGTTCTTGAGCACGGCCGCGGCGTCGGTGCGCATGAAGTCACGGTCCCAGCGGCACAAATCCCAGTGCTCCGGCGCGGACTGCGCGGCGCCGCCCAAAAGACGCGGCCCGACCGCCCCCAGAGAACCGTCCGTCAGCAGGACCGCGACCGCGCCCGAGCCGCCCGTCAAGGTGGCGATCGACAGCTTGAAATGCTCCATCGTGGGACGCGCCAGCATGGAGGCGATCATGCTCTCGTTGATCTCGCGCGCCGACTCGCAGGACACGATGAGGCCCGCCCGGATCTGGCCCAGTTCGATGCGGTTGGCCGCGTCGACGATGCCGCTCAAGACGCCCAGGCAGGCGTTGGAGAGATCGTAGACCGCGCAGTCGCGCGAAACGCCCAATTGGGCCGCGACCGCGCAGGCGGTGGCGGGCTCGGAGGCGTCGCGGCACACGCCCGCGTAGATGAGAGCGCCGAGCGCCGAGGCCGGCACGCCGGCTTTTTCCAGCGCCTTCTTGCCCGCGCGCGCCGCCGCCTCCGGCAGGCGAACGCCCTGGTTCCACCAGCGCCTCTCGCGGATTCCGGTCAAGGCTTCGAGCTGGCCCTGCGGCAGATGCAGCTTTTCGTAGACCGGGGCCACGCGCTTTTCCAGCGCCGCGGAAGTGACGACGACGGGGGCCAACTCGTAGGCCAGGCCGGACAGTGAGACCTTGGTGTAGCGCATGCGGACTACGATTGTCCCGTTTCGGCCGACGAAAATCAATGCTGGGCCGGCTTGAAGCGCGGGCCGGCAAGCTCGTAGAATCGCCGCGCATGCCTTTGCTCACCAAATACTTCGTGCTGGCCTTCAGCGCGCTCCTGCCGCTGGTCAACCCGCTGGGTTCGGCGCTGGTCTTCGTGCGCATGGTCGGCCCCCGCTCGGAGACCGATTACCGGTCGCTGGCGCGGTCGGTCGCGGTCAACACCTTCCTGTTTTTCGCGGTTGTCGAGCTGGTGGGCTCGGCGGCGCTGAGTTTTTTCGGCATCTCGCTGCCCATCGTGCAGGTCTCCGGCGGTCTGGTGCTGGCCGCGATGGGCTGGTCGACGCTCAACGAAGGCGACGACGCGCCCGCTCCCGCCGACGAACATCCCAAGGCGCGCCGGACCGAGCAGGGAACCTTCTATCCGCTGACTTTCCCCGTCACCGCGGGGCCCGGTTGCATCGTCGTCATGATCACGCTCAGCGCCCACGCCAGCCGCGCCGCGCTCGTCGACAACGCCATGACGCACGCCGGCCTTCTGGCCGCCGCCGCCGCGCTGGCCGCGCTCGTCTACCCCGCCTACGCCTACGCCCCGCGCATCGCCCGCGCGGTGCCCGCCTCCACCGCCCACGGCATCCTGCGCGTGATCGCCTTCATCCTGCTGTGCATCGGCGTGCAGATCGCCTGGAACGGCGCCGGCGTGCTGATCGCCCAGCTCGTGCGCGGCCTGCGCTGACTAGGCGACGACCTTCAACGAGAAGCCGCGCATTTCGTAGACCCAAAGCCCGTCGCGCGAGAGCAGCCCGTCGGCCGTGAGCGTACGCGTCGCCTCGTCCACGCCCGTGATCCAGCACTGGACCTCCACGGCCTTGTTGACCGGGGTGTATTGGCCGCGGTAGAGCCACTTGTGCGGGCGTCCCAGCGCCATGCTCTCGAAGCGCGCCGACGGCGGAAGGTCCGGCCAGCGGTCGCGCGCGTGGCACTTCATCAGTTCGATGAAGGACTCCAGGCCCAAAGAACCGGGGCAGACCGGATCCTGGTAGAAGTGCGCCGCGAAAAACCACTCCTGCGGGTTCACCGCGCGCCGGCCGATCAGCACGCCAAGCCCCTTGGGACCGGCGCCGTCGTATTGGTCGACGCGATCGAGCAGGAGAAGCTTGGGGCCGGGCAGGGCGGGCGCGCCGCCGGTCAACGGCAAACGACGCGGCGCGGCCGCGGCGGCGGCGAACGGCTTCGCCCCGCGAAGGCCGACTTGATCGGCCAAGGACTCCTTGGTGAAGAAGCCGAACTCGGTGACGCCCTTGTAGACCGCGCGCCCCTCGCCGTCGGTCACGGCCATGTCGAAGCCCTGGATGATCATGCCGCCCGACTGCGAGACCTTGGTGAGCGTCACCCGAGTGCTCAAGGTTCCGGTGCTCGGCGTCACCTCCCGCAGCTGCGTGGCCTCGCCGCCGAGGTTGCGGAAGGACAAATCGACGGGACTTGTCAGCGCCGAACCGCAGTAGGCGGCCAGCCAGCCGCAGGGCTGAAGCGCCACTTCCAGCAGAACGGCGAAGGGCATCGTCGGCTGGCCGTTCTCGGCGAAATACCACGCGTCGCGCGGCACGTCGTATTGCGCCGTCGCCGACGCTCCCGCGCGCAGGACCCACTTCTCGCCCGAGACCTCCGTGATCCGGTCCAGGAATTGATAGGGCGGACCGGGCAGCCGCGCGATGACGCGGTCCCGGTCGAAGGGCAGATATTTGTCGCCGAACGCCTCGGAGGGCTTGCCGTTGGAGAAGGCCCGAATTTTTTCGGGACCGTAGAGAACGGGAAGAGGCTGGGGGCTCGATGGACGAATTCCATCTCCGGAGCGAGCCCATAACGACTCCACGCTGGATCGGGTGATTCCGGTCAAACGGACCGACATGTCGACGATCTGCACGATGTTCTTGGCGTCCGAGTACATGAACGCGTCGGCCAGGCAAAACGGCGTCCCGTCGGCCAGGTAGCCGAGCTCCTTGAGGTGCAGTTCGTAGCGCGCCTTCTTGGTGGAGGCCAGAACCTGGCCCCGGCACTTGAGCCGGGAAGTCACGCCCGGCACCGGCTCGTGCGCGACCTCGCCCTTGGCCCCGACCCAGCCCAGCCGCATCAGGAAAACCCGCAGCGTGTGCAGGCAGCACTCGTACATCAAGGTGCCGGGCATCACGTTGTCGTCCTTGAAGTGGCAGATCAGGTGCCAGTCGTCGGGATGGATGTCCGCCTCGCCCACGGCCAAGCCCAGGCCGAAGCGCCCGCCCTTGGGGTCGAGCTCCAGGATCCGGTCGACGAGCTTCATGCGCCCGGACGGAAGCGTCTCGGGCGCGAACGCAAGCTCGAAGCGAGGACCGAACGCCGCGGCCAGGTCGCCGGAGCGCAGACGCGCCAATTGACCGTCGGACAGCGAGATTTTCTCGGCGAACTCGACGGGCGGCTTCCAGTCCGCCGGGACCTTGCCGGGCGCCGGAGCCTTCTCGGCGTCGGTCAGCACGATCCCGCGGCCTTTCGCGAGCTCGGCCTGGGTGAAGAAGCCCGCGCAGCCCTTACGCATCGTCAGCAGCGGCTGGCCGTCCACCGTGGAATCGAAGCGGAAGAAGAACAGCCAGATGTCCTCGTGCTGGCCGAAGCCGTCGATGGCGATGTCGTAGCGGATCGTCGAGCCGGGCCGGGGCAGATGATCGTGGAAGGTCACCTGCGCGTCGAGCAGCCGATAGACGGCCAGGCCCTTGGTCTTCGAGTCGATGCCCAGATAGCCCGACAGGAACAGGTCGGATTGCCCCGCCTCCACCGCGATGCAGGTGGGGATGCGCCCGCCGTCCAGATACCACGCGCCGTCCTTGACGTCGTGCTCGGTCACGCAGGAGCCGGCGCGCATCGAGTTGGGCTCGCCCGACACGCTCACGATGCGGTCGGCCAGCATCAGCGGCTCGTCGGGCAGGCGCACGCGCGTCGGGTAGGCGTCCACATGCGCGAACGCCGCCCCCAGCACCTTGCCGATGCTCCCGCGCGCGTATTCCAGGCAGGCCGCCCGGTCCATGAACACGGCCGCGGTCGCCGAGACCGAGGCGGACGCGGCCGCCGCGGGCATTTCCGCCGACGCGCCGCGGACCAAGCTCAACTGGCGGCGCAAATTCAGCGACTGGCGCTCGGCAAAGCCCCGCGACAGGCGCAGGAACGCCTCGTGCGCGCGCGCGGTGGGGTCGTCGAGCGCCGCCGCCGCCGAGATCGGCGCCGGCGCGGCGGGCACGGGCGAGGACACGGGCGGAACCGACGGGCGAAGCGCGGGCCCGGACGCGGGCGGAAGCGACGGGCGCAGCGCGGGCCCGGGCGCGCGGGGCGGGGCGGCCTCGGGCGCAGAGACCCGCGCGAATCGGCGCCCCAGTTCCACGCGCACCGGCTGCGCGGGCCGCGGCGCGGCGGCCTGGTGGCCCGCGCACGGCGAGGGACGGCCGTAAAGCGCGCGCAAATCCACCGGCACCCGCTCGCAAACCAAGAAGGCCAGCATCCGCAAGACGCCCGAGGCGTCGTCGGCGCCGCGCCCGCCCAGCGCGCGGGCCGCGTGCGGCAGCGGCCCCAGGATCTTGCCGATCATGCGCGCGCACGAGCCGCCCGGGCCGACTTCCACGAACACCCGCGCGCCGTCCTCGTGGGCTTTCTTCACCAGCGCGGCGAAGTCCACCGAGCGCACCGCCTGCGTCGTGATCGACTCCGCGGCGCTTTCGCGCGTGGGTTCGTAGGCGCGGCCGAAGGCGCCCGAGTAGTAGCGGATGCCCGGCGCCGGGCGCGTCGGGAACAGATGCAGTTCCCGGTACTTCTCCTCGACGAGCTTCGCGGCGGGAAAATGCACCGTCGACACGCCCTGCAGCGGCAGGAACACGCAGCCCAGCCCCTCGACGAGCTTCTCGACAGCCTGGCGGTAGCCGCCGACCACGCACTCCACGGGCGCGTTGACGATGAGCAGAGCCGCGCGCTCCGCGCCCTTGAGCGCGCGGTGGACGGTCTCGGCCGGGCGGTCGACCACGCCCAGGACCCAGTCCACCTTCTCGTCGGGCGGCAGGTTCCAGAAGCGGCGCGCCGCGTCGCAAGGGCCGGCCAGTTCGCTCGTGAACAGGCTCGACGACTTCATGCGCCGCAGCATCTCGTCGCGGGAGGTCCACGCGCGCGTGGCGAAAAGCCCCGCGGTCTCGCCGAGACTGTAGCCGACCACGGCACCCGGCTCCACGCCCAGCGAGCGCAGCAAATCCGCGGCGACGGTTCCGTGGGCGACCGAAGCGAAGATCAACGCGTGGTAGTCCTCGTTGAACGCCCGCTCGGCCTGCGCCTCCCAGCCCGGCGCGCGGTCCAGCCGCCAGGGCTGGGAGCGATGCGGCGCCATCTGATCGCGCAGATGCCCGTTTTCTGCGTCCTGGCGGCGCAGGATCTCGGGCCACTGCGCGCCGAGTTCCGCGGTCATGCCGAGATACTGGTTTCCCGAGCCGGGAAAAACGAACGCCAAGCTCCCGCCCAGCGCCGGGCGGGTGCTCAGGTGGATGCGGTCGCCGGGAACCGGCCGCTCCGGATTGTCGCGCAGCGACGCGTCGGCCTGGCGCGCCAGCGCCAGCAGCTCGTCGCGCCCGCGCGCGACCAGCGCCACCGCACGCGCGGCCCCGGGCATCGAGCCGCGCTTGAGCCACCAGCGCCGCGCCAGAGCCTCCGCGCCGTCGCCGGCGTCTTGACCCGCCGCCCAGGCCGAGAGCTCGGCCAACGCCGAGCGCAGCCCCGCCGCGTCCTCGGCCTCGGCGCAGAAAAGGCCCTCGGCGCGAGCTCCCAGCGGCTGGCGGCGCTCGTCGGCAAGCCGCTCGTCTTCGCGCGCGTCCTCGTGCTGCTCGAGCACCGCGTGCGCGGCGCCCCCGTCGGCGCCGAGCGTCGTGACCGCCGCCCGGCGCGGCCCCTGCGCGCGGTTTCTGAGCCAATACTGCGCGCGCACGGGGCTGTGGAAGCGCGCGCGCGCCTTGGCCAGAGGCTCGACCGGCGCGGCGATCTCGGGGCCCGGCGGCAGGATTTCTTGATACAGGCACAGCGCCGCCTTGACGAGTCCCGCCAGGCCCGCGGCCGCGCCCGCGTGGCCGACCGCGGTCTTGACCGTCGAGAGCGCGGCGGGCAGTTCGGCTTCGGCGGCGCCGAAGACCTCGACGAGCGCGCGCGCCTCGGCGGCATCCTCGCGCGGATCGCCCGAGCCGTGGCACTCGATGAGTCCCACGCGCGCGCAATCGACGCGGGCGTCCTCGTAGGCGCGGCGCATCGCCTCGGCCAGCGCGGGCGCCGCGTCGGCGCCGGGCGCGACGCCGCCGCCCGCCGAGCCCAGCCCCCGCAAGACCGCGTAGACGCGGTCGCCGTCGCGCACGGCGTCGTCCAGGCGCTTGAGAACCACCGTGGCCGCGCCCTCGCCCGGCACCGGACCGTCGGCGGCCGCGTCGAAAGGCCGCGCGCGGGCGCCGGGAGAAAAAGCCGACGCCGCGCGCTCGGCGGCCAGCGCCGCCGCGTCGCCGCGCGCGTCGACCGCGCCCACGACCGCCGCGTCGATCTCGCCGCGCTGCAGCGCGCGCGCGGCCGCCTCGACGGCCTTGAGCCCCGAGTTCTCCTCGGCCGACAGGCAAAACGACGGCCCGCCCAGGTGGAACTCGCGCGCGACGCGGCTGGCCGCGACGGAGGCCAGCCCCCCCATCACGCGGTTGGCCGTCAGCGCCGGACCGGCCGCCTCGCGCAGAGCCGCGATCCACGCCGTGCGCTCGCCGGGCGCCAATTTCCGGCCCGACGCCTCGGCCCACGCGTCGGCGCGCTCCTCCAGCGTCCAGCGAAAGTCGTAGCGCGCCACCGTCATGTCGAAGGACAGCCCCAGGAAAACCCCGGCGCGCTCGCGCGCGTCCTCGGACAGCCGCGCGTCGGCCAGCGCCGCCGCGGCGCTTTCAAGCGCGAGGACCTGCTGCGGCAGCATCTGCGAAATTTCCATGGGCGGAATGCGCAGGCGCGACGCGTCGACGACGAGTTCGCGCAGGAACGCCCCGGGAACGGCGTCCAGCCCCGCGGCGCGCTCGGCGTCGGCGTCCGGCGCGACCTCGCGGGAGTTCAGCGCCGCCTCCTGGAACGCGCGCAGTCCCGCCAGGCGGCCGAAGCGCGCGTCCATGCCGACGATCGCGATCGCCGCTCGCGCGGGCTCAGGGCGGCGCGGCGCCCGCGCCGCCGCGCCGGGCCGCGGCGCCTCCTCGACGAGCAGGTGCGCGTTGATGCCGCCAAAGCCGAACGCCGACACCGCCGCGCGGCGGGGCGCGCCGCCGCGCTCGGGCCACGGCTCGGCGCGCGTCGGCACGCGGAAGGGCGAGCCTTCCAAGCCCGCGGCGGGGTTGGGCGCCGAGAAGTTCGCGTTGGGCGGCAGCACGCGGCGCTCGAGCGCGAGCACGACCTTCATCAGCCCCGCCGCGCCGGCCGCGGTCAGCAGGTGGCCCACGTTGGACTTGACCGAGCCGATCGCGCACGCGCCGGGCTCGCCGCGCTCGCCCCACAGCGCCTTCAGGCTGCGGATTTCCACCGGATCTCCGGTGGGCGTTCCCGTGGCGTGGCACTCGACGAAGTCGATCTGCGACGGCGACAGCCCGGCCTCGCGGTAGGCCGCGCGCATCGCGCGCAATTGCCCCGCGGAGTTCGGGGCCAGAAGCGAGCCGCCCACGTCGTTGGACAGCCCGACGCCGGTCAGCACCGCGCGCACGCGGTCTCCCGCGCGCAAGGCGTCGGACAGGCGCTTGAGCGCGAACACGCCCGCGCCCTCGCCGACGACCAGGCCGTCGGCGGCCGCGTCGAAGGGCGCGGGCACGCCGCTGGGCGAAAGCGCGCGCAGCTGCGAAAACCCCATCTGCGTGTATAGGCTTTGCGGGCGCGACACGCCCCCGGCCAGCATCGCGTCGGCGCGGCCCGCGCGCAGTTCCTCCATGGCGAACTTGATCGCGTAGAGCGCCGACGCGCACGCCGCGTCGAGCGTCCAGCGCGCGCCGCCCAGCTCCAGCGCCGCGGCCACGACGCCGGCCGGGAATCCGGTCACGCGGCGAAGCTCCGGGCGGGGCAAAACGCCCGGCGCGGGGGCCAGGCCCAGCGCCTCGCGCTCGAAGGCCGGGCGCAGCAGCTCGCGCGTCCAGGCCGCGGCGCCGTCGGTGGGCAGAGCGAGCTGGCCCAGGATCACGCCCGCGCGCTCGCCCTGCGCGCCCGTCAGCCGCGCCTGCCGCGCCGCCTCGCGCGCCGCGTGCAGGGCCAGGTGGACCGAGGCGTCCAGGCCCCGCGCCCAGTCCGCGTCCAGCGCCAAGCCCTCGGGGTCGAAGCGGAAGTCCGTCACGAAGCAGGCCTTGCGCGAGTAGGCCGCGTCCGGCGCGCCGCGCTCGCCGCGCACGACCTTGTCCGGGTCCAGCGGCCAGCGTCCCGCGGGAACTTCCCGCGCCGCGCAGCGTCGCGCGACGACGTTGTCCCAGAGCCGGTCGGGATCGGGCGCGTCGGGGAAAATCCCTCCCGCACCGACGATGGCGATGGGTTCCGGCTTCGAGGTCACCGCGGTCTCACTTCCGGTAGATCGTGAACGCGGCCGCGTCGTCGGTCCAGGGGATTTGCTGGGAGGCCAGGCGGCGCATCACGCCGAACCAGCCGCCGACAGACGGGTCGTAGATCGCCGCGGGCAGGGGCGCTTTGCTGGCCACGACGCGGATCACCTCGGCCGAGACCTGGTCGTCGGAGTCGGGCAACTGCGCGGTCAGCGCCACGCCGTTTTTGCTGGCCTCCTCGTCCGGGTAGGTCCAGGTCTCGCCGGCCTTCAGCGCCTTGCTCGTCACGATCTCGTTGGGCACGATCAGCGCGGTCTTGGGCACCGCGCCCAGGTCGTAGACGTCGTAAAGGTAGATCGTGCAGTCGCGCGTCGTCGAGACCGTGATCGACGCCGAGTCGCCCTGGACGAAACGGTCGCGCGAGAGGTTGAGCATGACGCGGAAGTCCTTGTCGGCGTTGGCCGGCAGCGGGGACACGCAGTCCTTGAGCGAGACGAAGTAGCCGCAGCCGGGGCAGCCGGAGAGGTCGCGGTAGCCCTCGTCGAGGATGTCCTCGTCGAGCACGTGACCGTTGCGCGTGGTCAGCAGAAGGCTCTCGGTCAGCCGCGCCTGGTGGCGCAGTCCCTCCTGCTCGAAGTCGAGCAGGCGCGAGCGCACGTCCACGCCGAGGAAGTTCTGCACCGCGGCCGCCCGCGCCTGGGCGATCGCGGAGGCGCGCACCTGCTCGCGGGTGTCTTGCGCGCCCGCGGCCACGGTGGACTCGCCCACGACCCAGGTGCAGCCCTCGCCGGGCCCGAGCACCCGGCCCGAGCGGTCGAGCATCGGCGCGCGCACGGCGCGCGCGTCGTTGCTGCCGGTGGGCGCGGTCAGCGCCGCGCCCGCGGAGGGCGCGGCCGCGACCGAGCCGCCCTCCTCGCGCGTCAAGTCGGCTTGGGACGCCGCCGCGCGCGCCTTCACCGCGGCGACGGCGGAATCCGAGGGCCGCGTGGACGCGCGGCCGCCGCAGCCCGCCGCGGCCAGGGCCGCGAGCATCAGCGCTAAAGCCGCTCGCATCTCAAAGCCCCGAGGCGTTGTTGAGGTTCTGCTGCGCCTTGTTGGCGTCTTGGATGGTCGCCCCGTAATTGGAGGAGCTCGGCTTGGGGTCGTGGCAGGCGGCGGCCAGCGCGCACAGGGCGGCCAGCATCAAGGCGGTGGAGGCTTTTTTCATGGCTTTCTCCCGTTCGTTTTCGTTCATGCGGACAATTCCACGGTGTTGCGGCCAAACGCCGCGGCAAGGGCGGGGTCCACCGTGAACTCGGCGCCTTCCAGGCGCGCGATCAGCGCGCCCGAGTCGTCGAGGAACTCGGCGTCGGCCTCGGCCAGGCCGTCGGCGCGGCGGCGGGCGCAAACGACGATGCGCGTGCCTTCCTCGGGGAAGTCGGCGAACTGCCGGTAGCGCGCCGCCGACGAGGGCAGGCAGGGCGCGCCCATCGTCCGCGCGGTCCAGAGGATCATCGCCTGGAAGGCCGCGTCGACGGCGGCGGGGTCGGCGCTCCAGCGCTCCGCCACCGGCGCGGGCGACAGGCGCGAAGGCGGCTCGGCGGCGGCGGCGCGCACGACGATGCCCTCCGGCCCGCAGCGGTCCACCGCGCGCAAAAAGCGCATCGCCTCCCCGTGAAACAGCGTGTCTCGGTAGGCTCCCTCCACGCCCGGCGCGTAGGCCGCGCCCGAGACGCTCAGCGACGCGGCCGGCGCCGCGGGGCGGCGCTCAGCCAGCACCACCCGTCCCGCGGCGTGGCGCACGCCGCCCTCGCCGCGGATCTCGACCGCCACGGAAAATCCCCCCTCCCGGCGCTCGAGCGCTCCGGCGTGGACCGACAGCGGCAGGCTCTCGCCGCGTCGCGTCGCGGCGGCCTTGAGCACGCGCAGGGACTCGAAGCCGATGAAGGTCAAGCCGGGATGGGCCAACACGGCCGCGCGAGACATCCATTCCATCGACCACGCCAACGGAAGGACGGCGCGGCCGTTGAGCGCGTGCGCGGCCAGGACGGGTTCGTTGTCGAGCGAAAGGTCCCGCTCGAAGACGACGGGCAGGTCCGGCGAAGACGCGCGCGAGCGCGCGATCGCCACGACCTCGGCCGGGCCGTCGACGGACGCCTCGTCGGCCAAGCGTTCGCCGCCGGCCTTCAGGCCGATCGCGCCCACGCCCTCGGCGGCGAACAGCGCCTTCAGCGAGGCGTCGACCATGCCGCCGTCCCACGGGCCCCAGCCCACCGCGACGACGCGCGCGTGCGCCAGCCGCCGCGCGAGCGTCCCGGCGGCCTTGTTGAGGACCTCGTTGGCCACCGCGTAATCGGACTGGCCGACGCGGCCGTAGCGCGCGGTCGACGACGACATCAGCGCGACCAGGCGCAAATCCGAGGGCTCCAGCGCGTCCAGCAACGAGCGCAGGCCCGCGACCTTCGCGTCGAGCACCGCCGAGACCATCGCGGGGGTCTTGTCTTCCAGTCGCTTGTCGGCCAGCACGCCCGCGCCGTGCACGAGGCCGCGCACCGGGCCCCAATCCCGCCGGGTCTCGGCGACAAGCGCCGCCACGGCGGCCGCGTCGCGCGCGTCGCAGGCGCGGTAGCGCGCCTCCACGCCCAGCCGCGCGAGCGCGGCCAGGGTCGCGCGGATCTCGCGCGCGGCCAGCACGGACTTGGCGCGCTCGGCCACCGCCTTCGGCGGCAAGCCCGGCTCGCGCGCGGCGACGGCCGCGCGCAGCTGCGTTTCGCTTTGGGCGGCGGCCAGTTCGGGCGCCTCGGCGCCCGGCAGCGGGCTGCGGCCGACGAGCACAAGCCGCGGCCGCCAGCGTCTGGCCAGTTCCAACGCGCACGCCGCGGTCACGCCGCGCGCGCCGCCGGTGACGATCACCGCGTCGCCGGGCGACAGGGGGCGGCGCGACGGGGCGGGCAGCGGCCGAGCGACGAGCGAAATCTCGCGCGCTCCCTCGGCCGAGAGCGCGGTCTCCACGGGACCGTCGAAGCGCAGCTCGCGCGCGAGCAGGCGCGCCGACTCCTCGAGAGGCAGGCTCGGGTCCAGGTCGATCGCGCGCGCGGAGACCTTCGGCCACTCCAGCGCCGCGGTCTTGACGAGGCCCGCGACGCCGCCGAAAGCCGGATCGGCCGCCGCGCCGGAAAGTCCCAGCGCCCCGTCCATGCGCGTGACCGAGATCAGCCGCCCGCGGCCGCCGCGCTCGGCAAAGCGCCGTCCGGCCGCCTGCGCCAGCGCGAAGGCGTCTTTAAGCCACGCCTCGGACTGCGCGCTCCACGGACAGCGCGGGCCGGCGGGGCGCGTGGGGGCCACCAGCACGAGCGCGCCGAGTTCGGCGGGCAAATCCGCGGGCTTGTCCAGCGCCACCACCTCGGCGCGCAGGCCCTGCGCGCGAAGCTCGCGCGCCAGCGCCTCGTCCAGGCCCGAGTCGCGGGAGATCGCCACGACGAGATTTTTGTCGAGGGCCGCCGCGTCGCGAGCGGACGCCGCCGCGAGTTCCGGGATCAGCCGCTCGATGACGGCGGCCTGCGCATCGGCGGCGGACTCGACGGCGACGGAGGCAACGACGGCGACGGGCGCGGACGACGAGCTCATGCCGGAGGAAAGATAAACGGCGATGGACTGGAGCGTTCGAAGCGTGCCGAGGTGTTCCGGTTTGACCTTGGGCGCGCCGGGCAGCTTCTCCTGGACGGCCGAGAGTATCTCGACGCGCTTGATGGAGTCGATGCCCAGGTCCCCTTCCAGGTCCATGTCGGGATTGATCGTCTCGGCGGGGTAGCCGGTCTTCTCGGAGACGATGGCCAGCAGAGTGGGCAAGACGGCGGCCGCCGTCGGCACGGACGCGGCGACGGGCACGGAGGGCTTGGCGGCGACGGGCGCGGGCGACGAACTCATGCCGGAGGAAAGATAAACGGCGATGGACTGGAGCGTGCGAAGCGTGCCGAGGTGTTCCGGTTTGACCTTGGGCGCGCCGGGCAGCTTCTCCTGGACGGCCGAGAGTATCTCGACGCGCTTGATGGAGTCGATGCCCAGGTCCCCTTCCAGGTCCATGTCGGGAT
>JAJZQS010000025.1:0-3342 GCA_021806745.1 bacterium
AACTCTTCGGCGCTCGGCCGCAACAAATCCGTCACACGCGTCCGCTAGACTTGGATCAAGGCGCGGCTCGCACCCTCCCAGGACGAACGCCGTGCCGATCTCACCCGAGAGCCCGCCCGGAGCCCCCCAGCTCCGGGCGGGTCGGCTTTTCCGGAGTCCGCGCTCAGGACCCGTCGGACACGGCCAGCGGCTTGACCAGGCGCTCGAGCCACCGCGCGTCCATCTCGTCGAAACCGCCGGGCGAGCGCGTCTCGAGCACGGCCCAAACGCGGCCGCCGGGATCGGACACCGGCGTGAAGACCACGCCGACCTCGACGACGGTGAATCCGGACTCCCGCGCCCGCGCGGCGCCCGACGGCGCGGGCGCGGTCTCGGGCGCGGGCAGGCCGTAGCCGGCTTTCAAGGCGAGCTCGCCGTCGGCGAGCCAAACGCGCACCGCGCTCCAGCCCGCGGGCTCAAATGCGTCCCAGAGGGCGGAGACGACCTCGCGCAGCATCCGCTCGGGCTGGGGCTCTCGCCGCCGCCACTTGCCGTCGAGCGCCACGCGCACCCGATCGTAGCGCGCGCGCGACGGACGCCCCGCAAGGCCGTCGCCGGCGCCCTCGTTTCCGACGCTCTCGTCGCTCATCGCGTCTCCTCCCGCCCGGCCAACTGGCCGCAGGCCCCGTCGATGTCTCGTCCCAGGTTCTGGCGGATCGTGGCCTTGAAGCCCGCGGCCATGATCTTCTCCTGGAATCGCCGCGCGTCCGTCTCCGCGGTGGGCGAGTGCGCGGTGTCGGTCTGGTTGAACACGATCAAGTTGACGTGCAGCAGCGCCGCGGGCCCGAGCCCCGACAGCCAGCGCGCCAGCGCCGCGGCGTCCTCGTCGCGGTCGTTTTCCCCGCGCAGGAGGATGTACTCGAAAAAAACCTTGCGGTTGGTCTCGCGCAGGTAGATCTTCAGCGCCTCGGCGAGCTTGGCCAGCGGGTAGGCTTTGTTCATCGGCACCAGGCGAGTGCGCAAGTCGTCGTCGGCGGCGTGCAGCGACAGCGCCAGGTTGACCTGCGGGAAGTCCCGCCCAAACTGCACGATCTTGGGCGCCACGCCCGAGGTCGACACCGACACGTGCCGCGCGCCCAGGCCCAGACGCTTCTGGTCGAGAAGCGCGCGCAGGCTCTCGGCGACCGCGTCGTAGCAGGCGAAAGGCTCGCCCATGCCCATGTAGACGACATTGTCGAGCCGTCCCTCCAGAGCCTCGGCGCGCATGTACTGGCGCCAGAACAAGGCCTGGTCGGCGATCTCCTCGGCCGTCAAGCTGCGCTTAAGGCCCAAAAGCCCCGTCGCGCAAAACGAGCAGGCCACCGCGCAGCCCACCTGCGTGGACACGCACGCGGTCCAGCGCGTGGGGCTGGGGCGCAGCAGCACGGTCTCGATGGTCTTGCCGTCGCGCAAGTCGAGCAGGGCCTTGTGCGCGCGCCCGTCGCCGGACACCGACACGCGGCGGCGCGACAGCGACAGGATCGGCGCGCGCTCGCCCAACGCGCGGCGCACCTCCGCGGGCAGCACCGAGATCTCGTCATAGGACGACGCCGCCTGGGCGTAGACGGCCGCGCGCACCTGCTCCCAGCGGTAGCCGGGCTGGCCCAAGTCCTTGAGCGCGGCGCGCGCGCGCTCGGCGTCCATCAGTAGGTGAGCTCCTTGACGTTCGGGTTGGCCAGGAGCTTGCGCACCACGTTCTTCTGCTCCAGGCGCGGGCCGGACACATACCATTCGCTGTAATACTTGCCGCCGCGCTTCATCAGCTTTCGGCGCAGGACTTTGACGCCCGCCTCGCGAAAAACCGTCTTGATCTCCTCCAGGTCGTTCTCGTCGAGATCCGAGGTGATGTGGAAGGTGTGGCGCTGGCGCATCTCTTCGATGAGGGCGTCCAAGCGCGGGAAAAGAGACTGCACGACCAGCACCAGCGCCGTGGTGATCGCCGCGACGCGATAGGCGCCGTAGCCGGCGGCCATGCCGATGGCGGCCACCACCCAAGTCGTCGCGGCCGTGGTCAGTCCCGTCACCTGCTCGCCTTCGCGCATGATCGCGCCGGCGCCCAGAAATCCGATGCCGGAGACGATCTGCGCGGCGATGCGCGTGGGGTCGGCGTCGGGCTGGCCGGTGAACATCCTCGAAACCATCATGAACAGGCAGGCGCCCACGCAGATGACGATGTTGGTGCGAAGCCCCGCGGCTTTGTCGGAGAACTCGCGTTCAAGGCCTATGGCCGCGCCCAGCGCCGCCGCGACCAGAAGGCTAAGGGAATGCTGCCACAAGGGCGTCATGCGTCCTCCGTTCGATTGCGGCCAGCGCCTTGTCCGCGGCGCGCCGTCCGGCGCGCGCGCAGTCCGGGATGCCGACGCCGCCGTAGGAACTGCCGGCCAGGATCAGTCCGGGGTGGCCCTTCAGGCACGAAGCCAGGCGCTCCAGGCGCCGCGCGTGGCCGACGTCGTATTGCGGGTTGGCCTTCGGCCAGCGCGCGACGAGCGCGGCCTCGGGCTCGACGCCGCGCCAGCCCAGGATTTTCTCCAAGTCCTCTCGCGCGCGGGACTGCAGGCTCGTCACTTCGGCCTCGGCCTGCTCGTCGCGGCCCGCGCCGCCCACGAAGGCCCGCACGACGACCTTGCCCGCCGGCGCGCGCGCGGGGAACTTGCTCGATGAGAAGGTCGCCGCGTTGACCGTGGTGCCGGCGCCTGACGCGGTCAGGAAGCCGAAGCCGCGCGGAATCGAGGGCAGGGACTTCGCGTCGTAGACGAAGGTGACGGTGGCCGTCGACGAAAACGGGATTTCGCGCAGGCGCAGCGCCATCTCGGCGTCAAGGCCCTCGATCGCCGCGGCCAGCGCCGGCGCCGGAAGCGCGGCGATCACCGCGTCCGCCTCCAAGGTCTCGCGCGGCGTCTCCACGAGCCAGCCCCGCCCGCCGCGGCGCAGGCTCTTGACCGGACGGTTCGCGCGCGCGCAGCCCGGCGGCAGCGCCGCGGCCAGAGCATCGCTCAGGCGCGAAAGTCCCGACCTCAGCGTCATGAAGGTGGTCAAGCCCTCGCGCCTCTCGCGCTTGGGCGCGCGCGTCCACAGCGCGCGCGCAAGGCCGCCGCGCCGCTCGAGCTCGAGCAGCTGCGGAAACGCGCTGCGCACGCTCAAGCGCTCCGCGTCGCCGGCGAAGATGCCGGCCAGCATCGGCGCGACGAGAGCGTCGAGCGCCTCCGCGCCCAGGCGCCGACGCGTGAACTCGGCCAGAGACTCGTCGGCGTCGGGCCGGCCGGGAGGAATCATCGGCTCCAGGGCCATGCGCAGCTTGCCGCGCCACGACAGCAGCGGCGACAG
>JAJZQS010000025.1:3442-31604 GCA_021806745.1 bacterium
AAGGAGATCGCCGGCACCCCCCAACGCGCGGCCTGCGCCAGCACCCACGCCGAGTGCGGCCGCACGTGACGGCGGTAGAGTTCGGGCGTCAGGTCGCCGACCCAGGAGTCGAAGAGCTGGACCGCCTGCGCGCCCGCGTCCACCTGGGCTTTCAAGTAGTCGGCCGTCGCGCGCCGGACCTTGAGCATGAGCGCGTTCCAGAGATCGGGACGCTCGGTCATCATCGCCTTGACGATCTTGTAGTGATCGGACGGACCGCCCTCGACCATGTAGCTGGCCACGGTGTAGGGCGCGCCGGCAAATCCGATCAGCGGCGTTTTTCCCGCCAGTTCGCGGCGGATCAGCCGCACGGCTTCGTAGACGCAGCCCAGGTCCGCCGCGGCGGTCTTGTCGCGCAGGCGCGCCACGTCGCGCTCCGAGCGCACGGGGTCGGCGATCGACGGGCCCGGAGAGAAGGCCAGCTTGAGGCCCATCGCCTCGGCGATCAGCAGGATGTCGGCGAACAGGATGGCCGCGTCCACCGGCAGGCGGCGCAGGGGCTGAAGGGTGACCTCGCAGGCGAGCTCCGGCGTCTTGGCCAGGTCCAGAATCGAGTGGCGGCGGCGCAGCGCTCGATATTCATCCATGTAGCGCCCGGCCTGGCGCATGAACCAGACCGGGGTCGCGTCGGTCTTCAAGCCGCGGCAGGCGCGAAGGAAACGGCTCTCGACGGAGGTCGTCATCGTCCGATCATACCAATTTCCCCCTCGTCCGGCTCCACCCGACCTTGAAATGAAGGCATTATATGCCTATACTGTAGGCATGAATAAGATTCATACGGTGCAGTACACGATCCGGCGCGTTCCCCTCGAGGTGGACCGCCGCCTGCGGGCGCGGGCCGCGCGAAGCGGCACCAGCCTGAACCGCGAGCTGCTGGGCGTACTCGAGCGCGCCGCCGGGGCGTCGAGCGCGCGGGAGCCCTACCGGGATCTCGATGCATTCTTCGGCTCCTGGACGGCCGACGCGGAGGTCGACGCCTCTCTGAGCGAGCAGCGCCGCGTCGACCGAGCACTGTGGCGATGAGGCTTCTGCTCGACACCAACGCCTACCGCGCGGCCGGCGAAGGAGGCGAGCGCGCAGTCTCTTTTCTGCGGCGGGCCGACGAGATACGAATGCCGTTCGTCGTCCTGGCCGAGCTGCGCGCGGGCTTCGCCGCCGGAACGCCGGGGCGGCGCAACGAGGCCAAGCTCGTTGAATTCTTGAATTCCCCGCGAGTCGAGGTCCTATTCGCCGACGACCAGACGACGCGCCATTACGCCGAGATCTTCGCCCAACTGCGCCGCGAGGGCACGCCGATCCCGACCAACGACCTCTGGATCGCCGCGCTGGCCGTCCAGCACGATTTGCCGCTGCTGACTTCGGACCGACATTTTCTACGCGTGCCTCAATTGCTCCTGTTATAGCGGTCCGCGCTCGACGCGCGGGCTCTCGATGTGTAAGACTAGATCCGCGCCGGTCACGACCATCCAGGAGGACTCGCCATGATCGCGATTCTCGCCGTTTTGTTGTCCCTCGCCCCGACCGCGCCCGCGCGCGCGGACGCCCTCAAGGCCGGAGCCGCGGCGCCCGACTTTTCCGCGCCGCTCAGCGACGGCACGACCTTCCGCCTGCACGACTGGCTTGCGCGCGCGCCGCTGGTGATCTACTTCTACCCCAAGGACTTCACTCCCGGCTGCACCAAGGAAGCGTGCTCCCTGCGCGACGAATTCTCGGCGCTGCGCGGGCTGAAGGCGACCGTCGTGGGCGTCAGCTACGACTCCATCGCCTCGCACAAGAAGTTCATCGCCAAGCATCATCTGCCGTTTCCGCTGGTCAGCGACTCGGACCACGCCGTGGCCAAGGCCTTCGGCGTGGCCGGCTGGCTGTTCGCCGACCGGGCGACCTTCATCATCGGCCGAAACGGCAAGATCCTGTGGGCCGATCCGTCCGTGAACCCGTCCACTCACGCCCGCGAACTGCGCGCCGCGCTGGCCGCGCTCGCGCCTCCTCCCGCGGCCGTCGCGGCGCCGAAAACGCCTTAAAGAGCCAGCACCGTGTCGGCGGCGCGCAGAAGCTCCAGCAAGGCCTCCGGCGTACGCGCGCGCCAGAGCTTGCGGCGCAGGGTCTCGTTGGCCGCCAGCGAGGCGATGCGGCGCAAGATCTGCAGTTGGACGACCGGGGCCTCGACCGGAGTCAGCACGAGAAACACGAGGCGAATCGGCGCGCCGTCGGGCGAAGCCGCGGGCTCGGGCTTGGCGTAGCGGCCCACCGCGACCAGAGGACCGGCAAGTCCGGGCAGGCGGGCGTGCGGAACCAGGATGCCGCGGCCGACCGCGCTGGGAAAAGCCTTCTCGCGCTCCCAGACGGCCCGATGGACCGCCTCCGCGTCAAGCTCCGGGCGCACGGATTTCAAGCGTTCCACCAGGCGGCGGATCGCCGCGGCGCGGTCGCCGGGCGGCAAGTCGGCGTCGGCCGCCGCGCGCTCGAAGAGCAGCCCGTCGACCCACGCGCGCGGGTGCTCGAACTCGTCGCGGATCTCGCCGACGATCTCCTCGAAAATGTCCTCCAGCGTCAACAGGCCCTTGACGCGGCCGGCCGCGTCGCGCACAAGCGCCATGTGCGCGCCGCGGTCGGGCATCACCTTGACCAGCCGCTCGAGCGCCTCGGACTCCGTCGTCTCGAACAACTCCCGCCTCAGGGCGCGCAAGTCGGGCTCGCCGCCGCTCTCGGCCAAGATCAAATCCTTGAGGTGGACGTAGCCGACGGCCGTGTCGAGGTCTCGCTCGCACAGCGGATAGCGCGTGTAGCGCGTGTCGCGGATCAAAGCGAGATTTTCGCTCCACGGCTTGGCCAGCGACAGAAACGAGACGCGCTCGCGCGGGCGCATGGCCTCGACGGCCTTGGCCGCGCCGAAATCGAAAAGGTTTTCGAGCAAAAACAGCCGCTCCAGCGGCAGGCCGCCCTTCTCCTGCGCCTCGCCCAGGAGCACGCGCATCTCGTCGAGGCCGACCGCGCGCTCGTGTTCGGCTCCGGCCTTGATTCCGAACGGGGCCAGCAGGGCGCGGGAGGCCGCCGTGGCCAGGCGGATGGGCAGGCGAAGGACGCGCGCGAGCACTTTCAGCGGCCGCGCGCCGACCAGGGCCACCGGTTCGGCCAGGCGCGCGGCCAGCGCGCGGGGAACGAGTTCGGCCAGCAGGAGCTGGGCGCAAGCCAACGCCGCGACCGACGCCGAAAACGACAACGCTCTCACCGAGGCCGGCGGCAGGCGCAGCGGCGCGCGGACCAGCCAGCCGCGCAGCACCGCCGTCACGCTCGGCTCGGCGACGGCGCCGAGAGCGATCGACACCGCGGCCAGGCACACCTGCATGGCGGCGATGTGCTCGTCGAGCCGCGCGAGCACCTCCTGGGCCGCGGCCGCCCGCGCCGAGCCGCGCCGAGCCTGAAGCTCCAGACGCGCCGGGCGCACGCGCATCAGCGCGAACTCCATCAGCACGAACGCCGCGTTGACCGCGATCAGCAGCGCGGCCAGCGCCGCGATCATCGCGCGGGCGCCGGCGCGGGCTTGCGCGGCGCGCGAGACGCCTTCCACGCGCGGCGCGGGGCGTCCCAGAACGCGCGCTTGAGTTGCATCAGCGGCCAGCCGCCGGCGGTGTAGGCCCATTGCGCGCCCTGATCGGTGCGGCGGGCCACGCAGTCCTTGTAGCGCTTGGTGTAATCGACGCCCGCCGGGGACTTATCCGCGGCCATCGTCACCGGGCAGACCAACGCGCCCAGCGCCGCCGCGGGCAGAGCCGCCATGACGCCCAGAAAGCTCGCGGCGTTGTCGACGATGGGACCGTCGTTTTTATAGCGCTGGGACGGGTCCGGCGCGGCCGCCGACGACGACGCGTCGACCGCGGACGGGGCGGCGGCACGCGCGCGCCCCGCCGCCAACAAAACCGCCGCGACGACCAGCACCCTCATGACATCCCCTCCAATCGGCGCGCCTCGGACTTCAACGCCGCCAAATCGAGCTTGCCCGAGCCCAGAAGAGGAAATTCCGGGACCTGATGGAACGCCGCGCGGTCGGGAATCCATAGGTTGGGCAGGCCGGCCTCGGAAACCTTTTTCAAGATCGCCTCCGGGTCGACCTCGCCCTTGAAGAGGACGACCAGGCGCTCGCCGCGCTTGTCGTCGGGGACCGCGGCCACGGCGAACGCAGGCTCCACCGAGCCCAGCGCCGCCTGCAAGGCCTCTTCCACGCGAATGTGCGGAACCATCTCGCCGCCGATCTTCGAGAAGCGCGACAATCGGTCGGTCAGCGTCACGAAGCCGTCCTCGTCGATCTTGGCGATGTCGCCGGTGACGTAGTAGCCCTCGCGCAAGACCTCGCGGGTGCGCTCGGGGTCGTCGAGGTAGCCCTGCATCACGTTGGGCCCCTTGACCAGCAGAAGTCCGGGCTCGCCGGCGCCGAGCTCGCGGCCGGTGTCGGGGTCGACGACTTTCATGAACACGCCCGGAAGCGGCCGGCCCACGGTGCCGAGCTTGGTGCCGACTTGCGCGTTGCCGGGCCAGTCGATGTCGGGCGTGTTGACGGCGGCCACCGGCGAGAGCTCGGTGGCGCCGTAGCCCTCCAGGGGCATGACGCCGAACTTCTCCTTGAACGCCCGGGCGACTTCCGCGCGCAGCTTCTCGGCGCCGGCCACCGCGTAGCGCACGCGCGAAAACTGCTTGGGCTCGACGCGTTTCAGCCAGGTCAGCAGGAAAGTGGGCGTGCCGATGACGATGGTCGCGCGGCGGCGCTCGGCGAGCTTGCCGATCTCGCGGGCGTCGAGCGGCGAGAAGTGATAGGCCGCGCTCATGCCCAGGCACGGCGGCAGCCACAGCGTGGCGGTGAATCCGAACGCATGGAAAAACGGCAGAATGCCGAGCATGCAGTCGTCGCTTCCCAGGGTGATGACTTGCGCGACGGCCAGGATGTTGGACAGGACGTTGGCGTGCGTCAGCACCACGCCCTTGGGCACGCCGGTCGATCCGCTGGTGAACAGGATCGTGGCCGTGCTCTCCAGCGCCACGCGCGCGCGCTTGAACGCCGTCTTCTCCAGAAGAAAAGACGGCGTCAGCAAGAACGCCGCGGCGGTCAGCGCCTTGCGCGCGCCCGTGATCGAGGGCGCGACGTCCTCCAAATAAATCTTGCGCCCCTCCGGCTCCCAGCCCAGCTTCTCGGCCACGCGCCGCGAGGTGATCACGGTCTTGATGCCGGCCTTGGCCGTGCACGCGTCGACCACGCCCTTGGCCGCGGTGTAGTTCAGGTTGACCGGCACCCGCCCCTCCAGCGACAGGCCGTAGTTGGCCAGAGCGGCCGGGACCGAGGGCGGCAGCAGCACGGCCACGCGCTCCTCGCCGGGCGTACGCGCGGCCAGTTCCCGTCCCAGCAGGTGCGCGCCGACCAAGGTCGTCAGCGCGTTGAGCCGCAGCCCGGAGGAATCCGAGACCCCGCCGCGAAACGGCCGCCGCTTGGCCTGGCGGGCGAGAAGGATGGGCAGCGGCGGGGTGTCGGCCAAGCGATGGGAGAAGGCCTGCGCGCCCAGTTCCAAGATCGCCTGGCGCACGGCGAAAGCGCCGGCGCTCGAAGGCAGAGGCCGGCCGAAGCTGACGGTGACCGGATACGGCACGCGCTGGGGGCGCTTGAGCAGCAGGCGGCCTTCGGAAAAGCTGAACAGGCTGCCCCAAACCCGGTCGAGATGGACGGGAACGATGGGCACCTCCAGGCCGTCGACCAGGCGCTCGAAGCCTTTGTTGAAGCGCTGCATCTGCCCATGGCGCGAGATGCCGCCCTCGGCGAAGATGCAGACCACCTCGCCGCTCATCATGTAGCTTCGCGCGCGCTCGAAGGACGCCTTCAGCGCTCGCGGGCCGTCGCCGCTCGACACCGGGATGCAGCCCATGGCCTTGAAGAAGCGCCCGACCACGGGCAAATCGTAATACGAGCGCAGCATCATGAAGCGCACCAGGCGCTGGTTGGCCATCGCGATCAGGATCGCGTCGACAAACGACACGTGGTTGGCCACCAGCAGGACGGGGCCCTCCAGAGGGACGTTCTCGCGGCCGACCGCCTTGATCTTGTAGACGCAGTTGGCGAACGGGTAGGCGAGCAGGCGCAGGAAGAAGTCGGGCAGACGCGAAAGCAGTTCCCAGGCCACCACCGCCGACATCGCCGCCCCGACGACGAACACGCCCGCGGGGCCGAGGTGAAAGACCGCGTCGAGCGCCCAGTAGACGCCCGCCGACAGCGCGATGCCCGCGAAGCTCAGGAAGTTGCCGATGGCCAGCACGCGCCCGCGCTGGGCCGCCGGGCTTCTCTGCTGGATGAAGGTCTGCAGGGGCACCGCGAAAAATCCGGCCGAAAGTCCCACCAGGATCAGGTCCAAGACCACTCGCTTGGGCCAGGCGTAGGCCAATCCCAAATCGAAGGAAAAGGCGACAAGCCCCAACGCTCCCAGCGGCACGAGGCCCAGTTCGACTTGGCCCTTCGACAGCCGTCCGGCCACGAACGAGCCCGCGCCGATGCCCAGCGACAGCACCACCTGCAGGCGTCCCGCCGCGGCCGCGTCCAGGCCCATCGTCCGCGTGCCGTAGACGAGCAGGTTGTTCAAAAACAGCGCGCCGATGAACCAGAAATACGCGGTCGCGTAGCTCGACAGGTTCAGGCTGGGCAAGCGCGCCAAGTCCACGAGGTTGTCCCAGGTGCGCGACACGATATTCAACCTCAACCGCGTCTGCGGGCGCGCGGCCGGCGTGAAGGGCACGGCCAAAGACGCCGCCCAGCCCGCCGCGCCCGCCGCCGCCAGCAGCAGCGCCGCCAGCGCCGGTCGGCCGCCGAGGCGCTCCTCGAGTACGGCCGCCGCCGCCGTGCCCAGCACGACGCCCAGGAACGCGGTCATCTGAAGAAGGCCGTTGGCCTGGGAGAGGTCCGCGTCGCTGACGAGTTCGGGCAAGACGGCGAGCTTGAGCGGGCTGAAAAACGCCGAGTGCACGCCCATCAAAAAAAGCACGGCCAGAACGGCCGCCGCGCTGCCCGCGCCCAGCGCCGCCGCCGCCAGGACCAGCAGCGCCGCCTCGACGGCCTTGAGAACCACCATCAGCCGCGATTTGGACCACCGGTCGGCCGCGTCGCCGGCCACCGTCGACAAGATCAGAAACGGCAAGATGAACAGGATGGTCGCCGCGGTGATGAGCTTGGGGGCCCGCGTCGGCGCCAGCGCGAGCGCCTGCAGCATCACGAAGGTCTTGAACGCGCTGTCGTTGAACGCGCCCAGCGCCTGCGCGGTCAAAAACGCCGAGAACCGCGCGTCCGCGAGCGCGGCCCTCAGCGGCGGCCGCGGCTCGGACGCCGTCGTCGTCTGCTCCTGCGTCGCGGTCGTCACGCGGGGAGTATAAGAGGACCCGCGGGCGCGGTCAAGACCTTGCGCGCGGCTACGCGCGGCCGGCGAGCAGGGCGCGGATGCGCCCGCGCAGGGCGGGCATCTCGAAGGGCTTGCAGATGACGGCGTCGCCCCCCGACTCGAGGGTCCGCAGAAAGGTGGCGTCGTCGTTGCGGATCGTCATGAACAGGACCGGAAGCTTCTTCAAGCGCGCGTGGATGCGCACTTTCCGGCAGACCTCGTAGCCGTCGCTTCCCGGCATGTTGATGTCGAGCATCAGCAGGCTCGGGGCGCAGCGGTCGATCGTGTCCAAAACCCGGTCGCCGTTGGACAGGCAGACCACCGAGTAGTCCTTTTCCAGCGCGGTTTGCAGCATCGCCCTCACCGCGGCGTCGTCGTCGACCACCATCACGCACGGCCGCGGCAAGACCGGCGCGCGCGTCTGCTCGCGCGGAAGCTCTCCGCTTGCGATGGGTTCATGTGATTGGGTCATGGGATCGATCTCCTGTGTTTTGCGGGATGCTGAAAGCGACGGTGGTGCCGCGTCCGACCTCGCTGGACACCAGGATGTCGCCGCCGTGCGCCTCGACGACGAGCCGGCAAAAATAGAGGCCGAAGCCGCTGCCGCGCCGGCCGGTCTGGTCGGCCCCCTCCACGCGGTAGTACTTTTGGAACAGCCGGCCGATGCACTCGGGCGCGATGCCGACGCCGGTGTCGTTGATCTCGAAGCGGAAGCGTCCCCGCGCGAAGGCGGCCGACAGCGAGACCTCGCCTCCCGGCGCGCTGTATTTGAGCGCGTTGTGGAGCAGATTGTAGACCACGCGCGGAAACAAGTCCGGATCGACCAGCATGACGCGCGGCAGGTCGCCGGCGATATCGCCCTTGAGCCCCACCCCCAGGTGCTGGGCGGTGCCGCCGATGTCTTCCAGGCAGGAGGTCAGCAGAACGCGCGGGTCCAGGAACTCTTTTTTGGCGACGAGCTCTCCTTGCTCCAGCCGGCTGGTGTCGACGAGCATCTCGAGCAGGTTCATCTGCATCCGGCAGCTGTGAAGCGCGAGGCTCAGCAGCTTGACGCGCTGCGGCGCGTCCACGTCGTCGCCGAGGGCGCACGACAGGCATCCCATCACCGCGGCCATCGGGTTTTTAAGGTCGTGAATGATGGCCTCGTTCATGGTCTTGCGCAGGCTGTCGATGCGCCGGGTCAAGCGCCGCGTGCGCCCGATGAGCAGCACCAAGACGAGGATGGCGGCCGCAGCCGCGAGCCGGCCCGCGAAAAACGGCGCGAGCACCAGCAAATACGCCAGCGACTCGATCAGCCGCACGCGACCCGCCACGGCCGCCCCGACTCGGACGCGCCGCGCGCGCCGGCGCCCGGCGATTGCGCCGCGTCGCGCGCCAAGTCCCGCAGTTCGTCGGCGTCGAAGGGCTTGGTCACGTAGGCGCGAGCTCCGCGCTCCAGCGCCATCCCGGCGACGGCCACGTCGTTTTTGGCGCTCAGCATCACGACGACGACGCCCGGATCCGCCCGCTTGGCGGCCTCGAGCAACGCCACCCCGTCCATGCCGGGCATCGAAACGTCGGCAATGATCAGATCCGGCCGCTCGAGCTCGATGCGGCTCAGCGCGTGCGCGGCGTTCGGGGACTCCCGCACTTCCCCGAGGCCTTCCAGCACGCAGCGCACGGCCCGGCGCACGCACTCGTCGTCGTCGACGATCAGGATTTTCAACGGCATCGGGCGGGCCTCCGACCGCGCGGGGTCTTCGGCCAGGCGCGCGATAGCCCGATCCGCGGCAGTCGAGAAGGCGATTAGAGGACGTCAGCGCCGCGGATTAATCGTCCCCGAAGTATACCCCTCGAATCCCGGCGGCGCCAGGCCCGCGGCCCGCGGCCCCTACTATCGTCCGGACGCGGCGGCCGCGTCCCGCTCCAGGGCGGCCCGCCGCTCCCAGCCGCCGGGATGGGTGCGGAAAAAACCGCCGACGGCCTCGCCGAGGAGCCGTCCCGGATCGCGCTTGGTGCTCTTGTCCTCGCCTGCGCCCATCGCGAGCTTGTCGTAGGCGCGCAGCGCGGCCTTCGGGTCGCGCCCCAGCGAGCGCATCAGGCGCACCGCGTACGCGTCGGCCTCCAGCTCCTGGTTGGAGCTGAACTGCATCGCCGGCAGCACGCGCGCGATCGACAAAACGCCGCCGGCCAGGTCGCGTAACGGGTTCTTTCCGTCCGGACGCAGGCGGAAGGCGTCGGCGCAATGGCCGAGCTCCACGTGACCGATCTCGTGGGCGACGACGAAAAACAGCGCGTCGTCGTCGCCGTCGAGCCGTTTGATGAGGGGATCGAACGCGTAGACGTAGCCGCCGGGAAGGGCGAACGCGTTGATCTGGGAGGATCGCGCGCTGCGAAACTCGTAGCGCCCGCGAAAGCGCGTCACCAGCGGCGAGGCCTGAGCCTGCTCGCCCAGCGCCCGCCAGCGGCTTGCGCGCGCCAGCGCGTCGGCACCGGTCGGCGCGGGATAGAGCGCGCGGGCCTGGGCGTCCATCGCGGCCCCCACGCGCCGTTCCTCATCGGCCGAGACCGGAAAAGCGACGGCCGCCGCGCGGTCGACGGCCTTTTCATGGTCGGCGACGGCGCGAGACATCGGCATCAAGCTCTCGCGGCTGGGGCCCGCCGAGCGCGAAAGCAGGACCGCGCAGGCCAGCGCGGCGCTAACGAGGAGCGGCGGCAGGATTTTTTTCATTGGAGGCGGAGCGCGCGCCGCGGCGCGCATACAGGCTCGAAGCGGCCAGCAAGACCACGCCGAGCGTCACGAAGCTGGCCACGCGGTAGGGCAAGGCCAGGCCCGCGGTGTCGAAGACCAGCGCCTTGACCACGCACAGCCCCAGCAGGCCCAGCGCCGGATGGCGCAGTTCCGCCCAATCCAGCCCCAGCCCGCCCAGCAGGCCCGCCAGGCCAAGCCCGGTCCAGGCCAGCGTCATCGCCGTGCGGTCGAGTTCCTTGGCGAAAAAGCACGCGCCTAAAAACATCGGCAGCGCGCCCAACAGACGGGCCGCTCCCGCGTCGAACGAGTTCGGTTCGCCCGCGCGCCCGTTTTTGACCGCCGACAGGCCCGTGAGCAGTCCCGCGCACGCGAGCCAATAGAACGCCGTGGCCGATCCGGAAGAGGGTCCGATCAAAACGCCGGGACCGAGCAAATAGGTGGCCACCGCCTCCAACGCCGCGATGAGGCTCAAAGCCACGCCCTGCTTGCGCAAATCCTCGTCGCCGCGCAGCCGTCCCAAGACCAACAGCGCCGCTGCGCCCAGCGCCCAGACGGGCAAGCGCAAGCGCGCGCCGAATTCCTGGTAGACGGCGAAGGCGACCGCGCCGAGGGCCAGCCACGACAGCGCCCGGCGCGACTGCGCCAGCGTCCAGCGCGTCCAGCGACCGGCCAGCGCCGCGGTCGCCGGACCGTCGAAATACAGGTAATAGGCCGACGCGGCCAGAAGGCCCGTGGTCCACAGACGCGGCGCCAATCCCAGCACGCGCGCGCCCGAGCCGTAGTCGACCAACGGCGAGTACGCGCACATCCCCCATTGCAGCACGGACGCCTGCGCCCACAAATCCTCGCGCTCGAAGCGGACCGCCGCGTGCTCGGCGACGATCGCCCCGGCCGCCAGCACGGCCAGAAACGGCCCCGCGTCGAGAAAGCCCCACAACCCGCAGGCCAGCGCCGTGGTGCCGATGTGCAGCCACAGGGACTTGGCCTCCTTTTCCCATTCCATCGGCTCTCTCAACGACAGGCGGTAGAATCGGGAGAACAAATACGCCGGCGCGGCGAAAGCGATCATCGCCAACGCCGCCTCGCGCCTCGGCGCAGGTCCGCCGTGGACCGCGTACGCGTAGATCGCGAAGGTCAACAGCGCCGCGGCCAAGCCCGCCACGCGCCACGCCGCCTGGTCGGCCTGAAGGCCCAGCCAAGTCCACGAGCACGCCAGCGCGATCCACGCCGTCAGGCGCCACATCGGGTCGGGCAACGCCATGGCCGCCGCCGCCAGCAGGACCAGAGCCAGCACGCCGCCCAGGCCCGCCGCCGCGGAGCGCCGCGACAAGCGCCACGCCTGAACGGCCGCGCCCGCGGCCAGCAGCGCCGACAGCGGCGCCGCGCGCTCGAGCGTCCACGAACCGAACCACCGCCGAGTCAGCGCCGCCCCGACGATGAAAAACAACCCCGCGTTCAGGCACAGCGCGACCTCGCCGCAGGGGCACTTCTCGCCCTCGCGGCGCGCGAACATCGCGCGGGCCTTGGGCAAAAGCGGCAAGGCCGCGGTCAGCGCGTAGGGCCCGGCGATTTGTCCCAGCGGCAGGGCCAGCCCCGCCGCGGTGCGCGCGGACGCGGGAAGCGACAGCGCGTGCACAAACGCGGGGGCGTAATCGACATAGTAGCCGACCAGAGAGACCACCAGCACGTCGGCCTCTCCCGTCTCCACGGCCACGGCCGCGGAGGCGGCGAACAAAATCATGAAAAAATCGAAGTCGGCCGAGTCTCGGCCGCACAGGAACATCACCGCGTAGGTCAGGGCCACCGCGTACAGGCGCAGGGGGCGCGACTTGCGCGAGACCGCGTGCGCGACCATGCCGGCGGCGACGGCCAGCAGAAGTCCCAGCTCCGTGGTGGCCGAAGAGAGGACCTTCGTCGCTGAAACATGATAAGACGCGTAGACGGTCAAATACAGGACGGTCCAGCCGCCGCCGATCAAAGTCCCCGCCAGGCGGTCGTAGGGCGGACGCTTGGAGGCGCGCACCCCGAGCGCCGCCAGCGCCGCACCGACGCCGGCCGCGATGGCCACGCGCGCCTGAGGCCCCGCGTAGGCGGCCGTCCACAAAAGGAAGAAGAGCACGCCCAGCGCCAGCACGCCCATGCCCGCATACTGCGTCAAGGTCTCGCCGACGAATTTTTCGTCGAACTTCCAGCGGCGCTTGGGAACCGCCGGCGCGGCCGCGGCGGGCTTGGCCGCGACGGAAACGACCTGGGGCGGAGCGGGCGCGGGCCGCGCAGCGCCCGACGCCTTGAGCGCGTCGACTTCACCGCGCAGGGTGGCCACCTCCCGCGCGAGAGACTCAAGCCGCGCCTCCAAATCCCGTGGCGTTTCGGACATCGGCCGAAGTATAGGGGCCCGGCGGCGAATCGGTCAAGGCCCGCGTCTTTGCTAGGATGGACGCGCGATGAAACTCCTCAGTTGGAACGTCAACGGCGTGCGCGCGGCCTGGAAAAAAGGCTTCGGCGACTGGTTCAAGAAGGAAAAGGCCGACGTGGTCTGCCTTCAGGAGACCAAGGCCCAGCCAGACCAACTGACGCCCGACATCCTCAACCCGTTCGGCCAGCACGGCGAGTGGCACTGGGGCGAAAAGAAGGGCTACTCGGGCGTGGCCACCTTCTCCAAATCCGCGCCGGCCAGGGTGGAGCGCGGCTTCGGCATCAAGGAGTTCGACAACGAAGGACGCGTGCTCGCCACCAAGCACGGCGACCTCACGCTGTTCAACATCTACTTCCCCAACGGCAAGCGCGACGACGGCCGACTGAAGTTCAAAATGGACTTCTACGAGGCGTTCCTCGGCGAGGTGATCCCCCGCTACCGTCGGCGCGGCGACGACAAGATCGTCATCTGCGGCGACGTCAACACCGCGCACAAGGACATAGACCTTGCGCGCCCCAAGGAAAACCGCGGCGTCTCCGGCTTCCTGCCCCAGGAGTGCGCGTGGATCGACCGGCTTCTGGCCGCGGGCTTCATCGACACCTTCCGCGAGTTCGAGAAAGGCCCCGGCCACTACAGCTGGTGGGACCAGCAGTCGCGCGCGCGGGAGCGCAACGTGGGCTGGCGCATCGACTACTTCTTCATCTCCGAGAACCTGCGCCCGCGACTGAAGAAAGCGTGGCTCGAACCCGAGGTCATGGGCTCCGACCACTGTCCGGCGGGCGTCGAGTTGGCCTAAGAGCATGCCGCGCGACTGCCGACGCCGGACGACGAAAGGGCCCCGCCTCGCGGCGGGGCCCTCGTGCGTACGCGCGCTTAAGTCCTACTTCGCGCCGCGCTTGCCCAGCGGGACATACTTGGTTTCGCGCTGACCGATGTAGATCTGGCGCGGGCGGCCGATCTTGAAGTTGGCGCCCTCGTTCATCTCCTTCCAGTGGGCGATCCAGCCCGGCAGCCGGCCGAGCGCGAACATCACGGTGAACATGTTGACCGGGATGCCGATGGCGCGGTAGATGATGCCGGAATAGAAGTCCACGTTCGGGTAGAGCTTGCGCGAGATGAAGAACTCGTCTTTGAGCGCGGTCTCCTCCAGACGCTTGGCGATCTCCAGAAGCGGATCGTCGACGCCGAGCTTGTTGAGGATGCTGTCGCAGGCGCGCTTGATGATGCGCGCGCGCGGATCGAAGTTCTTGTAGACGCGGTGCCCGAAGCCCATCAGCCGCGCGCCGCCCTCGCGCTTCTTGACCTTCTCGACGTAGTCCTTGGTGCTGATGCCGCTCTTGTGGATGGCCTCGAGCATCTCGACGACTTCCTGGTTGGCGCCGCCGTGCAGCGGACCCCACAGCGCGGAGATGCCGGCCGACACCGACGCGTAGAGGCTGGCGCGGCTGGAGCCCACCAGGCGCACCGTGGACGCCGAGCAGTTCTGCTCGTGGTCGGCGTGCAGGATCAAGAGCAGGTCCAGCGCGCGCGCGATGTCGGGGTCGACCGAGTACTTCTCGGCGGGCACCGCATACATCATGTGCAGGAAGTTCGAGCAGTAGTCCAGGCCGTTGTCCGGGTAGACGAAGGGCTGCCCGATCGATTTCTTGTAGGAGAACGCCGCGATGGTCGGCAGCTTGGCCAGAAGCCGCCAAATCGACAAGTCAAGCCCCGCGCCGCCGGACTCGGACTTCTGGTAGAAGGTCGACAGCGTGCTCACCGCCGAGGAGAGCATCGCCATCGGGTGCGCGTCGCGGGGGAATCCGTCGTAGAAGCGCTTCATGTCCTCATGGATGAGCGTGTGGCGCGTGAGGTTGGTGGTGAAGGCTTCCAATTCCTTCTTGTTGGGCAGGCGGCCGTAGATCAGAAGGTAGCTCGTCTCGACGAAGGTCGACTGCTCGGCCAACTGCTCGATCGGGATGCCGCGGTAGCGCAGGATGCCCTTCTCGCCGTCGAGGAAGGTGATCGCGCTCGTGCACGCGCCGGTGTTCAAGTAGCCGTTGTCGAGCGTGACCAGGCCGGTCTTGGCGCGCAATTCGGTGATGTCGACGGCCCGTTCGTTTTCCGAGCCGACGACGATCGGAAATTCATATTCCTTGCCGTTGTAGCGCAAGACCGCCTTCTCGCCCGCCGCCGTCTTCTGCGCCGAGTCGTCTGCGATGGTCGCCATGTCGTTCTCCTTAAGGCCCCCCGGCCCCCAGCTTGAGACAATGAAACATATTTTCCTCGCCCCGCGCCCGTCAAACCGCGCCGGACCAAAGACCCAGACGCGGGCGGGGCGCAACGGCCCAGGCGCGGCTCGCCCGAATGGGATATCCTCAGGGACATGAAACTCGCTCTCGCCGCCGTCTTGCTGTCGCTGTCGTGCGCCGCGCGCGCCGACGATTTTTTCGGCATCACCCCCGAGGAGGGCCAGGCCTTGGCCGCGCAGGCCCAGGCCCAACAGCACGAAGAAAAGCTGCGCCAGCTCGGCTGGGAGAAAAACCCCATCGCCGGCGTCGACCACGCGCTCGGCCTGCGCGTCAAGCCGTCAAGCCCTCAGAACTGCATCTACGACGCGGTCGCCGGTCGCCTTGGCGCGAACCCTTCGGCCGACGTGCTCTATCCCGACGTGCTCTACGCCGTGGACGTGGATTTGTCGCGCTACCAGGCCGCCTACAAGGCCGAGTTTCCCGGAAAGCCCGTGCCGCCGAGCGTGCGCACCGTCTACATGCCCGGCTACGACGTGATCTATCTTGACGACTGGGCTCCCGATTACACGAACGGCGCCACCATCGACGACGCGTTGGCCGCGCAATACGCGCGCTTCATCGACGGCGTGGTCCTCGGCGTCGACGATCCCGCGCGCGTCGACTCCGACGCGGCCGCGGTTCAGTCCTGGTATCGCGCGCAGTTCCCGGCGGGCGCGTCCTCTTGCGGAAACTGATTTACCGACAATTTACTTGAGTCCGACGGGTCCCGGGGCTATCCTGTGGGCATGGAGAGCGGTTGCTGCGCCCGACGAACGGAAGACGCCGCGCAGCGGCGCGCGGCGGCGCGCAGCGCCCTCGTCATCGGTCAAGACCCGGTGCAAATCGAGCTGGCGCGCCTGCTGCTGGAGGCCGTCGGCGTGCAGGCCGTGGTCGCCGCCAGCGTTCGCGGCGCCGCCGCCGGAACGACGCGCCTGGAACCCGACGCCGTCGTGGCCGTCAACTTGCGAAACTACGACGATGAACTTCGAGTCCTTCTCAGTCGCGTCGAGGCCGGCGTGCGCGGCGACCGCCCTCCGCTGATCATCCTCACCGGTCTGTCGCTGCCCGACTCCGAGGTCGTCAAACTCGTGCCCTCGTTCATCCCCGGCTACGACCAACTGCTCGAAAAGCCGTGCACGCTCGAAGCGCTGTCGCGGGCGCTTGAGCGCGCCGCGGCGCGCGGACTCGCCCGCCGAGCCTGAGCGCGCCGCGTCAGCGCGGCGGCGAGATCAGCCGTCCCGTCAAACGCTCCCACGCGCGCGCCCAGAACGGCCCGCGCGCCGCGCCCGGACGCTCCACACGCGTGTCGGACACGGGAATCGCACGCGAACGCCGGGACAAGCCCAGAAACGCCCGTACTCGGTCGAGCCGTCCCAGACCGATCAGCGCGCGCGCCGCCGGGCCCTCGGCGATGGCGCCGAGATTCGCGTCGCCCGAGGCTCCTCCCACGAGAGCCGCCTCGATGCGCAAGGACGGCGCCTTGGCCGCGTCGAGCAGGCGCGCGGCCGCCGCGCGGCCGCGGCCGAGTTCGCGCACCGATTCGCGCCAGGCCGCCGAGATCTCGGGCGGTATCGGGGCGCGATCGAGCAGGCGATCGAGCGTCGTCGTCCAAACCGTCGGCGAAGAGCCCTGCGACCCGGAAAGGGTCAGCCGCACCCGCTGGCGCGCGGGATCCGCGATGGGGATGGGTTCTCCGAACGGCCCCGACAGCGGCGGCCGAGAGGACTCGACGAACAAAAGCCCCGAGTTCTCCTTGCGCACCGCCATCGGCCCCCAAAACTCCGTGTGGCCCGCGGTCAGCACGCGCACGCGCGCAACGCCGGGCGAGCGCGCCAACGCGCCCACCGCCGCTCGGCGCTTGAGCCAGTAGCGCGCGTTCAAGTCCAGCAAGGTGCGCCCGGTCAACATCGCCGGCGAGACCGGAAGCTCGACGAGCATCACCGCGGCCGCACCCATCGGCGTGCCCGTGGCATGCCAGCCGCCCCAGGCTTTGAGCGCCTCCCAGGCGATGGAGCCCGCCGCGTGCGCCGCGCGCGCGACCGGCCCCAACTGCGCCGTCGAATGAAGGGGCTGGGACATCAAGTAGAGCCGCGTCGCGCCGTCTTCCGGCGCCGACGCCGGCGCCGCGGCCGGCGCAAGCGCCGCCGCCAGCGGCACGGCGGCCTCCGGCAAGGCCGCGGCCGCAACGAGCGCCGACGCGCCGAGGGGAGCGGCCGCCGATGCCGGTGGCAGGGCCGCCGGCGCCTCCAGCGGCGCGCGCACTTCCCACTGGGCGGGGGCGCGGACGGCGGCCGCGCACAGCAGGGCGGCCGCGAGAGCGCGAACCTTCATCGCCCCAGTGTAACCGGACGGACGCGAGCGGGGCGCGGGGCCAAAGTCCCAACGGCGGCGGGTCTTTGGCCCCTCAGGCGACGAGAATCGACAGCCGGCTTTCGCCCTCGCCGAGCAGGGCCGAAACCCGGTCTCCCGCGGCCACCGGCGCCACCCCCGCGGGCGTACCGGTGTAGACCACGTCCCCCGGCCTCAGGCCGAAGCGCGAGTCCAAGTGCGCCAGCAGGCGCTCGACGGCGAAGATCATGTCCGCCGTGGACGCGTCCTGGCGTGCCGCGCCGTTGACCGACAGGCGCACGCGCGTCGGCAGCCTCAGCGGCACGAAATTGCCCAGCGCCGCGAATCCGGGGCGGCCCTTGGCGTCCGTCCATGGATCGCCTCTCTTCTTGGCCGCCGCCTGCAGGTCGCGCGCGGTGAAATCCACGCCCACGGCCATGCGCAGCGAGCCGTCGCGCGCGCGCGCGACCACCAGTTCCGCCTCGTGGTCGACGCGCCTGGAATCGGCGGGCAGACGCAAGGTCCCGCCGGAGAGCATGGCCGCGCAGGCCGGTTTGACGAAGATCAGCGGCTCGGACGGCGGCTCGTGGCCGAGCTCCTTGGCGTGGTCGGCGTAGTTGCGTCCCACGCACCAGATCGTGCCGAGCGCGGCGTCCAGGCCGGGGATGTCCATGCGCCGGGCATCATAGCATTCGTATAATCGCACCGATGGTGTGCCAGAACTGCGGCCAAAGGGAGGCGGCGGCGCTCGTGCTGACCGTGGTGAACAACCAGGTCAAGAAGCTGGCGCTGTGCGCGTCGTGCGCCGGAGAGATCGCGCCCGCGGGCGCGCTCGACGGCCTGGCGGCCGCTCTCGGCGCGCTGAGCCCGCGCGAGCGCGCGCACCACGGCCGCTGTCCGGACTGCCGCACCTCGTTCGCGGAGTTCCGCGAGACCGGCCGCTTCGGCTGTCCGCGCTGCTACGAGCACTTCCTGCCGCAGGTGCAGGGCCTGCTGCCGCGCGTGCACGCCGGCGCCTACCGTCACCGCGGCAAGACGCCGGGCAGGCGCTGAAATGCAGCTGCAGACGATGCTGCGCTTTCGCGCCGGCTGGGCCGAGGCAGAGGGCCCCGAGCACGCGGTGGTGCTGTCGACGCGCGTGCGCCTGGCGCGCAACCTGCGCCTGCCCTTCCCGTCGCACCTGGGGCCGGCAGGCCTCAAGCGCTCGCTTGACGCCGTCTTTTCCGCGGCCAAGACGGCGGGGCTCAAGGACGCGGCGTTCTTCAAGCTCGCCGATCTCGACGACGCCGACCGGGCGTTTCTCGTGGAGCGCCACCTGGCCAGCCCCGCGCTCGCGGCCAAGCCCGCGCACCGGGGGCTGGTGGTCGGCGAGCGCGAAAACTTGACGGCGATGGTCAACGAGGAAGACCACCTGCGCCTGGCCGCCCTCCAATCCGGACTGCGCCTGCGCGAGGCCCACGCCGCCGTGGACCGCCTCGACGACGGGCTTTCGGCGGCGCTGGATTTCGCCTTCCGCGACGATCTGGGATTTTTAACCGCCTGCCCCACCAACCTCGGCACGGGCCTGCGCGCCTCGTGCCTGATGCACCTGCCCGCGCTGACGATGACCGGCGCGGTCGCGCGCCTGATCGAGGGGCTCACGCGCGCGGGGCTGATCGCGCGCGGGCTCTACGGCGAGGGCACGCGCGTGGTCGGCGACTTCTTCCAGATCTCCAACGCCACGGGCTTTGGCCGTACCGAGGCGGAAATCCTGGCGGCGCTCGAGCGTTCCGCGGCCGCGATCGTCGCGCGCGAGAAGGAGGCGCGCGCCGCGCTGTCGACCGGAGCCGCGCGCGTGAAGCTCGAAGACGAAATCCACCGCTCGCTGGGGCTGCTGTGCTCGGCCCGCCTTGTCGGCTTCGAGGAAGCCCAGCAGCACCTGTCGCGGCTGCGCCTGGGACTGGCGCTGGGCTGGAAACTGCCCGCGGACTTGGCGCTCGTCAACGAACTGACGCTGAGCACACAGCCCGCGCACCTGGACTTGCTCGCGCAAAAGGAACTCACGCCGCTCGACCGCGACGCCCTGCGGGCGGCGCTGGTGCGGCGCCGCCTCAAGGCCTCCTAAGGCCCTCCCGCCACGCGCAGCGTGCGCATGTCCTCGACGGTCTTGCCCGAGGCCTCCAGCAGCAAATCGCGCGCGAACGCGCGCCGCGCCTCGTCGACGCTCAGGCGGCTTTCGGCCACGTCCACGGCCAGGTTCAGGCGCAGGATGTCGACTTCCTCGCGATCCCCTCGCGCGGTCAATTCCCCGCCGCGCGGATCGTAGACCACCGCGCCGTCGATGGCCTCGACCGCCGCCGCCTGGGAAGGCGAAAGGCTCACGCGCACGGTCTGGGACAGCACGCCGAGTTCGCGGTCGTCGCTGACCAGCGGCGGCTGGATGTTCGTGACCACGGTCCTCCGCCAAGGCGCGTTGCCGCGCCAGATCAGCCGATCGCGCGAGACCTCGTCGGGCGCTCCATATTCCTCGAGCAGGCGGCCCGCGACCAGGCGGGACGCGTCCGACCACTCGCCGGTCACGTCTCGGGCGAAAGCCAGGCGCTCGGCCGGCGAGACTCCGGGCCCGCGGCGGGCGTCGAGAGACTCCACGCACGCCGTCAAAGACGACGACAACGCCGCCAGGACGGCGACGCGAACGATTTTTGAGAGGTTCATGGCATCCTCCCTTCCGACGCCCATAGTATAGCTCCTCTTCCCGCCCCGCGACAGGGGGGCACTTTTCGCCGTCTGTTCACAATTTCGTGCTTGAATCCCGAAGCCGCAGCCGGTAAAATGCCCGCACGCGATGCTGAGCTTTCTCGCCTTCACGAGCTTTCTGGCCGTCGCCCGGCCCACACGCCCGCCCGTGCCGTTTTCCGCCTACGCCCCGGCGCTTGCCGCCGCGCCGAGCCCGGAGCGCCTGCAAGGACTGCTCCAGAGCTTCGTCGACACGGGCTACGGGGTGCGCTTCCGCCGCCTGGGCGACGAAAACGACTTCGACCACGGCCACCTCCTGCTGGACGCGCGCACCGGCGCGGCGGTGGCGATCCTCTACCACACCCAGGAACTCGTCGGCACTCCCGCCGATCCCGGCGAGCGCCCGCTGTCGGCCGACGGCCGGAACTGGCTTCAGTGGCTCGACGGCCGCGGCGTGGTCAACGCGCGGCGCTACGAGCGCTCGTCGTATCCGCGCTCGGGGGTTTGGGACTGGTTCGTCGCGCGCGACTTGCCCCGCCTGCGCGCGCGCGGCACCATCGTCGACAAGATGCTCGACCCCGCGCTCCTGGGATTCACCCCGTCGGGCAGCGTGCAATGGACTTTCGACCGCGCGCCCTGCGTGGGCGGGCTGCCCGCGCCGGGCGGCCTGCGCGTGACCTTGCCCGACGGCTCCCCCGTGTGCCTGACGACGAGCCTGCGCTGACGCCGGACGCGCCCGCCGTGCACGGACCTTGGTCGGCCCTGCTGGCCTGCGCCCTGGGCGGACCCATCGCGGCGGGCGTCTTGCTGGCGCGCAACGAGCGCGCCTTCGGCCGGCCCGAGCGCTTCCGGCCGTGGCTGATCGCCGGCGCGCTGGCGACCCTGGGCCTGTTCGCCCTCGGCGCCGCGCTGCCGGATTCGTTTCCGCACGCGCCTTTGCCCGCGGTCTCGTCGCTCGCCGCGTATCTGGCCGCCGCCAAGCTCCAGGGCGCGCCGCTGCGCCGCCACCTGGAGCGCGGCGGGCGCCGCGCGGGACTTCTCTGGGCCTTGGGGACGGGCCTGCTCTTTTTGGCGTTGTGGCTGGCGGTTCTGCTGGCGGCGTTCTTCGTTTTGGGCGCGGTGAAATCCTCGCCCGCGGCTTGATCCAGATCAACACGGCCGCGCGGGCCCGGTGCTAGAATGGGCCATGGTCAACTGCAAACACGAAAAGCTGAAAGCCTGGGTGGATGAAGTCGCCTCCGTCTGCACGCCGGACGCGGTGGTGTGGGTGGACGGATCCGAGGAAGAGAAGCGCCGGCTGGAGCGGCGCGGCGTGGCGCGCGGCCAATTGATCCCGCTGGACTCCGAGAAGTTTCCCGGCTGCTTCTACAGCCGCTCGAACTCCAACGACGTGGCCCGCACCGAGCACCTGACCTACATCTGCACCGACAAGAAGGAAGACGTGGGGCCCACCAACAACTGGATGGCGCCGCAGGAAGCCTACGCGAAGGCGCGCGAGGTGCTCAAGGGCTCGATGAAGGGCCACACGCTCTATGTGGTGCCGTTCTCGATGGGCCCGGTGGGCTCGCCGTTCTCCAAGATCGGCGTGGAACTGACCGACTCGATCTACGTGGTGCTCAACATGCGCATCATGACGCGCATCGGCCAGAAGGTCCTCGATCAACTGGGCACGGACGGAGAGTTCGTCAAGTGCCTGCACTCGAAGGCCGACCTGGATGTCAACAAGCGCATGATCCTGCACTTTCCGCAAGACAACACCATCTGGTCGGTGGGCTCCGCCTACGGCGGCAACGCGTTGCTGGGCAAGAAGTGCCTGGCTTTGCGCATCGCGTCTTATCAGGCGCGCAAGGAAGGGTGGCTGGCCGAGCACATGCTCATTTTGGGCGTGGAGCACCCGGACGGCAAGATCGAATACGTCACCGCCGCCTTCCCCTCGGCCTGCGGCAAGACCAACCTGGCCATGCTGATCCCGCCCGAGGGCCTCAAGGCCAAGGGCTACAAGATCTGGACCCTGGGCGACGACATCGCCTGGCTGCGCGTGGGCCCCGACGGCCGCCTGTGGGCCTGCAACCCGGAGGCGGGCTTTTTCGGCGTGGCGCCGGGCACCAACTCCAAGACCAACCCCAACGCGATCGCCACGCTCAAGCGCAACACGATCTTCACCAACGTGCTGCTCGGCGACGACCTGAGCGTGTGGTGGGAAGACGGCGAAGGCGCGCCGCCGGCCTCCGGCACCAACTGGGAAGGCAAGCCCTGGAAGCCGGACTTCAAGGACAAGGACGGCAAGCCCCTGCTCGGCGCGCACCCGAACAGCCGCTTCACTTCTCCCGCCGGCCAGTGCCCGTCCATCGCCAAGAACTGGGAAGACCCAAAGGGCGTGCCCATCTCCGCGATCATCTTCGGCGGACGCCGCGAGCGCTTGGCGCCCCTGGTGTTCGAGTCCTTGGATTGGGCGCACGGCGTCTACGTGGGCGCCACCGTGGCCTCCGAGCGCACCGCCGCCGCCGTGGGCAAGGTCGGCGAGGTACGCCGCGACCCCATGGCGATGCTGCCCTTCTGCGGCTACAACATGGGCGACTACTTCGGCCATTGGCTGGCGATGGGCGCGAAAATCCCCAAGCCGCCGAAAATCTTCCACGTCAATTGGTTCCGCAAGGACAAGAACGGGAAGTTCCTGTGGCCCGGCTACGGCGAGAACCTGCGCGTGTTGGAGTGGGTTCTGGCGCGCGCGCGCGGCGAGGGCAAGGCGCAAAAAACTCCGATCGGCTTCGTGCCGACGGCCGACGCCTTGGACCTCTCCGGCCTGAAGCTTCCCGCCGGCGCGCTCGACGAGCTCTTGGCCGTCAAGCCCGAGGAGTGGTCGGGCGAGCTCGAGGGCGTGGAGGCCTTCTTCGAGACTTTCGGCGCGCGGCTGCCCGTGGAGCTGCGCCGCCAGTTGGAAGCCCTGCGCGCACGCCTGAAGACCGCGGTCGCGGCCTAGCGTCGGTTCGGCGCCCCGCTCCCGGCTCGGGAGCGGGGCGGACGCGGCGATTCGGGAAATCCTGCGCCGGCGCATGTTTGACCGGCGCGTTCCCTGCTAATCTCTGGCCAGCGGCGTACGCCGCGGGGAGGAAGTCATGGAGCAGCAGGTTCTAGTGGACGTGAGGTCGATCCCGCCGCGCGAGAGGCACCCGAAGATATTCAAGGCTTGGGAGGAGCTCCCCGTCGGAAACGCGCTCAAGCTCGTCAACGATCACGACCCGAAGCCTTTGTTCTACGAGTTCAGCGCCGAACGCGCGGGCGAGTTCGAGTGGACGCCGGTCGAGAAGGGGCCGGAGCAGTGGTCCGTCCTGATCAAACGCGTCGCCTCGCCCGCGAACGCGCAGCCGCGCTCCGCCGCGAACGCGCCGCGCCCGGCCTGGGCCCAGAGGGATTCGGCGAAGGTCGTCGATGTGCGCGAAGACCTCCGGGCGGGGCGCGAACCCTTCCCGGCGATCATGTCCGCCGCCGCGCAGGTCCAGCCCGGAGGCGCGTTCGCCTTGCGCGCGATCTTCGAGCCGCGCCCGCTGTACCAGCTTCTGGGAAACAAAGGCTTCGAGTCCTGGACGGAGCGCTTGGCCGAAGACGATTGGATGGTTTACTTCCGCAAAAGGCCCGAGCGCGCCGGCGGCTGCGGCTGCGGCGGGCACGGTCACTGAGGGCGCGCCGTTCGCCCGAAGAAGTCGAGATGGACTTCAACGCCAAGCCGGCGGTCGTCATCTGGGAAGTCACACAGGCCTGCGGTCTCGCCTGCGTCCATTGCCGCGCCGAGGCCCGGCCGCGGCGGGACCCGCGGGAGCTTTCGACCGAGGAGGGGCTGGGGCTCGTCGATCAGGTGGCCGACTCCGGGGCGCCGCTGCTGGTGCTGACCGGAGGAGACCCGATGGAGCGGCCGGACCTGGAGGCGTTCGTGCACCGCGGCGTCTCGCGCGGCCTTCACGTGGCGCTGAGCCCGAGCGCGACCGCCAAGGCGACGCGGCCGGCTCTCCTCGCGCTCAAGGCGGCCGGGCTTCACCGGGTGGCCGTCAGCCTCGACAGCCATCTGGAAAAGAATCACGACGCCTTCCGGCGCGTGGCCGGCTCCTACCGGCGCACGCTCGAAATCGCGCGCGACGCGCGCGAGATCGGCCTTCCCCTCCAGGTCGGCACGACGATCTGCGCTCTCAACTTCCGCGATCTGGAAGCCATGGCCGAATCGGTGGGGGCGCTCGGCGTGGTCTTGTGGAGCGTGTTCTTCCTGGTCCCGACGGGGCGCGCCGGCGCCGGGCTGATGATCTCGGCCGCCGAGTGCGAGGACGTCCTCAACCGGCTCTACGATCTGTCCCGCCGAGCGCCGTTCGCGATCAAGACCACGGAAGGTCTGCATTACCGGCGCATCGTCGCGGAGCGCGCCGGCAGGAGATCGGGCAGCGGCATCAACGACGGAAAAGGCTTCGCCTTCATCTCGCACCGCGGCGACGTGTTTCCCAGCGGATTTCTGCCGGCGAGCGCCGGGAACGTGCGCGAGCAACCCTTCGGCTCGATCTACCGCGACTCGCCGATCTTTCGCTCCCTGCGCGACCCGTCTCGATTGAAGGGCCGCTGCGGCGCGTGCGAGTTCAAGGCGCTTTGCGGGGGCTCCCGCGCCCGCGCCTACGCCGCGACGGGGGACATGCTGGCGGAGGACCCGCTGTGCGCCCATATCCCGCAATTGCAGGAGAGCCGATCATGAGTCTGAAGGACGGACCCGTCTTGGCGCGCGGGGCTGAATTGAAAACAAGGAGAATCCCGTGACCAAAAGTTCCCCGATTCGCGAAAAAGTCCGCGTCAATGAAAACCAATTGAAGGTGATCAAGGACAAGTACTTGAGAGACGCCCCGTCCGTGGATGCCTGGCTCGACGGCGTCGCGCGCAACATCGCTCTCGCCGAAATCCTGGTCGCGCCCGAAGCCCAAAAGTGGGGCGTGTTCGAGGGCGTGGAGCACCGGGCCGCCGTCGTGCCGGGCGCCGGAACCGCCGCGGCTTCGAGGATGTTCCTGTACCATGCCGCGCAGGACTACGAGACGCGGCAGAACAACTTCAACCGCCTCATCGCCAACCTTGAACGCGCCTGCCACAAATATCCCGAAGCGCGCCGCGTTCGCGACGAGTGGGCCGACCGCTTCCTCGCGCTGATGTCGCGCTGGGACTTCCTGCCGAACTCGCCGACGCTGATGAACGCCGGCCGCGAACTCCAGCAGTTGTCCGCATGCTACGTGCTGCCCGTGCCCGACTCCATGGAAGCGATCATGAAGTCCGTGTCGGCGCAATCGCTGATCCAGAAGTCCGGCGGCGGCACGGGGTTCTCGTTTTCCCGCCTGCGGCCGGCCGGCGACGCGGTGATGAAAACCCAGGGCGTCGCCTCGGGCGCGCTGTCGTTCATGCGCCTGTTCGACACGATGACCGAGGTCGTCAAGCAGGGCGGCACGCGCCGCGGCGCCAACATGGCGGTCCTGCGCTACGACCACCCGGAAATCTTCGACTTCATCAAAATGAAACAGACGCCCGGCCTCATGGAGAACTTCAACGTGTCCGTCGGCGTGGACGCGGCCTTCATGAAGGCGGTTCTGGCCGATGCCGAGTACGCCCTCGTCAACCCGCGCAACGGCGCGGTCGCCGGCAAGGCCCGCGCCAAGGAGGTCTTCGACGCGATGTGCGAGTCCGCCTGGAAGACCGGCGACCCGGGCTTCATCGTACTCGACCGCATCAACAACTCCGGCTCGAATCCGACCCCGGCCCTGGGCGAGATCGAGAGCACCAATCCGTGCGGCGAGCAGCCCCTGCTGCCCTGGGAACCCTGCAACCTGGGCTCGCTGAACCTGTCGAACTTCGTCGCGGGCGACGCCTTGCGCGGACGCTTCGACTTCCCGCGTCTGAAGGAGGCCGTGACCACGGCCGTGCGTTTCCTGGACGACGTCATCGACGTCAACAACTACCCGCTGCCCGAGATCGAGGCGATGGCCAAGGGCAACCGCCGCATCGGCCTGGGCGTCATGGGCTGGGCGGAGGCGCTGTCGAAGCTGGGCCTCGCCTACGACTCGCCGCAGGCCCTGGACGCCGCCGAGAAAGTCATGTCGTTCATCAACGGGGCGGCGCTGGACGCGTCCGAGGCGCTCGCCAGGGAGCGCGGAGTCTTCCCGAACTGGAAGAACTCGGTCTACGATCCGGCCGGCGCTCACTTCCGCGGCGAGGAGCGCTTCCCCCGCCACTGCGCCCGCACGACCATCGCCCCGACCGGCACCATCGCCATCGCGGCCGGCATCCAGGGCGGCGGAATCGAGCCGTTCTTCGCGATCGCCTACACGCGCTACAACGCCAAGGCGCTGGAGGCCGTGAAGAAGGGCCTCAATCCCGAGGAAAAAGACGTTTTCTTCGAGGTGAACCCGCTCTTCAAGGAGGTCGCCGCGGCTCACGACTGGTTCGGGCTCGGCGAGAAGGCGCTGTTGCGCCGCATCGACGAAAACCACAAATCGGTCCGCGCAATCACGGAGATCCCGGAGAAGGTCCGCCTCGCGTTCCCGACGGCGCACGACTTGTCCTACGAGGCGCATGTCCGCATGCAGGCCGCCTTCCAGCGCCATACCGACAACGGCGTGTCCAAGACCATCAACATGCCGGCCGCGGCGACCGTGGAGGACATCCGGCGCGCGTACCTGCTGTCCTACGAACTGGGCTGCAAGGGCGTCACCGTCTACCGCGACGGCTCCAAGGCGCAGCAAGTTCTCAACCTCGCACCGAAGCCCTCGAAGCCCAAGCGCCGCGAGGCCGCGGCCTCCTTCGGCCTGGCGTCCGAGTACTTCCAGATCCGCACCGGCTACGGGCCGCTCCACATCCACGTCAACTACGACGAGCGCGGACCGATCCAAGTTTTCACCAACATTCCCCCGCTGGGCACGGAGATCTCGGGACTGACCTCGCTGGTCGGCATCCTGATCTCGAAGTATCTCTCGGAGGGCGGCGACCCGATGAACCTCATCAAACATCTGAACTCGGTCAAGGGCGACCGTCCGATCGGTCTCGGGCCCTCGCGCGTGGACTCGATCGCGCACGCGATCTCGATTGCCCTGCGCGCCCACCTCAAAAAAACAGGCTGGCTGAAGGATGCGCAGCCGGGAGACGCGCCGCAAGAGGCCCGGGAGACCGGCCCCGAGGTCCACGCGCACGAACATTGTCCGAAGTGCTTTTCGAGCAGCGTCGCCTTTGAATCGGGCTGTTCCGGACCGACTTGCCACGACTGCGGGCACTCCGAGTGTTCCTGACGGAGTTCGCCTCTCCCATGCCGGCGAGAATTCTTCCCGCGCGAAACGAAGTGGTATCATGCGATCCGTGGACGCCTTCCTCGCCAAAATCCCTTTCCTGAAAGGACTCGGGCCCTCGGACGAGGAGCGCGTCTCCCGGGCGTTCGTCTTGCGCCGCCACTCCCGGGGCGAAACGATCTTCTCGGAGGGCGCGGCCGCCGACGCCGTCTATCTGCTGCGCTCCGGGCTCGTCAAAGCGGTGAAGCTGTCGCCGAAGGACGATCCCGTGATCCTTGAGATCATCGTTCCCGGCCACCTGTTCGGCATGATGCCGGCCCTCGATAAGCGTCCGTATCCGGTGGACGCGGTGTGCCTTCAAGACAGCGAGGCCTATCGCATACGCTCGGCGGATTTCGCCGAGCTGCTGCGGCGCCATCTGCCGTTTTCGCAGGCCGTGTACGGCGAGGTCGGCGAGCACCTGCGCCACTCCCAGGCGCTGCGCTCCCTGGTCAAGGAGCCCGCCGAGCGCCGCATCGGCTACATCCTCTGGATGCTGTCGCTCACTCTCGGCCCGGAGATGCGCCTGGGCCGCGGGGAAGTGGCCGAGATGGCGGGAACCACCGTGGAGACGGCGATCCGGACATTGGGGCGCCTGCGCGAGGCCGGCCTCATCGACGCGCGCTGGAAGCGCCTCAAGATCCTCAAGCCCGAAGCCCTGCGCGACGGCGCCTTCTGACGCGGAAGGAAGATCGTGAACATCACGGCCGCAGTCATCGGCATCAGCGTCCGCGATCTCCGCGCTCGGCGAGCCGCGCGCGAAGAACGACGGCGTTGTTATGCCGTTCGTCCTTGGCTCCGTAGACGAGAGTCACGATTTTCTTCTCGCGCTCCAGCCGCTTGATCTCCTTGAGCAAATCGGCCTTTTGATCGAGTTCACGGCCGTAGCGCGACTGAAAATCGGCCCATTGGGCCGGTTCATGGCCGAA
>JAJZQS010000138.1 GCA_021806745.1 bacterium
TTGAATTTGGAGGAAACCGTCGTCCTCCAGGTCCAAGACGCCCTGGCCGCCGCCGCTCCGAGATTTCTCGACCGCGCGCCGGCCGTCGCGGCGGATTTCTGCGCGCAATCCCGCCGCCATTTCGTCCTCCTAAGACCGGCCCTCGAGCGCCTGGGCCGATCGTTTCGCCTGGCGGTGGTCTCCAACTTCTACGGGAACCTCGACGGCATCCTGCGCGCGGAGGGCCTGCGCGAGCTTTTCGTTTCCGTCGCCGACTCCGGGGTCCTGGGCGCGCAGAAGCCCGACCCCGCCCTCTTTCTGGCGGCGGCCCGGGCCGTGGAGTGCGCGCCGTCCGACTGCGTGATGGTCGGCGACTCCGCGCCGCGCGACGTCCGCGGCGCGGCGGCCGCCGGCATGCGCGCCGCGCTGGTCTGCGCTCGCGCGCCGGCGCCCGAGGCCGGACAGACCTGGACCATCCCGTCGGTGTCCGCGCTCGAAGCCGCGCTTGAACGAGCGCCGTCATGAGCTTCTCGGCGGGCGTGATCGCGGCGGGAGAAGGCTCGCGGCTGGCGGCCGCCTACAAAAACACGATCAAGCCGCTGGTTCCCGTCGCGGGGCGCCCGCTGTCGCACTGGGTCGTGGGCGCGCTGGCCGCCGCGGGCGCCGAAAGCGCGACGATTCTGACCAACTCCCGCGGTCGCGCCCTGGAGCCCAGCCTGCGCTCGGCCTTCCCCCGGCTGGCCATGGACTTCCTGACCGCCGACACGGCATCCTCTTTCGACAGCTTCCGTCTGGTCTGCCTGGCGCTGGCCGAACGCCGCGAGGATTTCCTGGTCTCGACGGTGGACGCGATCGTCCCCGCCGACGACGTCGCGCGCTTCCTGCGGGAATGCCGCGCCGGCGGCGTCGACGCCGGGCTGGCGCTGACCGCGCGGATCGACGACGAAAAACCCCTTTGGGCCGAGGCCGACGCGCGCGGACGAGTGGTCGCGCTCGGCGGCGAGGCGCGCCGGCGCGAACTGGCCACCGTGGGCCTCTACTACATGACCCGCGCCGAGGCGCGGCTGCTGCCGGCGGCAGGCGCCCACGCCCGGCTGCGCGACTACTGGAGCTCGCTGATCAAGCGCGGCGCGGCCGTCGCGGGTCCGCGTCTGTCGGCGACCTGGGACGTCGACCGACCCGAGGACGTCGTTTCGGCCGAGTCGTTGCTGGAGAATCCTATCGAGCGCGCGCGCATCGAAAGCATGTCGGGAGATCGGATTTAGAAGACATCATGAAAGCCCTGGGGATATTTCGCGAGGCGCAAAATTCGCCCGGCCGGGAGAGCGACGACGCGCTGATCCTGAAGGCCGTCCTGGAAAACCTGGGCTCGATGGGCGTGTCCTGCGCGGCGATGACGCCGGAGGCCTTCGATGCGGCCGACCCCGCGGACTTCGACTTGATCGCGCCGATGTGCGAGACCTATCCGCGGCTGATGCGCTTGGACGCCCTGGCGCGTCGCGGGACGGCGATGGTCAACGCGCCCTCCGCGGTGCTCGGCTGCTACCGCACGCGGATGCTGGCCTCCTTCGCCCGAACTCCGGGGCTGAGCTACCCGCCGTCCGCCGTACGGCGCACGACCGCGGCGGCCAACGCGCGGCCGCCGGAGTTCGCCGCCCCTCAAGGATATTGGATCAAGCGCGGCGACGTGCACAACACCTGCGCGTTCGACGTCGTGCGCGCGCGCGACTGGGCCGAGGCCGAACGCGTGCGGCGCGAATTCGAGGGCCGCGAGATCGCGGACATGATCGTGCAGCGCCACGTCGACGGCGACCTGATCAAATTCTACGGAGTCGGCCCCGGACGGTGGTTCACCTGGTTCTACCACGACCCCGCCGCCGCGCGACGCCTGCCCTACGACCCCGACGCGCTCGCCCGTCAGGCGGAACTCGCCGCCGCGGCGGTGGGCGTCGAGGTCTTCGGCGGCGACGCGATCGTCGCGCCCGACGGCTCCATCTTCGTCATCGACATCAACTCGTGGCCGAGCTTCGCGCGCGTGCGCGCGGAAGCCGCCGTGCAGATCGCTCGGCTCATGCGCCGTCGGCTGTCCCGGCCGTCGGCCCGCATCCCCGGAGGAATTTGACCATGCCGACCCAAGCCGCCGAGCCCGTCTACAGCGCCGGCCCGAAATCAAAGGCGATGTTCGAAGAGGAGCAGGAATTCATCGCCCCCGGTCTGCAGACGATCGCGCTCTACGCGCGGATCGCCGCCGACGGTGGGCGCGGAGCGGCCCTGCACGACGCCGACGGAAACGAGTATCTCGACCTCGTGGCCGGCATCGGCGTGGCCTCCCTCGGCTACGGACATCCGGATTGGGCCAAGGCCGTGGCCGAGCAGGCGGCCAAGACCGCGGTCGGCTCGTTCACCACCGCGCACCGGCTGAACTTCCTCAAGACGCTGTCGACGGTGACTCCAAAGGGCCTCACGCGCTGCCAGCTCTACAGCTCCGGCGCCGAGGCGGTGGAGGCCGCGCTGCGCCTGGCCAAGTCCAAAACCGGCAAGTTCGAGGTGGTCGGCTTCTGGGGAGGCTTTCACGGCAAGACTCTGGGCGTGATGGGACTGCTCAACGACGGCTTCAAGAACTCCTACGGCGCGATGGCGCCGGGGCTGCACCTGTCGCCCTACCCCGACAGCCGCAAGTGCCCGCTCGGGACCAAGGGCGAGCACGACTGCGGCGCGCACTGCCTGGAGTTCCTGCGCGAGAAGCTCAAGCGCGAGACCACCGGCGCGGTCGCCGCGATCATCCTGGAGCCCGTCCAGGGCACCAACGGCAACGTGATCCCGCCGGCGGGTTTTTTCAAGGGCGTGCGCGAGATCGCCCGCGAGATCGGCGCGCTGTTCATTTCCGACGAGATGATCACGGGCTTTGGCCGCACCGGCAAGATGTTTGGCTGCGACCACGAAGGGGTGGTCCCGGACCTCATGACGATCGGCAAGGGCTTCGGCGGGGGGTTTCCCGTCTCCGGGGTCGTGGCCTCGACCGAGACCGCCTCGGCCAAGCCGTGGGCCAACCCGTCGGGCTCCTCTTCGAGCTACGGCGGCAACCCGCTGGCCTCGGCCGCCTGCGACGCGACCCTGCAGGTCATCTTGCGCGAGCGGCTCGTGGAGAACTCCGCCAAGGTCGGCGCGGCGATGCTCGAGAAGCTCCACCGCATGAAGGCCGTCGAGCCGCTCATCGGCGCGGTTCGCGGCCGCGGGCTGATGATCGGAGTCGACCTCGTACACCCGAAGGACGGCAAGTCTCTCGACAAGGCCGTCTGTCGCGAGATTTTCGAGGAAGGATTGCGGCGCGGCGTTCTGACGATGGCCTACAACCCCAGCCTGCGCGTCAACCCGCCGCTGGTCATCACCGAGTCTCAGGCGCTCGACGGCCTGGAACGCTTGGCCGAGGCGCTGGCGGCCGTGCGCCGGAGGCGCGGCCTTTGATCGGCCGCGTCGCCGTCGCGGGCTTCGGCGCGGTCGCTGAAAACGCGCACCTGCCCGCCCTGCGCGAAGCGGGCGTCGAGGTCGCCGCGGTTTTCGACCCGTCGCCGCAGCGCCGCGCCGCGGCGGCCGCGCTCTTGCCGCGGGCCCGCCTCCACGACAGCCTCGCCGCCCTGCTGGCGCGGGAGCGCGCGCTTGACGCTCTCATCGTCGCCTCGCCGCCGAAATTCCACGCCGAGGCGGCGCTGGCCGGACTGCGCGCGGGGCTGCACGTGCTTTGCGAAAAGCCCTTGACCCTGGACCCGGAGGCCTGGCGCGAACTGCGGGCCGCCGCCGACGACGCCCGACGCTGCCTCTACACCGTCGACAACTGGGCGCATGCCCCCGCGCTCGCGCGCCTGATCGCGCTGGCCGGCTCCGGCCGACTGGGGCGCGTTCGTCGAGTCGAGCTGGAAGTGCTGCGCACGCGTCCCTGCGCGTCGGCCTTGCCCGATGATTGGCGCAAGAATCCCGCGATCTCGGGAGGCGGCATCCTCGTCGACCACGGCTGGCACAACCTCTACCTGGCTTGCCGCCTGCTCGGCGCAACTCCGCGGCTGGAGCGCGCGTCGCTCGAACGCGAAGGCGGCGTCGATGTCGCGGCCGAACTGGCGCTGCGCGCGGACTGCGGCGCGCGCGCGACGATCCGCCTCACTTGGAAGGCGGCCGCGCGCGCCAACCGCGTTCTCGTCGAAGGCGACGGCGGCCGCGCCGAACTCGACGACGACGCGTTGATCGTCGACGCGGGCATGGAACGCCAGACGCAGCGCTTCCCCGAGAAACTCTCCGCCGGCTCGGCTCACCCGGCCTGGCTGGCCGCGATGTGGCCGAGTTTCGCGGCGGAGTGCCGCGGAGAGGGCCGCGGGCGAAACCTGGAAGAGGCCGCGTTCTGCCTCGAAGTCATCGCGAAGGCCTATCGGACCCCGGAGACCGCGCGTGCCTGAGGCATCCTCGCCCGCGCTCTACGACCGCGCGATCTTGTGGGTCGCGCACCCGCCGCTGATGCTCCAGCGCGCGGGCGGGATGCGCGTGCTCGAGCGCCAACTGTTCACCGCGGCGCGCGCGGGCATCAAGACCGTCTGGATTTCGATGCGCCGACCGCCGGAGGCGGACTGCCTGCGCGTGCCCCCGGGCCTGGACGCGCGCTGGCTGCCCGAGGGCGGCGGCGAACTGACCGACTGCGCGCCGCCGTATCTGGGACTGTCCGGCGATCATTTCCTGCGCGTGGAGACGCTGGCCCACGTCGCGCGCGCGCGCTGCGCGCAGTCCGTCTCCTACGAAGACGCGTCGGGCTTCGGCGTGGCGCAGGTGGTCGTCTCCCGCGAAGACACCATCGCGCGCACGAAGCTACCGCTGCCCGAGGATTCATACCTCCGCCTTCAATCACCGATCGACGGAGACGAGACCATCGACTGGCTTCTGCTCGACGGGCCCAAGCCGCAAGACGGCTTCATGGCTCGCCATTTCGACCGCCACCTGTCGCTATCGGTGACGCGCCGGCTTTTGGAGACTTCCGTCACTCCGAACATGATGACGGTCTTGAGCAGCGCCGTCGGCTTGCTCGGCTCGTCGTTTTTCCTGGTGCCGGGCAAGGCTTGGAGCGTTCTCGGCGCGCTGACGGTCTGGCTGCATTCGGTCCTGGACGGCTGCGACGGGGAATTGGCCCGGATCCGCTTCCAGCAAAGCCCCCTCGGCGCGGACTTGGATTTTTGGGGCGACAACCTCGTGCACCTTGCCTTGTTCGCCGGACTGGGGCTTGGCCTGCGGGCCGAGCATGGCGGCGGCGCTTTGGCGTTGGCCGCCGCGGCGGACGCGGGCGTGGCGGCCTGCGCCTGGACGGCCTGGCGCCGACGCCTGTCGCGGCGCGTCGTGGACGGAACCGGGCCCGAGGCCGGAGTGGCTGACGAGCCGCAAGGGCGTCCTCTGGCCTCCCGTTTGGCCCGGCTGGAAAACGCGCTCGCCCAGCGCGATTTCATCTATCTTCTTCTCGCGGCGGCCGCGCTCGGGCTGACCTATGAATTCCTTTGGGCCGCGGCCGCGGGAAGCGCTCTCTATTTCGCCGTGATGCTCTACCTGGGGAGAATCGAACATGCACCATCGCCATCGCCGCATCCCGCCGGCTGAGGG
>JAJZQS010000026.1:0-9955 GCA_021806745.1 bacterium
GGGCTTCGCCCGCGCCGGGGCCGCAGCGCGCGCGGGCCTGCGCGCGGCGCTGTGCGTGCCGCTTGTCCACGCGGAGCGGCCCTACGGCGCGATCTGCGTCTTCGGCCCCGTCGTCCAGGCGCCCGAGCAAGACATCCTGGACTTGGCCGAGTCGCTCGCAGGCCAAATCGGGCTCTCGCTGGCCCGGCGCCGCGCGCAGGCCGACGCCGCCCGCGCGGCGGCCGAGCGCCGCGCCGTCTTCGACGCCGCGACCGAGGTCGCGATCATCACGACCGACGTCGACGGCACCATCCGGCTGTTCAACGCCGGGGCCGAGCGCATGCTCGGCTACGCGGCGTCCGAACTGTCCGGCCTGCGCCCCGTGGGGATGCTGTTCGAGCGCGCCGAGATCTCGGCGCGCCTGCGCGAACTCGCGCGCGAGCACGGCGGGCCGCGCCGCGTGCCTCGCGCCGCGGTCTTCGCGGGACGGGCGCTGCTCGGCGGCGGCGTCGAGCAGCGCGAGTGGACCTTCGTGCGCCGTGACGGCAAGCGCGTGCCCGTGCAGTTGATCGTCAACGTGATCCGCGACGCGGACGGCCTGGCGGCGGGATTTCTCGGCATCGCCACCGACATCACCGAACGGCGGCGCGTGCAGCAGGAACTGGCGCGCGCGCGCGACCTGGCGCTGGAGGCGGCGCAGGCGAAATCCGACTTCCTGGCCAACATGAGCCACGAGATCCGCACGCCGATGAACGCCATCATCGGCATGACGGACCTGCTCATCGGCACGAACCTCGATGAACGCCAGCGCGAGTTCGCCCGGACCGCGCGCGCGGCCGGCGAGGCGCTGCTCGGCGTCATCAACGACGTGCTGGACTTCTCCAAGCTCGAGGCCGGCCGCCTTTCGGTCGAGTCCATCCCGTTCGATCCCCGCGAACTCGTTCGCGAGGCCGCCGCTCTCGTGTCGGCCGCCGCCTCCGCCAAGGGCCTGCGGCTGTCCGTTTCCGTGCCCGAGGACGCCCCCTCCCCGCTGCTCGGCGACCCGCACCGCCTGCGCCAAGTCCTGCTGAACTTCCTGTCCAACGCGGTCAAGTTCACCGAAAAGGGAAGCATCGTCGCCTCGCTGACCAAGCTCGAGTCCGCAGACGAAAGAACGCGCCTGCGCCTGTCGGTCAGCGACCAGGGACCCGGAATCCCCCCGGAAACCCTGCGCACGCTGTTTCGACCCTTCACGCAGGCCGATGCGTCCACGACGCGGCGCTACGGCGGCACGGGACTGGGCCTGGCGATTTCCAAGCAGCTGGTCGAACGCATGGGCGGCCAAGTCGGCGTCGACAGCGAGCCGGGCCGCGGCTCCACGTTCTGGTGCGAAATCCCGTTCGTCCTCGCCTCCGCCTCGACTCGCCCCGCCCGCGAACCCGCATCGGCGGCGCCCGAGCGCGCCGCCGGCGACCCGAGCGCGCCGCCGCGCGCGCAGGCGCTGACGCGCCGCCGGGTGCGCGTGCTCGTCGTCGACGACAATCCGGTCAACCGCCGCTTGGCCTCGCTCCAGTTGGAATCCCTCGGTTACGCGTGCGAGGCCTTGCCCGACGCCGCGGCCGCGCTCGCGCGCCTGGACGCGGGGCCCGCGGAAATCATCTTCCTGGACTGCCAGATGCCGGGCATGGACGGCTACACCGCCGCGCGGGAGATGCGCTCGCGCGAGGCCGCCTCGGGACGCCCGCGCGCGGCGATCATCGCGATGACCGCCCACGCGCTGGCCGGAGACCGGGAGAAATGCTTGACCGCGGGCATGGACGACTACGTGGCCAAGCCGGTGCGCCTGGAGGACCTCTCCCGCGCGCTGACGCGCTGGGATCCCGCGCTCGACGCCGCGGCGCTCGCCGAGCTCAAGGCCTCGGCCGGCGCGCAATTGCCGTCGCTGGTGGGCGTGTTCGTCGAGCACTCGCGAAAAATCGTCGGCGAACTCGACGCGGCCTTGGCGCGCGCGGATCTGCAGGCGGCCGCGCGGCTCATGCACGGCCTGCGCGGCTCGGCGGGTTCCTTCGGCGCGCTCGGCCTCGCCCGTCTGGCGACGCTCATCGAAGACGCCGCCAAGAACGGGGACTGCGCCGAGGCGCGCGCCGCCGCCGAGGAGCTTTCGCCCGAGCTCGAGCGCGCCGCCCGCGCGCTCTCCGAGGCCTGAAGCCCGCGGGGATTTTGATAAACTGACGGTCATGCCCGTCTCCGCCGCGCCGCCTTCCGGCTTTCGCGATTTTCTGCCCGAGCAAGTCCTCGCGCGCCAAGAGGCGATGAGGACGATCTCCGCCGTCTACCGCCGCTTCGGCTTCCAGCCCATCCAGACCTCGACGGTCGAGGAACTGCCGGTCCTGCTGGGCGAAGACGGCGGCGAAAACGAAAAGCTGATCTTCAAGATTCTCAAGCGCGGCGACAAGCTCGCCGCGGCGCTGGCTCCCGGCGCCGGCGAAAACGACCTTTGCGACATGGGTCTGCGCTTCGACCTGACCTTGCCGCTGGCGCGCTACTACTCCAAGCACGGCTCCCAGCTTCCGCACCCGTTCAAGGCCTTCCACCTGGGCCCCGTCTGGCGCGCCGAGCGCGCGCAGAAAGGGCGCTTCCGCGAGTTCACGCAGTGCGACGTGGACATCGTCGGCGCGGACTCGTGGGCCGCCGAGGTCGACGTGATCGCGGCGATCCTCTCCGTGTTCGGCGCCTTGGGCCTTGGCGAAGTCGCCGTCCACCTCAACGACCGCGCGTTCGTGCGCTCGCAGCTCGACGCGGCCGAAGTCCCGTCCGAGCGGCAAAACCAGGTCTGCATCGAGATCGACAAGCTCGATAAGATCGGGCTCGACAAGGTCCGCCAATCCCTGGCCGCGCTTTTGCAACCGCGTCAAGCGCAGGCCGTGGAAGCCGCGCTCCTCGTCGAGCGCTCGGACATGCCCGAGAACCTGCGCCGGATCGCCGACGCCGTCAAGGCCTGCGTTCCCGGCGCGCTCGTCCGGTTCGATCCCGGCTTGATGCGCGGGCTGGGCTATTACACGGGTCCGGTCTTCGAGTTCCGCCACCCGTCGCTGTCCGGCTCCCTGGGCGGCGGCGGCCGCTATGACCGCCTGACCGAGAAGTTCGGCGGCCCTGCGACGCCGGCCTGCGGGGGCTCCATCGGCTTCGAGCGCCTGATGATGCTCCTGGAGGAGTCCGGCCGCGGCGGCGACGCCTCCGGCCCCGACGCCGTGATGACGGTCTTTTCGGAGGAACTGCGCGAGCGGGCGCTGGCCGCCGCGGCGGCCCTGCGCGCCTCGGGCCTGACCGTCGACGCGTTTGCGGGAAGCGCCAAGCTCAAGGCGCAGTTCCGCTACGCCGACCAGAAGCGCGCCGCCTACGCGCTCGTGCTCGGACCCGACGAGGTCGCGCGCGGGGTGCTGCAGGTCAAGAATCTCAAAACCGGCGCCGAGGCGGCCATGCCCCTGGACGAGGCGCGCGCGCGCATCGCGGCGCGCCTCTAGCGAGACCGTGAGCCGCGCCTTCATAAAGGAAGACGGCGCCCAGCCCGACGAGGACCCGCCCGAACGGCCGATCTCCTCGCACCCGAACTACGTCACCGCGCGCGGCGAGGCGCTGTTGCGCGAGCGGGAGCGGCGGCTGGAGGCGGTTTTGGCGGAATTGACCGGGCGCCAAGACGATCCCGAGCGGCATCGGCGCAAGCGCGAGGCTCAGCGCGACTTGCGCTACACGCGCGCGAAGTTGGACGCCGCGATCGTGGTGGACGCGGCCTCGGTCCCCAAAGGCGAGGCGCGCTTCGGCGCGCTCGTGGTCTGGCGCCGTCCCGACGGCTCGCTGGCGCGCGCGCGAATCGTCGGCGAAGACGAGGCTGAAGAGGGCGACGAGTTGCTGTCATGGACCTCGCCCCTGGCGCAAGCTCTGCTGGGACTCAAGCCCGGCGACTCGTTTCAGGCCGGCGCCGAGGGCGAGCGCGGCGTGATCGTCTCGATCGAGCCCGGAGACTGACCGAGGCTTCAGGCCTCGCTCGGCCGCCGGGGGCTTTCGACGCTCAGCAGTTCCAAGTCCCGCGTGGTGTCCACGTCGGCCTGGGTGACGCCGTCGGGCAGCGGGATTTTGACCGCTTGCGCCCAATGCCGCCGCACGGCGGCCGCGGCCGTGTCGTCGCCGACGAGTTCGCGCACCTCGCCGAAAAGCTCGCGCGGATAGGCGGTGGGATGTCCCTTGACCGGGCCGTCGGGGCCGGGCAACACCGGGAAGGTCAGCCGCCCCGAAAGTTCGAACTCCGCGAGAACCCGTTCGATCAGCCACGGCTCGACGCGCGGCATGTCGCCGAGCAGCGCGACCACGCCCGGCGCCTCGCGCGGCGCCGCGCGCAGTCCGACCTCGAACGACGAGGCCTTGCCCTCGGCCCAGCGGGGATTGAAGACCACGCGCAGTCTCTCGTCGTCGACGCCTTCAAGAGCGAGCAGGCCCGACTCCGCGGCGGCCCCCAGAACGACGATGACCGGATCCAGACGGGAGGCCAGCGCCGCGTCCACGACGTGGCGCAAAACCGCCCGCCCGCCGACGGCCGCCAGCATCTTGGAGCCGGCGCCGAAACGGCGGCCGCGTCCCGCCGCGAGAATCAACCCCGGCACGCGCGCGCCGCCGCGCCGCGACGACGGCGCCCCGCCCGACGGCCGCAGGCGGGCGGGACGGCCGCCGCGGCGCCCGAAGCGCACGGCCAAGATCTCGGCGGCCACCGCGAGCGCGACCTCCCGCGGCGTCTGCGCGTCCATATCCAGCCCGGCGGGCGCCGAGAACACGCCGGGCGCGGGCTGCACGCCCTCGGCTTTGAGCTCGCTCAGCAGCCGCGCCGCGCGGGAGGAAGGCCCCAGCAGGCCGACATAGCGCGCCTCGCCCTGGAACGCTCCGCGCAAAGTCGCCGCGTCCAGGCCGCGATCATGCGCCGCCGCGACGACGAACGCGCGCGCGCCCGGGCGCAGCGCCGCGCGCGCCGCCTCCCAGCCGCCCACGATCAGCCGCAGACGCTCGCGGTCCCAGCCCGCGCCGTCCAGCCGCCCCGGCCTTGGCTCGGCGACAGTGACGAGAAACCCCAGCCTTTCGAGTTCGTGCGCCAAAAGCCGGGCGTCCTCGCCGGAGCCGACGATCAAGGCCTCGCCCATCGGCAGGCACGGCACCCGCAGGGTGCGGCGCAGCGCGCCGCCCGACATCTCCTCGTCGAGCTCGCTTTCCCCGGCCTCGCAGAGCTCGCGCACGCCGGGAGACCGCTCGTCGAGAATGCGCCGTTCGATGCGCCCGCCGTCCCAGGTCAGTTCGAGCGCCGAAGCCTCCCCGCGGCGGATGGCTCGGCGCGCCTGGCGAGCGTGCTCGCGCAGACACTCGTCGACGGGCTCGATCCAGACTTCCACTCTCGCTCCAAGTCCGCCGAGGCCGAACAACTCCTCGTCGCCGCGCAAGTCGAACTCGACGGCCTCGGCGCGTCCGGACTCGCTTGCGCGCGCGACGGCCGCGCGCAGGGGCTCGGGCGGCGGCGGGGCACCGGACGAGGCCGACCAATCGCCGCCCAGCAGAGCGCAGGCTCCGGAGCGTTCGTGCGCCGAACCGTCGACGGCCGCGAGCGTGGCCAGCGCGCCGCGCGCCGCGCCGGGGTCGTCGGCGCGCGGACATTCCAGCGCCGCCAGGACCTCCTCGATTTCGCGCGCGCGGGGGGCGCCCATGCCCGCATTAGACAAAATCCCCGGCTTGACGAAAATCAATTTCCCCTCTTGACGATGGTCCTAAGCGGTCCTCGGGACTTTTGGATATCGTCTCCCCATGAACAAGATTTTCCTCGCTCTCGCCGCCGCCGCACTCTCCGTTCCCGCCGCCGCGCAGTCCGAGACCCTGTCGCTGGGAGCGCGCGGCTTCGAATCGATCGCGAACCAGGCGATCCAGGGCCATTTCCTGCGCGACTCCTTCGGCGGCATTCCCGAGTGCGCGATCGTCGACGCCCCGGCGTTTCGCCCCTGGACGCTGACCGAGGCCCGGCGGGAGCTGGCTCCGTGCTTCGAGGCGGTGTCGCGCCGCTATCAGTCCCGCGTCGCCGTCGGGGTCGGCTTCGTGACCTCGAACATGGACGGCAAGGCGGCCCAAGCCGGGCTCGTGATCGAGACCGCGCTGGCTCCCGGCGGGGAGGCCGACCGCGCGCTGAACATGTCGATCGCGCGCCGCGGCGGCAAGCTGATGGGCCAGCCCGCGCGCGTTCTCGCCCGCGGCGAGGAGGCCCTGGCCCCGGTCAGCGCGCTGCAGAACGCCGTCGAGCGCTGCATGACCGTCGACGTGGTGCGCCCGCTGCGCGACGGCACGGACTTCCTCGGCATCTACGGGGACTGCCTGACCTCCGACCGCGCCCTGGGCATCCGCGCCCTGCGCCCCGCGGGCGGTCTGGCCGTGGCCGTCGACGCCGACTCGGCCTCATCCTCCGCGCTCAACGGCTACGTGACCGCCAACGCGGGCGAGGGTCCGGTCCGCGTGATGGTCTTCGTCGACGGCGGACGCTGACGAGCCTTCCCGCCCGGCTTGCTACAATAGCCGGGTGGAAGAGCCGCGCTCCATCCCCGAGCTTTTGTCGCGCATCCGCGTTCTGCGCGCGCCCAAGCGCCTGCTGGCGACCTTCGGCGCCACCCGCGTCGACTACCAACTGATCTCCGACGCCGACGGCGCGCCCGGACGGTCGCGCCTGCGCGAGGGAACCGTCGTGTCCGAGCGCCCGCAAATCGTCACCCCGGACTCATTCCGTGAGCGTTTCTCCGGCTTCGGCGAGGATGCCGGACGCTTCGCCCGCTGGGCCCAGGACCACTACTCGGACCTCCTGCGCGCGCTCGAATACAACTTCCGCAACGCGGACCTGCGCGCGCGCGTGCTGCGGCGCGATCCGCGCGAGCTCGCCGACAGCCTGGCGGCGGAAACCGGCGACGGGGCCGTCTTGGCCTGCCCCGACGCGGCCTGGCCCCTGGCGCTGATGAAGCTGTCGCTCGACGAGGCCGCGCGCTCGTTTCCCGGACACGTGCGCGATCTGGAGCGGCGTGGACTGTTCTCCCCAGACCGTGGCGAGGGCGAGCGCCGCCGCCGCGAGATCGAGGCGTTGTTCGACGACGCGCGACGAGACCGTTCCCGAGCGCCGCAACTGGAAAAAGCCCTGAAGGCGGCGGGCCTTTTCGCGCAATACGAGGACCGCTTTCTGGCGCTTTTCGGTCCGGACGCGCGCTGAGGGCTCCGGGAATATCCTAAAATAACGCCGCGATGAAAACGCGCTTTTCCCGTCGACTCTTCGGCGCCGCGCTGGTCGCCTTGCTGACCGCGGCCTGCGCGTTTCTCGCGCGCCGGGAAAAGAAGCCCTTCTCGGTCTCCGCCCCCGACTTCCGGACCCGCGGGCCGGTCGGCGCTCCGGTGCTGATCGTGGAATTCTCCGACTTCCAATGCCCGGCCTGCCGCGCCGCCGAACCCGTCTTGCAGCGCCTTTTCCCCGTCTATCAGGACAAGATCCGCTTCGTGTTCAAGGACTTCCCGCTGCCGATGCACCATTGGGCGCGCGCCGGGGCGCTGGCCGCCGAGTGCGCCGGCCGCCAGGGCAAGTTCTGGCCCTACCACGACATTCTCTACGACCGCCAAGACGCTTGGACCAACGACAAGGCCGCGACTTTCCTGGCCGGCTACGCGCGCGAGCTCAAGCTCGACGAGCCCGAGTGGAACGCCTGCCTGGCCGACCCGACGACCGCGTCGGCGGTGGACGCCGACGCTCGCGACGCGCAAAACGCCTGGGTCCGAGCCACGCCGACTTTTTTCGTGAACGGCCGGCGCTTCGTGGGCGCGCGCGAGCTCGCGGAGCTGGCGCCCTTGTTCATCGACCAGGAGCTCAAGAAATGAAGCCTCGGGATTGGGCCGCGCTGGGCGCCCGGCTGATCGTCGGCGCGACTCTGGTCTACGCCGGCACGGCCAAGCTCGCCGTCGCCCCGGAGGAGTTCGCCAACGTCATCGTCAGCTACGGGCTCGTCGGCCCCGACCTGGCCCTGCCGCTGGCCGGCCTCCTGCCCTGGGTCGAGGTGGCCGTGGGCTGGGCGCTGGCGGCGGGTTTTCTCGGCCGCGCCGCCGCGGGCGCCGCCGCGGCGATGTATGCGATGTTCCTCTTCGCCCTCGGCCACGCTCTGGCCTTCGGCATCCCTCTGCCCAATTGCGGCTGCTTCGGCGACTCCGTGCATCTAAGCCCCGCGCACGCGATGCTCTTCGACTCGCTGTCCGCGGCGCTGTGCGCGCTGGTCTGGCGTCTGGGCTCGGGGGCGTTGAGCCTGGACGGCTGGGCCGAGCGCGGCGCCTGAGCGGCCGCCTGGGCCCTTCGGCCCCTTCCCTTCCGGGACCCGCGCCCCTGTCCCGCCGCCGACGAGAAGGCTATAGTGGCGCCATGACGACGCTCGCCGCCCGCCCCTCGCCGCCGCTGATCGCGCTGTCGACGGATTTCATCCGCGCCAAGGAGTATTTTGAGGCCATCGTCGCCTCCTCCGGCGACCTGATCTGCACGACCGACGTTCACGGCGTGGTGATGTATTTTTCTCCCGGCGCCGAGCAGATGCTGGGCCGACGCGCGCAAGACGTCGTGGGCCGCCCCGCCTACGACTTCTATGAGGGCGGCAAGCAGGCCGCGCGCGAGCTGATGCGCCTGCTGCGCGAAAGCCCGGACGGCCGCGCGCGCAACCACGAAATGCGATTGATCTGCGCCGACGGCGCCTTCAAGCACGTGAATCTGTCGGCGTCCTTTCTCAAGGACGGCCGCGGCCGAGTGATCGGCACGCTCGGCATCGCCCAGGACATCTCCGCGCGCGTCGAACTGGAGGCGCGCCTGCGCGAGATGACGCGCACCGACGATCTCACCGGCATCTACAATCAGCGCTATTTCCACGACCGCCTGAGAGTCGAGGCCGCGCGCGCCCTGCGCCAAAAGCGCAAGCTGTCGATGATCCTTTTCGACTTGGACGGCTTCAAGCAGGTCAACGACCGCCTCGGCCACCAGCAGGGCGACCGCATCCTGCGCGCCTTCGCCGCCTCGCTCAACGACAACATCCGGCGCGAGGTCGACACGGCCTTCCGCTACGGCGGCGACGAGTTCGTCGTGCTTCTGCCTGAGACCGCGGGCGTCGGCGCCGTGCGCGTGGCGCGCCGCGTGGCCGCCGCGGCCAAGACGACGCTGTCGCGCGACGGCGTGTCGACGAGTTGGGGCGTGGCGGAACTGCCGCGCAGCGGGGACGTGTCCGCGCTCGTGCGCAAGGCCGACGCCGCGATGTTCGCGATGAAGTCCGGCCGCAAGGGCGTGCGCCTGCGCGGCACCGACCTCGCGCGCGCGTTCGCGGTCGCCGCCAAGCCCGCCAAGATCTAGCGCGTCAGCCGCGCGACGAACGCCGCCGCCGCGCGGGCGTCGATGGCGCAGTGGCCGCCCGGCAAAACAGTGAAGTCCACCGCGTCGCCGCGCGAGCGCAACGCCGCCGCCAGAGCCCGGGCGCCGGAAAGGAAGCCGAACTCGTCGCCGGCGTCGGCCTCGATCCAGAACGGTGGCGCCGACGGAGCGCGCGACGCCAGCGCGGCCGGGTCGATCTCGCTCCAAGCGGCCTCGCCGCCCAGGCGGTAGGTGAACAGAAGCCGCCCTGCGACATCCCCCACGCGTAGCGCCGCCTCGGCCGCCCCAGTTTCTTCTCCAGGCGCTCTCTCAGTGCGTCGAAACGCGCGAGCGTGACGGTCTGGCGCAGCCCCGGCCGCCGGGTGATCAGCCAGTATGGACCGTAGGAGACGGAAATCACGCGCGGGGCCGGAAGGTCCCGACGGCGGAACTCCGCGTCGAACACGCGCGATAGGCCGAGCCGGTTCCAACTGCGCTCGTCGCCGGTCGCGTAATGGAAAAAATAGAGCAGGTCCGGCGACGGCGGACCCGGCGGCGTGTAGACGCACC
>JAJZQS010000026.1:10055-30952 GCA_021806745.1 bacterium
CGGCGGAACTCCGCGTCGAACACGCGCGATAGGCCGAGCCGGTTCCAACTGCGCTCGTCGCCGGTCGCGTAATGGAAAAAATAGAGCAGGTCCGGCGACGGCGGACCCGGCGGCGTGTAGACGCACCAGCGCGCGCCGCCGGAGCGCCCGCATTCGGCCGCGGGCGCGGGTCCGGAGAATTGATAGGAGACGAACCGGCGCGCGCGGGCGGAGCAGGCGGCGACGCCGAGGGCGGCGACGGTCAGCACGGCGTAGCGTGAACGCGGCATCGCTTCATTGTGATCGAAGCCGCCTCTCCATTTCAACATGCGCGTGATTTCAGGCACGGGCGGCCCCGGATTGGCTACACTGGACGCGCGGCGATCCCGCCGCGACCATGAGCCTGGAATTGTTCGTCGCCCTGCGCTACCTGAGGGCCAAGCGCCGCGGGCTGTTCGCCGTGGTGACGACCTCCATCGGCGTGGCCGGCGTCACCGTGGGCGTGGCCGCGCTGATCACGACGCTGTCGGTGATGAACGGCTTCCAGGCCGACATCGAACGCAAGATCGTCGGCGCCCAGGCCCATGTGACCGTCTACGGCGCACGCTCGCGCGCGGACTTGGACGCGCTCGACTCGCGCGTGAAGACCGAGCCCGAGGTGGTCGCGACGGCGCCGTTCGTGCTCGGCCAGGCGATCTTGACCAGCCATGACCGCTCGGTCGGCGTCATTCTCAAGGGCGTGAGCGCGGCGCGCGAGTTCCAGGTCAACGACCTGGCCAAGAAGCTCGTCGAAGGAAGCTGGGACGGCCTGCGCGGCGGCAAGGAGCCGGGCATAGTGCTGGGCACCGAACTCGCGGACCGGATGAACGCCGACGTCGGCTCCGAGGTGGTGCTGGTCTCGCCGCAAAGCGTGGCCACTCCGCTGGGGCTTCTGCCCAAGATGCAGCGCTTTCGCGTGTCGGGCGTGCTCAAGACCGGCTACTACGAATACGACAGCGGCACCGCGTGGACGGACCTGGACGCCGCCGAGAAGTTCCTGGGCTCGGCCGGGGGTGCTGCGGGGCTGGGGCTGCGCCTGGACGATCTCGGCCGCGCCGACCGGGTCGCGCGGCGCCTGCGCGCGAAACTGGGCTACTCGCGCATCGTGCGCACCTACGCGCAGATGAACCAGACGCTGTTCGCCGCGCTCAGGCTCGAAAAGACGGTGATGTTCATCATCCTGACGCTGATCACCCTGGTGGCCTCGCTCAACATCGCCAGCACGCAGATCCTGCGCTCGGTCGAGAAGACCCGCGACATCGGCCTGCTCAAGGCGATGGGCGCGTCCGCGCGCATGATCGAGCGGGTGTTTCTCGTCGAGGGCCTTCTCATCGGCGGCGGCGGGGTGCTTGGCGGACTGGCGCTGGGTTTTTTCCTGTGCTGGGTCATCGTCACCTTCCCGATCGTTCGTCTGCCCGACGACATCTACTACCTCTCGCGCGTGCCGGTAGACATCCGCCCCTGGGACGTGGCCGCGGTCACGGTCATGGGACTGACGCTGACTTTGCTCGCCACGGTCTATCCGGCTCGGCGCGCGGCCAAGTCCGATCCGGTGGAGGCCATCCACTATGGCTGAGGCCGCCGTCGAGGCGCGGGCCTTGCGCAAGTCCTACGGCGCGGGCCCCGCGGCCGTCGAAGTACTGCGCGGCGTCGACTTGCGCCTGGAGCCCGGGGAGTTCGTCGCGGTGCTGGGTCCCAGCGGCTCGGGCAAGTCCACCCTGCTCAATTTGCTGGGTCTCATGGACCGCCCGGACGCGGGCGAACTGCGCCTGGCCGGGCGCGACGCGGGCAAACTCGACGAGGACGGCCGCGCTCGGGCGCGCGGCGAGGCGCTGGGCTTCGTCTTCCAGTTCGACTCCCTGCTGCCCGAGTTCACGATCCTGGAAAACACGCTGATGCCCGCGCGCATCGCGCGCGCGCGCGGCGCCGCGACGACCGCGCCCGCCCAAGACCGGGAGCGCGCCCTCGCGCTGCTGGACTCGCTGGGCGTGGCGGGCCTGGCCGACCGCTTTCCCGCTCAGACCTCCGGCGGCGAGCGCCAGCGCTGCGCGATCGCGCGCGCGCTGATGCGCGGCCCCGCGGTGATTTTGGCCGACGAGCCCACCGGCAACCTGGATCGCGACAACGGCGCGCGGGTGTTCGCCGACTTCCGCCGCCTGTCGCGAGACAAGCGCGCCGCGGTGGTGCTCGTCACCCACGACGAGACTCAGGCCCGCGCCGCCGACCGCATCCTGCGCATGGACGGCGGAGTCTTGCGCTAAGGTCCGGTGGAAAACGGGTCCGTCCCGCCCGAGGCCTTCGCCCAGGCCCAGAACCCGGGGCTGAGAGCGAGGTAGTCGGCCGCGTGGCCGGGATCGGCCAGACGCCGCATCAGCCCGCAGTAATCGACGATCGCGGCCCTGCCCGCCGCGTCCGGAGCGCGGCCGGACATATAGAGCGTCCCGACTTCGGCCGCGCGCCTAAACAGCCGTCGCTCCAGCGCGGACTCCTCGTCCATCGTCGCCGCGCCCACTGAGCTCGCCGCGGGCAAAGTCTTCACCGGAGCGTCCAGGCGGCGGCAGTCGAGCACGCGCCCGTCCACGTCCAAGTCCGCGCGGCCCTCCGGGGAATGGAAGACGAAGCCGCGCTGGGGATCGCCGTCGCGCCCGTAGAAGAATATCCGGTAGCGAAGGTGGCCGGCGTCGAGCGCCGGCACCGGCCACGAATACGACCACTCCAGCGGGATGACCCTCCCGCAGGCGGCGGAAGACGAGGCGCCCTCGACCGCGGACTGAAGCGGCGCGGGCTCCTGCTCGCGCGGCGCGCGCGAGCAGGCCGCAAGGGCCGCCAAAACCAAGGCGACCGCCCTCATCGCACCTCCGCCATAGCCCCGGTGAAGGCTTTCTTGATCACGGAGATGGGAACGAAGCGGCCCGCGCCCGGAGGATCGGTGCCGGTGTCGTCGATGTAGACGCCCAGCGCCTTGCCCGTGCCCTTTTCGACGAGAAGCCCCGTGACCACGATCGCATGACCCAGCGGGTGAGCCATCGGCATGCCGCTCCAAAGATAACGCGCGTCGACCGAAATCTGCGCGACGTCGCCGCGGCGCAGCGCCGCCTCCACGTCGGAAAACTTCGCGTTCGTGGATTTATTCACGAGCAGGCCGTTTTCGATCAGCAGTTCCCCCTCGAACGACGCCGGCGTTCCTCCGTCCATGAACCCGCGCGACTTCGCCTGCGCCACCATCTGAGCTTCCTGCATCCGGGGCGGGACGCTCGTCGAAAGAAGCCCGTGCGCCCGCAGGATTTCCACTTGGCTGGCGACGCCGCAACTGTCTTCGCCCTGCTGAGAAAACGCCTGGGCGGCGTAGAGTCCCGGCTGGCCGTAGGTGCGCGTCAGGCCCAGGCGGCGCTCCGCGTCCGCCTTGAGTTCGGGGTCGCTGGACAGCAGCCGCCGAAGCAGCGTCAAGCGCGACGGATCGCCGGGCACGATCGCGGGCGCCGGCAGCTCCCCGGCTTTCGCCGGCGGCGGCACCGAGCGCGCGTCGAACAGGCTCGCTTTCGACGACGCTTCCGGAACCGCGGCCGCCGCCGCTTGCGCGGAGGTTTTCCAGGCCGCGAACGACGGCTGCGGTCCGGCCCGCACGGGAACGGACGCGTCCGCGGGTTGCGCGGCCGCCAAGCCGCGGGCCAAGCCCAGAGCCAACGCTCGCGCGCGCAACCCGGCCAGGCGCGCCGTCGCCGCGTTGAGCCGCGCGCGGTCGCCGCGCGCCTGCTTTTCCGTTTTTTTGTCGTAGCCGAGATAGTAGTCCAAGCGGTCGACCCCGACGCTCGCGCGGCGGTAGCTCGTCGAGATCGAGTCTTCCTGGGCGCTCAACTGCGCTAAATCGGCTTGTCCGCGCCCGAGACTCGCCGACAATCGATCCATCTCCCCGCTCATCGCTCCCATTTCCAGCTGGATGTCCATCTCCATGGGCCGGATGAGGGCGTCCTCCTCGCCGATCAGCATGTAGATGACCTCCTTGCAGTCGGCCTTCGATAAAAAATACGAGCGCGCGGCGTCCCCGGCGCGAACCAGCAGGCTTTCGGCCTGGGAAAAATCGCACGGTCGGCTCGCGCACTGGCCGACCGGCCCCTGCAAATCGAGCGCGCGCGTGGACAAGTCGCGCACGACCGCGCACGACGACGGGTTCGCCATGCACGATTTCTCCACCGCGCGCGACACGCCGGCGCCGCTCCATGCGGCGGACTGCGGGAGGACCGGCCGCGGGCCCGGACCCGGGGGCGCCGCGGCCAGTTCCGCGCTCAGGCGCGCCGTCGCCATGACGCTGAGCCTCAGAAGCGGGTGGCCGATGCTCGGGTTCCAGGGCAGCGCCTGCTCTTGCTCATCCAGATTCCGAACATCCAGTCCCACGCTCATGACGCGCTCGACCGGACAGGGAGACTTCGCGCACTCGGCCGCCGCGTCCAGCGCGGCTTCATAGCCGCGCTCCACAGAACGCGCTTGCGCGCAGTAGGTCGGCGCGGCTTTGCAATACATCCGCAGATAGGAATCGACGAAAGCCCGCACCTCGGATTCGCCGGGGAACGCGTCCATCGGCGGATCGTCGATGGGGGTGACGCCCGCCTGCGCGCCGAGACACGGCGGCGCAAGCAAAACGGCGGCAAAGAGCAGCGCTCGCATCGGGATGGGGGGCGTCGCCGGAAGTGTAGACCGTCGGCGGCGGCGTTTCAAGGCCCGGCCGAAGGACCCGGCGTCAGCGAAACATGAAAAACGCCGCGCCAATCAGGCACAGGAAGGCCGCGGCGTGGTTCCAGCTCGGCGGCTCCTTCAGGTAGATCCAGGAGAAGACCGCGAACACCGACAGCGTGATCACCTCTTGGATCGTTTTGAGCTGGGCGCCGTTGAACTGGCCGTAGCCCAGGCGGTTGGCGGGAACCTGGAAGCAGTACTCGAAGAACGCGATGCCCCAGGACACGACGATCGCCTCCCACAGGGGGGCGTCGCGGTGCTTGAGATGGCCATACCAGGCGAAGGTCATGAAAACGTTGGAGATCGTCAGCAGGACCACGGTCCTCACGCGCGCGACCCCCACAAGAATCGAGCGCCCCACGCCAGCCACCACGCGCGCAGGACCCAGCCGAGCGCCTCGGCCGCGCGCTCGTCGGCGGGGCGCGCAAGCGCGGGCTCGCCGTCGAGAAAACTCGGTCCCCCCCGGCCCGACAGCCGCGCCGCGGCGCTCAGCGCGGCGATCGCGGCAAGAATGCCCGCCAGCGCGCGCACCGCGCCCGGACCCAAGCTCCAGCGCGGCATCCGCCCCAAGGCCGCGGCCAGGCCCAGCGCCAGCCCTCCCGCCGCGCACGCCGCGCCGAAGGCGCGGTGCAGGCCGCGCCAAAGCGGCGCGGGATCGCCGCCGCCGTCCTCGGCGGCGAGCAGGCGCCGGCGCTCGCGCTCCCAGCGCGCGGCGTCCTCGCCGCGGCCTCGCGCGCCCGCCCACAGCGAGGCTCCGGCGATAACGGCGGTGCCGGACACGAAGACGGCCCACTCGCGGGAAAAATCCACGACGCGATTATAGCTTTCGCGCCGCATCCTGGACGCCGCGCGCGCCGGACTGCTACGATGGCCGCGTGAAGCTCCCCCGCGACTGGTCGGTCTATGTCGCGCGCTGCCGCGACGGCAGCCTCTACACCGGCGCGTCCAAGGACGTGGCCGCGCGCCTGGCCGCGCACAACGCAGGACGCGGCGCGGCCTACACGCGCTCGCGCGGCCCCGTGCGCCTGGCCTACCGCGAGGACGGATTCACGCGCGGCGGCGCGCTGGCGCGCGAGGCCCAGATCAAGGCGCTGGCGCGCGCGCAGAAATTGGCGCTGATCTCACGCGCGCGGAGGGCCGCTGGCCCGTCGGCGACGGCGCGCTAGGTCCCGCGTCCGGACGGCGGCGCGCGCGCTGCTGTGGGCCGCGCTGGCCGCGGCGTGCGGCGCGGCGCTGCTGATCCGGCGCGCGGACGGCGCGCTTTCTGGCCTGGCGCTCGGAGGCCTGGGCGAGAGCTTCTCGACGCGGGTGTGGAGCGCGCCCTTCAGGCTGCGCGCGGGAGACCGAGACGAGCCCGCGCGCCTGAGCGAGCGCCTCGACCGCCTCGGCTATCGCCGCGTCGAACGCGCGCCGGGAATCGGCGAATACCGCGCCACGCCGGGAGAAATCGACGCCGGTCTGCGCGGCTTCCGCTCGCCCGTCGCGTCGCAAGCACCCGGCCGATTCGTCTTGCGGCGCGATCCGTTCGGGCGCTGGAGCCTGCGCGACGACGCCGGCGGCTCCGTCGACGAGATTTTCCTGGAGCCCGAACTCGTGGCCGAACTCACCGGCGCCCGCCGGCTGCGCCGCGATCCCCTGCGCTGGCAAGACATCCCGCGCCCGCTCATCGACGCGACGATCGCCGCCGAGGACAAGCGCTTCTGGACCCACGGCGGGCTCGACTGGCGCGCCCTGTTGCGCGCGGCCTGGGCCGACGCGCGCGGGCGCCGTCTTCAAGGCGCCAGCACGATCACGCAGCAGTTGGCCAAAAATTTGTTCCTGTCTCCGCGGCGCACGATCGCGCGCAAGCTCGAGGAGGCGCTGCTGGCGATGTACCTGGAGCGGCGGCTGGGCAAGCGGCGCATCCTGACGCTTTATCTCAACAGCATCTACCTGGGCCAAGACGGCGCCGACAGCGTGATGGGCATGCGCGCGGCCGCGCGCGACTACTTCGCCAAGGACCCGAAGGAGCTGACGCTCGGCGAATGCGCGGCCCTGGCCGGGATGATCCGCGGTCCCGGCCTCTACGACCCGCGCCGCGAGCCCGAGGCCGCGCGCGCGCGCCGCGATCAGGTCCTGCGGCTGATGCGCGGCGACGGACTCATCGGCGGCCGCGCCCTGGCCGCCGCGCTGGCCGAGCCCCTGCGCGCGGCCCCGGCGCCTCCTTCGGCCGACCGCCGCGACAGCGCCTACTACGCCGCCGAGGTCGCGCGCGAGCTGGCGCCGCGCTACGGCGGCGACGCGCTCTACCGCGACGGGTTGTCGATCTACACGACGATGGACCCGGTCCTGCAATCGGCCGCCCAGCGCGCGCTGCGCCGCTCGCGCCACGAGGCCGCGCTCGTGGCGCTGGACCCCGCCGACGGTTCGGTGCTGGCGCTGGCCGGCGGCCGCGACTTCGGCCAGAGCCAATTCAACCGCGCCACCCAGGCGCGCCGCCAGCCGGGCTCGGCCTTCAAGCCCTTCGTCTACCTCGCCGGACTTCGCGCGGGGCTGACCGCGGCCACGCTCTTGAGCGACCGGCCGCGCCGCTACCCGGGCCCGCGCGGCGGTTGGTCGCCGCGCAACTACGAGGGGGTCTACTTCGGGACCGCGACCGTGCGCCAGGCTCTGGCGCGCTCGCTCAACGCGGCGACGCTGGACCTGGCCTCGCGCGCGGGCCTGCCGCGCATCATCGCGGCCGCGCGCGACTGCGGCATCGCAAGCCCGCTGCGCGAGGACTTGCCGCTGGCGCTGGGTGCTTCCGAGGTGGGCCTGCTGGAGCTGACCTCGGCCTACGAGCCCTTCGCCGCCGGCGGGCGGCGCGCCGCGCCCAGGCTCGTGGCCGCGGTGGCCGCGGCCGACGGCTCGACTCTCGAGCTCGACGCGCCGGATTCGCGCGTGGTGCTGGACCCCGCCACCGCCTACCTGATGACCTCCCTGATGGAAAGCGTGGTGCGCGAGGGCACCGCGCGCTCGCTGGCCGCGCTCGGCTTTCGCGCGCCCGCGGCGGGCAAGACCGGCACGACCAACAGCGGCCGCGACGCGTGGTTTGTCGGCTACACCTCGTCTTTTCTGGCCGGAGCCTGGGTCGGCGACGACCACGGTCGCGCGCTGCGTCTGACAGGCGCCAAGGACGCGCTGCCGCTGTGGGCGGCGCTGGCGCGGGCCGCCGAGCCGGACCGTCCGGCCGACGAATTCGTTCGGCCGCCCGGAATCGTCGAAGCCCGGCTGTGCGCGCAGTCGGGAGAGCTGGCGCGCTCGGGCTGTCCGAAGAAGTTCGACGAGATCTTTCTGGCCGGAACGGCTCCCCAAAAACCGTGCGCGCTCCACCGCGGCGGCATTTGGGGCTGGCTCGACCGTCTCACGCGCCCGAGCGCGGCGGCGCGAACGCGAACGCCCGCGCGGTGACGATCGTGCAGGTGGAGCGGTAGAAGCCCAGGATGCTGAACACCTCGAGGTCCACGCGCACGTCGTAGATGCCGGCGATCTCGGGATGCGCCTTGCGGATTTTCTCGAAGGCCTTCACATAGCCGCCGTCGCCGTAGACGCCGCTGACGTTGGTGGCGTTGATCGAGATCGCCGTCGGAATCGACAACCCGCGCTGGCAGTCCACGCCGCGCACCTCCGGCAGCAGGCGCGCGCCCGCGGGGACGTCTCGCGGCGTCATCGACAAAAAAGACATGGGCCCCGTCGAGTTGTAGTAGAGCACGAGGCCGCCCGTCGTCTGCATGGAGGGCATCGCGTCCGACTGGCTGCCCTCTCCCTCGGCCGCGCATTGTCTTGCCGCCAACGCCAGCAGGACCGCGACCGCCAGGGCTTTCACGGCTTGGCCGCCTTGCCCGAAAGGACCGTACACTCCTTGGTGTAGAGGCCCAGCACGTAGGACTGCACCTTCAAGTCCGAGCGAACGTCATACATGATCGCGTCGCGGCCGGCCAGCGCTTTTTTAAGCGCCGCGTCGTAGGAGCTGTCGCCCCAGGCCACCAGCCACAGCAGGCTCCGCCCGCAGGCCTCGCCGCGCACGGACGGATCGTCGGAAGCAGAATGGACGTCCGAAGGCGCCGACGTGCGCCAGCCGCGCGGGACTTTGATGTCGGTGTAGAGGATGCCGCAAGCCGAGGTCGCCGCGGCCAATGTCGCGAGAGCGCACGCGCGCAGGATTTTCATGACTCCAGGATAGCCCTTCCCCCGCGGCCCGTCAACTCTCCGGCCGCTCGTGCCCGGCGCGAAATGATACGATGCGCGCGGTGAACGCCCACTCCGAGAGGCATTTCTCCGGCGGCGAGACGGTGCGCGACCTGGTCGTGGGCATGTCCGACGGCTTGACCGTGCCCTTCGCGCTGGCCGCGGGGCTGGCCGGCGCCTCGGCGTCCTCGCGCCTGGTCGTGACGGCCGGCGCGGCCGAGATCGCGGCCGGAGCCATCGCCATGGGCCTGGGCGGCTACCTCGCCGCGCGCGGCGAGGCCGAGCACTACGCGGCCGAGCGCCTGCGCGAAGCCGAGGAGATCGTCGAGAAGCCCCAGGCCGAGCGCGCCGAGGTCGCCGCCGTCTTTCGTCACTACGGCTTGGCCGACGAACACATCGCGCCGATCCTCGCCGCGTTCGAGAAAAACGAGACCGCGTGGGTGGACTTCATGATGCGCTTCGAACTGGGCCTGGAGCGTCCGCAGCCCGGCCGCGGGCGGCGCGCCGCGCTGACCGTGGGCGGCGCCTACGCCGCCGGAGGACTCGTGCCGCTGTTGCCCTATCTGCTGATCGCCGACGCGCGCGCGGCCCTTCCCTGGTCGGCGGCCTGCGCGCTGACGGCCCTGCTGGCCTTCGGCTGGGCCAAGGGAAAGGTCGCCTCAAACTCCCCCTGGCGCTCCGCGCTGCACACGACGCTCGTGGGGGCCGCCGCCGCCGCCGCGGCCTTCGCGCTGGCGCGGCTCGTCTCCTGACGCCGCGTCTGCTAAAATCTCCCGCGGGATGAATCCGATCCTGTCGCTTTTGCTGCGCCTGCCCCTGCACGGTCTGGGGCTTCTCGTCTGGCCTCTGCCGCGCTCCTGGGAACTGCGGCTGGGACGCGCGCTCGGCCGCCTGGCGCTGGCGCTGGACGCCAAGCGCCGCCCGATCGCCGAAGACAACCTGCGCCGCTGCCTGCCCGAACTGGGAGAGGCCGAGCGCGCCCGGCTTCTGCGCGCCAACTACGAGCATTACGGGATTTTGCTTCTTGAGCTTGCGCACATGATGACGCCCATCCCCGGCCACTGGCGCCGCTACGCCGCGCGCGTCTCCCGCCTGGAGGGCTTCGAAAACTGGCGCAAGGTCCACGAGCGCGGCAAGGGCGTCTTGTTTTGCTCCGCGCATCTGGCCAATTGGGAATTGATGGCCGCGGCGGGCGCGATGGGCGGCATTCCCCTCACGATCACCACCCGCCACATCAAGCCCGAGTGGCTGCACTTGTGGTGGGAGCGCGCCCGCCTGTCGGCCGGGGTGCGTTGCGTCTACCAGCCGCGCACCATGCCCACGGTGATGAAGCGCCTGCGCGACGCCGAGTCGGTGGGCTTTGTCGTCGACCAGTACATGGTGCCGCCCATGGGCCAGAAGCAGGCGTTCTTCGGCGCGGTCGTCGACACGCTGGCCGCCGTCGCGCCGCTGGCCCACCGCACCGGCGCGGGCATTGTCCCCGTCAAGCAGATCCGCTCGGGCGACGGGATCGTGCGCGTGATCATCGAGCCGGAGGTGCCCCTGGACGGCGACGACGCGCAGGTCAACCAGGCGCTGACCTCGCGCGTCGAGGGCTGGATTCGCGCCGAGCCCGCGCAGTGGCTTTGGGTCCACCGCCGCTTCAAGAACGCGCATTGGAGCGGCGCGGACCGCAAGACCCAGGCCGCCTAGGCCCGCGGCATCGCCGCGAAGTTGGGGCTTCTGCCGCGCCGTCCTGGACCCGATGGCCCCGCGCCGCGCGCGGCGATTCTCCATATACTTGGCGCCATGCAAAAGCTCTCGCGCCCCCCGCGCCCCTTCGTCGCCCTCGCCTCCCGCCTGACCCTGGCCGCGTTCATGCTCTCGCTGGCCGCGCCGGGCGTCCGCGCGCAGGCCATCGAACGCGCGGCCGCTCCGGAAGCGCTCACGGCGCCTTCGTTCGCGCTCGCCGCGCAGGCCCAGGCCCCCGCGGCCGCTCTTTCACTCGCGCCGATCACGGCGCTCGCCGCGCCCGCCGCCGTCGCCGCGCCGGCGGCCGCGCCGCAAGGTCTTCCCGCCGCGGCCGCCGCCGAAACTCCCGCCGCGGCTCCCGCGGCCGGGGCTGAAGCCGCCGCCTCGCCCCTGGCGGCCCGCGCGCGGACTCTCGCGCCGTCGGCCGCGCCCGCCCGCGCGGACGCCGAGAGCGCGTCCTCGGGACTTTCCGCGGCGTTTGACGGAAGCCGCGCGCCGCGCGGCGCGCTCGCCGCGCTCAAATCTTACGCCCCGGCCGCGCTGACCGCGGCGGGCCTGGGCGCGGCGGCCTGGGCGCTGCAGCATTTCACCGGCGTGCCCCACGCCGCGGCCGCGGCGCCTCTGGCCATGCTGGCCGGCACGCTGACCGCCGGCGGCGCGGGAAGCGCCGGCCCCACCGCGGCGGAAAAATCCCAGCTGCTCGCGGCGCTTTCCAACGCCAAGATGGCCGGAGAACTGCTGAAGCCCGACGATCTCGCCCTATTCGGGCGCGCCCGCGGCTGGAGCCAAGACAAGACCGAGCGCGTGGCCGACGCGTTGGCCGACGACGACGATCTGGTGCGCCTGAGCGGCGGACATTTCGTCTTCGTCGACACGTCCCGGCGCGCCGCGGGCGGCCTGGACGACCAGAACCTCGACCGCGCCGCCGCCCTGGCCGGCAAGGCGATCGGCTGGATCAACCATCCCCAAGGCGAGCGCGCCCACCAACTCGCGCGCGCGCTGGCCGTCGTCGGCGCAGCGCTGCGCCTGCTGCCCGGCGACGGCGACCGCAAGACCGAACTCGCCTCGCTGTATCGCAACGCCGCCATGGAGGTGGCGCGCGCGGTGCTGGAAGACCCGCACGCCCTGCTCGGCGAGCCGGAAGTTCCCGACGTCCAGCGCGCGCTGATCTTGGCCCGGCCGCTGAATGGGATCCATTACGACGGCGGCATGCCCACCGAGCCCGCGTCGCCATCGGCCAGGCGCGGCATGACGACCTTGCTCGGCGCCGTCTTCGCCTCGCGCGGCGAAGACCTCACGCCCGAGCAGCGCGAGACCACCGCCGGCTGGAAGCTGGCCCGCGCGTTTTTCAACAGCAAGCTCGTACCGGGAGTCCACGAGGGCGCTCCCGATCCCGCGCCCGTCCCGGCGCTGCCAGCTCCCAAGCCCGCGGCCGACGGCGAGCCCCAAGCCGCGCCGCAGGCCCAGGAGCCCGCGCCCGCCTACAAGCCGCTCAACCCCGGCGACTACAAGACGCTGCTGGAGTTCGGCACGGACCTGACCGGCAAGGCGGCCGAGGGCAAGCTTCGCCCCCTGATCGGACGCAAGAGCGAGATCCGACAGATGGTCAAGACCTTGCTGCGCGTGGAAAAAAACAACCCGCTGGTGGTCGGCGAGAAGGGCGTGGGCAAGACGGCGATCGTCGGCGGCCTGGCGCAGATGATCGCCAGCGGCGAGATTCCCGAGCTGGCGGGCAAGAACATCGTCAAAATCGATCTGACCAAGGTCGTGGCGGGAACGCAGTACCGCGGCCAGTTCGAGGAGCGGATGAAGAAGATCATCGAGGAGGCCGCCAAGTCCCAGGGGCGGGTGATCTTGTTCATCGACGAGATCCACCTCATCGTGGGCGCGGGATCGGCGTCGGGCTCTCAGGACGCCGCGCAAATTCTCAAGGAGTCCCTGGCCGACGGGTCGATTTCGATGATCGGCGCGACGACGCTCGACGAGTACCGCCGCATCGAGAAGGACGGCGCGCTAATGCGGCGCTTCAACCCGGTGAAGCTGGCGCCGCCGACCACGCAGGAAGCCGAGGCGATCCTGGCGGGGCTCAAGCCCATCTACGAGAAGAAGCACGGAGTCACCATCCCCGAGGAGACGGTGAAGGCGGCGGTGGAGCTTGCGTCGCGCTACGCGACCGACCGCAAGCTTCCGGATTCGGCCCTGGACTTGATGGACGACGCGGCGGCGGAAGTGGAATTGAGGGCGTCGCAGGCCAAGAAGGCGGGCGAGGCGCAGGGTTCCCGGGAAGTGACGCCGCAGGACGTGGCGGCGGAAATCGAACTGCGCACCGGCGTTCCCGCCGGGCGGTTGAGCGCGGACAAGAAGGCGCAGCTCAAGAACCTGCCGGCCGAGCTCAAGGCTCAGGTGATCGGCCAGGACCACGCGGTCGAGGCCGTCGCGCGGGCCGTGCAGCGCGGTGAATTGGGCTTCCGCGACCCGAAGCAGCCCATCGGCGCGTTCGTGTTCCTGGGCCCCACGGGCGTGGGCAAGACGGAGCTGGCGCGGGCGTTGGCGCGGGCGAAGTTCGGCTCCGAGAAGAACATGCTCCGGCTCGACATGTCCGAGTATCAGGAAAAGCATTCGGTCAGCCGCCTGATCAGCGCCCCGCCGGGCTACGTGGGCCACGACGAGGGCGGGCAGTTGACGGAGCCGATCCGGCGCAACCCCTATCAGGTGATCTTGCTCGACGAGATCGAAAAAGCCCACCCGGACGTGTTCGACGTGCTGCTGCAGGTGCTGGAAGACGGCCGCCTGACCGACAGCTCCGGGCGCGTGGTGGACTTCTCGAACACGATCATCGTGATGACTTCCAACATCGGCGCGGGGACCGAAGCCGAAGCGCCCAAGCGCCGCCCCATCGGCTTCCACCCGTCCGATGACGACGCCCCGGCCCCGGCCGCCTCGCGGCGCGAGCGCTACCTCGCCGAGTTCAAGGCGAAATACAGGCCCGAGTTCGTCAACCGCGTGGGCGAAGACGGCGTGATCGTGTTCAACGAGCTGAGCTCGCGCGAACAACTGGAGCAGGTGCTGAACCTGCGGCTGGCGGCGCTGGAGAGGCAGTTGGCGGGCAAGAAGATGAGCGTGACCCTGACGCCGGCCGCGCGCGCGGCGGCCCTGGACCGGGCCCTGGCGCAGAAGCGCTACGGCGCGCGCCCGCTCAAACAGCTCGTCGACCGCGAGATCAACGGCGCGCTGTCGGAGGCCGAGCTCGACGGCCGCGTGGCCGACGGCGACCGCGTGCTCGTGGACTGGGACGCCGCGTCCGGCGCCTTCCGCGCCGACAAGGCGCCTTGAGCGCGCTCGCGGCCCCGCGCGACCGGCGCGCGGGGCCGCTGCGCCTGCGCGAGTGGGGCGGCGAGGGGCCCGGCATCTTGCTGCTGCACGGCATGGCCGGGCACGCGCATTGGTGGGACCGCGTCGGGCCGCTGCTGACGCGAAATTTCCGCCCGGTCGCGTTGGATTTCCGCGGCCACGGCGACAGCGAGTGGCTGGCCGAGGGCGACTATCGCCCGCGCGCGTGGCTTGACGACATCGAGGCCGCGCGCCGGGCCCTGGGCTGGGACCGCTTCTTCTTGTGCGGGCACTCGATGGGGGCGCGCGCGGCGCTGAGCTGGGCCGAGGAAAACCCGTCGCGCCTGCGGGGCGTGATCGCCGTCGACTTCCTGGCCGAGCCGCCGCCGCTGCCCGGGCGCTTCCAGCGCCTGCTGCGCCGCCCCCAGCCCATCTACGCGAACGAGGACGCGGCCCTGGCGCGCTTCCGCCTGGAGCCCGACGGCACGACGCTGTCCGCGCCCGAGCTTCGCGAACTCGGGCGCCTGGGGCTTCGCCGCCATGGCGAGGGCTGGAGCTGGAAGTTCGACTGGCGCGCGCTCCGGGTCCGCCTCGGCCCGATCTGGGAGCAATTGCCGCGCCTGCGCGTGCCGGCCCTGCTGGTGCGCGGCGACAAGACCACCGTCGTCTCGCGCGAGCAGTTCGAGCGCATGGCTCAAATTCTGCCCGGCGCTCGGACCGCGGAGGTGGCGGGCGCCCACCATCACGTCCCGCTCGACCGCCCCGAGGCGCTGGCCGCGCTCCTGAGCGACTTCGCGTGCGCGCCGCCCGCCTGAGCGCTCACGACGGAGGATTCTTGATTTCCGTCGGGAAATCATGTTGAATCAAGGCCTCGCCGGGGGACGCTTAGCCGGCGCACAGGAGAGACAATCACAATGGCGAAGAAGGCGAACGCGGCGTTCATGAAGGCCCTCACCCCGAGCGAGGACCTGGCGAAGGTCGTCGGCAGCAAGCCGCTGCCGCGCACCGAGGTCGTTTCGAAGCTCTGGGCCTACATCAAGAAGAACAACCTGCAGGACAAGAAGAACAAGCGCAACATCAACGCGGACGCGACGCTCAAGCCCGTGTTCGGCGGCAAGTCCGTCGTGAACATGTTCGAGATGACCAAGCTCGTCAGCAAGCACCTGAGCTGAGCTCTCCGCGGGGGCCCGAGGCGACGCCGCCCGGGCCCCCGTTTTTTCCCATGCGCCGCGACGGCGCCATCCTTCGCGCGAGCGCGCCCGCGCTGGGCGCGGCGTTGCTGGCGCTTCTCGTCTTCTCGGCTTGGCTGTCGGCGCGCCGCGTCTATCAGATCGACGAGTGCTACGCCGCGCGCATGGAGCGCCAGCTCGCCGACGGCTCCTGGCGCCGCTTCCAGACCGACCCGGGCGCCCTGTTTCTGGCCCTGTCGCGCGTGGCGGGGTCGGCGCCCGATTCGCGCGAAACGTTCGCCCGCTCGCGCCGGGCGATGCTCGCGCTGTTCTGGCTCAACCTCGTCTTGCTGGCCGCGGCGGCCGGAGAGAAGGCGGACCTCGGCGGGACGACGGCGCTGGTCTGCGCCGCCACGCTGGCTCCCCTGTGGGACTACGGCCTGGAGATGCGCCACGACAACCTTCTGTTGTGCGCGATTTTGCTGACTTGGCTGGTCTTGCGCGCCAGGCCGGGCGGCCGCCCCGCCTATTTCGCCGCGGGAGCATGCGCGGTCGTCGGCCAGTTGGCGGCGTTCAAGGCCTTCGTCTTCCTGATCCCGATTTCCGCCGCTTTTCTGATTTTTCCCCCGCCCGAACACCGCGCGTCGCGGCTCGCGCTTTCGGCATGGTGGGCGGCGGGCGCGGCGTCGGCCCTGGCCGCGGGATGGGCGCTCTACGCGCGTCTAGGGCTTTGGTCGGCTTATTTGACGGACATGCGCGGGATGCTCCACGCCGCCGCTTCGGTGCGTCGAATGCTTCCCTGGGAAGCCTCCGGACGCATCCTCTGGGAGGCTCCGGTTCTCGCCGTGCTGACGGCCGCGGCGCTGCGCCTGGAGGCCCGCGACTTTCGCGAAAAAAGCCCGACCTCGGTCTGGGACGGCGCCCGCCCGGAGGCGGCCCTGACTCTTTTGGCCTTGGCCGAATTCGCCGCCGATCCCACCCCCTACGCCTACAACCTCATCTACCTCTGTTCGTTCGCGTTTCTGCTGGTTTGGCGCAGCGCTCCCGCGCTGCTGCGCGAGCACCGCGCGCGGCTGGACGCGGGCAAGCCCTCCCGGCGCGCGCTGATGGCCGCGCACGCGGCGGCCTTCGTCGCGGCGCTGGGTTGGGCCGCGCTCTGGACGAACGCCCGGCAGACCGCGCTGATGGACGCCGCCGAATCCCTGACCGGACCCGACGATCCCGTGCTCGACGGCGCGGGGCTGGTGCCCGCGCGGCCCGCGCCGACGCGCGACTGGCTGATGGACACGCTCAACATCGCGCGCTGGCGCGACCCTGCGCGCGCGCCCCTGCGCGAGCTCTGGGCGAAAGACCCCGCGCCGGTCTTCATCGCCGACTACCGCACGGATTGGCTTGCCGCCGCCGACCGCGAGTTCCTGGAGCGGCGCTACGCCGCCATCAGCGACGACTTCCGCGTACTGGCCGCGTCCCTGCCGCCCGGCGGCGGCGATTTCGACGTCCCCCGCGCCGGGCGCTACCTCATCGCGGGCCCCCGGGACTGCGCGGGCGCGGCGCTCGACGCCCGCCCCCTCTCGTCAAATCCCGTCGTGCTCGCGGCCGGCTCTCACCGCTGGTCGGCGCCCGCCGCCTGCCGCGCGGCCGCGCTGTGGGTGGGGCCGCGGCGCGACGACCTGCCGCGCCTGGGCCCCGGCGATCATCGGCGCGTGTTCGTGGACTGGTACTGACGCGCGCGCCGAAGGCTGTTATACTCTGGCCGTCGGCATGAAAATCCTGCTCATCGACGACGACCCCTCGATACGCCGCGCGGTGGAGCTTCTGCTGACCCGCGCCGGACACGAGGCGCTCAGCGCGGCCACCGGCGCGCAAGGAGCGGCGCTCGCCGCCGCGTCCGCGCCCGACGCGATCTTGCTGGACTGGCGCCTGGAAGACGAAAGCGGCGCCGACGTCTGCCGGCGGCTGAAATCCGACGCGCGCACGCGCGAAGTCGCCGTGTTCGCCCTCAGCGCCGACGACGACCCGCGCACGCGCGCGCAGATGCTGGACTGCGGCGCGGCGGCGATACTCAAAAAACCGTTTTCCCCCGCGTCGCTGGCCGGCCAAATCGAGCGAGAGTACTCGCGCCTGCGCCGGGAACGCGGCGCCGACCCGCCTCGGACTCGCGGCGAGCCCGAGTGAGCCGCCGCGTTCACTCCTCCAAGCCCAGCGCCGCCGCCACTTCGTCGAGCCGCGCCGACGCCCGCTCGCGCCCGCACCCGCCCGCGGCGAGGTCGGCCTCAAGGCTCGCGGCCAACTCTCCGGCGCGGCCGAATCCGTAAAGCCCCGCCGAACCGGCCAGACGGTGCGCGGCCAGGCGGAAGATTTCCACGGCCGGCGCGTCCCAGCGGCCGTTCGCGGCCGCGGCGCGCGCGCGGGCCAGAAGCCGACGACAGTCCTCGGCGTAAGCCGCCCTCGCCGAAGCGGGGACGGCCTCGTCTTGGTCGCTCACGCGCAAGTCTACAAGTTCTCCCCCCGAGCGGGCGATTTTATAGACTGAAATCGCGAAATGGCCCGCTACCGGATACTGAAAGACGATCGCGTCCTGGGCCCGTTCGAGGCCCGGGAGATCGTCGGCATGCCCGGCTATAGTCCGCGCTGGCTGGTACGGCGCGCGGCCGACGACGACGGAACGCCCGCAGACGATTGGCGCCCCGCCTCGGAGATCCCGGAACTTCGCGCGCCCGACGAGGATCGCGAGCCCGCGCTGATCATGGCCGTCGACGACGATCCCAGCGTGCGCCGCATCCTGGGGCTGCGCCTGGAAAACAAAGGCTATCGACTCGAACTGTACGAAAACGGCCCGGACGCCTTGGCCGCGCTCGCGCGCCCCGGACGCCGCGCTCCGGACCTGATCATCTGCGACGTCATGATGCCCGGAATGGACGGCTTCGAGGTCTGCCGCCGCGTGCGCGCGGCCGGAGCGCGGATGCCGTTCCTCTTCCTGACCAACAGGGGCTCGACGCAAGACAAGGTGCGCGGCCTGGAGACAGGCGCCGACGACTACATCCTCAAGCCCTTCGATCCGCACGAGCTCGAGGCGAAGGTCGCCCGGCATCTCAAAGTCCCGCCTCGTCCATGAGCGCCGGCGGCGCCGCGACGCTGTCATGGCTTCTGGCGGCGGTCTGGCTGTCGGCCGCCGCCGCCCTGGGGCTGCTGGCGGCGCTGATCGCGCTGCGCGCCGCGCGGGCGGCTTTCGACGGCTGGCGCGGCAGGCGGCGTGCCGCCTTCGCCTCTGCCCTGGACGGGCTGATCACGGGGCGGCCCGACGCGGCGCGGGGCCTGCATCCGCGGCTCTGGGGCGACGCGGGCGTGGTCGAGGAGATGCTGACGCAGGCGGCTCTCCCGCTGACAGGGCCCCTGAGAGCCGACATCGCCCGCGCCGCGCAGGATCTGGGGCTGGTGGAGCGCCGCCTGCGACAGCTTCGCGCGGGTCCCGCGCACGCGCGCGCTCAGGCCGCCGAAAGGCTCGGGCTGTTGGGCTCAAGCTCCGCCGTCGAGCCGCTGAAGGCCGCCTTGTCCGATTCGAACGCAGAAGTCCGGCGCGCGGCCGTGCGCGCACTGGGCCGGCTGAGGGACCCGAGCGCGCTGCCGGCCCTGGCGGCGCTCATCGGCGCGGACCGCGAAATGCCGGGAGAGCCCGTCAGCCAGGCCCTTCTCGGCTACGGGGAGGCCGCCGCGCCCGTCTTGCTGGGCCTGGCGCGCGGCCCGGGACGCGGCCGAGCGCTTCGGCTGCTCGGTCGGCTACGAATTCTCGCGGCGGCGCCTCTCATCGCCGAGGCCCTGGCCCACGACCCCGACGCCGCCGTGCGCGCCGACGCCGCCCGGGCCGCCGCCGACCTCGGCCACCCCGACGCCGCCGCCCGGCTGCGCTCGGCGCTGAGCGACGAGTCCGCCGCGGTGCGCGCGCAGGCGGCGCGGGCGCTGGGCGCGGTCGGCGACCCGGAGTCCGCGCCGCACCTCGAGGCGGCTCTGGACGACAGCGACTGGTGGACGCGCGCCTACGCCGCGCAGGCGCTGACGCGGCTGGGCGAGCCGGGCCTGGAACACCTGCGTCGCGTCGCGGCCGGCGCGGACGGCCCGCCGCGCCGTTTGGCCCGCGAAATGCTCGACGCGCTGGGTCTGCCGCGATGACGGCGTGGGCGCGGGCCTTCGTGACGAGCGTGGACTGGCTTGTTTTGGCTTATTTCGTGGGCCTGCACGGCGCCTATCTGCTGTTTTTGCTGCTGTCCGCGTTCGCGTTGCGAGACTACATGCGCCGTCTGCGCTACGGCGCCTACGACCTGCTCTTCCAAAACCCCGCCACGCCCGCGGTCTCGGTGCTGATGCCGGCCTACAACGAGGCCGTCAACATCGCGGTGTCCGTGCGCGGCGTGCTGAACTTGAACTACCCGGCCTTCGACGTGATCGTGATCAACGACGGCTCGCGGGACGGGACGCTGGCCGAGCTCAAGCGCGAGTTCGCGCTGGTGCGTACCGAGAGGGACTTCGAGGGCCGCCTGCCGACGCGGGCCGTGCGCGCGGTCTACCGCTCGCTGTCGGCGCCGAACCTGACCGTGATCGACAAAGACAACGGCGGGAAATCCGACTCGCTCAACGCCGGCATCAACGCCGCGCGCACTCCCTACGTCTGCGCCGTGGACGCCGACATCGTGATGGAGGAAGACGCGCTGTTGCGGGTGATGCGCCCGATCGTCGAAGATCCGGAGCGCGTCGTCGCCGTCGGCGGCATCGTGCGCATCGCCAACGGCTGCCGGATCGCCCATGGGCGGGTGGTCGAGCCGCGTCTGCCGCGCTCCTTGCTGCCGATGTTCCAGGTCGTCGAGTACCTGCGCGCGTTCTTGGGCGCGCGCACGGGCCTGTCGAGCGTCAACGGCCTGCTGATCATCTCGGGCGCGTTCGGCGTCTTCTCCCGGCTCCGGGCGCTGGAAGTCGGCGGCTACCGCACCGACACGGTCGGCGAGGACATGGAACTGGTCTGCGCGCTGCACGCGCGTCTGCGGGAATCGGGCCGGGCCTACCGCGTGGTTTTCGTGGCCGACCCGGTCTGCTGGACGGAGGTGCCCGGCGACGCGACCACGCTGTCTCGGCAGCGCCGCCGCTGGCAGCGCGGCCTGCTGGAGGCGCTGGCCCTCCATCGACGGATGCTGTTCGACGGGCGCTACGGCGTGCTGGGGTGGCTGTCCTATCCGTTCTTCTTTTTCTTCGAGGGCTGGGGCCCCGCCGTCGAGATCGCCGGCTACCTCTCCGTGACGCTGAGCCTACTGATGGGCTGGGTCGACGCGTCGTTCGCGTTCGCGTTCCTGACTTTGTCGATCGGGCTGGGCGTGACGATCACGCTGTGCTCGATCGTGCTCGAGGAGCTCACCTTCCACCGCTACCGAGCCTGGACCGATCTGGCGCGGATGACGCTGTATGGCCTCATCGAGAACCTCGGCTACCGCCAGTTGACCTCCCTGTACCGATGTCTGGGATTGTGGGACTACCTGCGCGGCCGCCAGGGCTGGGGCGAGATGCGGCGCGCGGGACTGGGGGCGTAAGGCGGTTTTTATCCGCGCCGGTCATGCGCCGCCCTACCGCCCTTTAGCGCGCTCGTGGAAGTAGTCGGTCAGGCTCTTGGAGAGCGTGACGAAGTCCGAGGGCATCATCACCAGGATCGTGCTGTTGTTCTCGGCGCCG
>JAJZQS010000139.1 GCA_021806745.1 bacterium
TCATGGTGTGGGAGCCGAACTCGAAGACCCCGGAGTCCTGCATCTCCCGGATCTGCGACCAGGTCAGCATGCGCGTCCAGGGTTCCGTGTCGGGGTCGTGCCAGGCGTTGTATTGGTCCATGGTCTCATAGACCAGGAAGACGTTGCCCTTCATTCCGAACTCGCGCAGGAGCGGGTAGGCGGCCTCGTAGTTGTTCTGGTAGCCGTCGTCGAATGTGATCAAGACGGGCTTGGCGGGCAGGGACTTGCGGCCGTCCTCGGCGTCGCGCCAGTCCGAGAAGGTGATCGCGGCGTAGCCGTGGTCTTTCAAGTATTGAAGCTGGGTTCGGAAGTCCGCCGCCGTCACCCACAGCTTTTTCAGTCGGGAGCCCGGGGGGGCCTCGCCGATTTTGTGATACATCAGCGCGGGAAGGCCGCCGTCGACGGTCGGGCGCCACCAGTTCCAGCGCGCGCTCACACCCGCCGCGGCCAAGGCACCCAGCGTGCCCAGTTCCGCGATCAAGTTTTTTTCTCCCGCGACATCGCGCCGAGTTTGACATATTTCAGCCAGCTGTGGAACGCCGCCAGCCCCGCCCAAACCAGACCGGGAAAACCGTCGAGGACGCCCAGTTTCAGCACGGCGCGCGAGAAGAATTCCCAGGGCAGGAGCAGGTGGTGCAGGGGCGAGAAGCGCTTGCCCGCGTCGCGGCGCTTCTCGGCGGCCAAAGTGGTGTAGCGGTCGAGTTTGGACAGGTAATCGGAAATGTCGGCGTAGGGCTTGTGAGAAATCTTGCCGCGCAGACGGCCGAGTTCGCCGTCCACGACCAGGCTTTCGTGCAGGACTCCGCCTCGAAAGCGCGCCTTCGCGCGGCGAAACAGCCGCACGTGGGATTCCGAGCCCAGTCCGCCCCAGCGCAGAACCCGGTTCAGGAAGATCACCTCGAAGGGCACGGCGAAGGCCGCCGGGCGCGGCGCGCCGGCCAAGATCGAGCGGATTTCCTCCGCGAGGGCGGGCGTGACGCGCTCGTCGGGATCGATCCACAGACACCACTCTCCCGTCGCCGCGTCCAGGCCCGCCTGGCGCTGGCGCGCGTAGTCGTCGAAGGCGCGGCGAAGCACGCGCGCGCCGGCCGCGCGCGCGATCTCCTCGGTGCGGTCGGAGGTGTCGGCCGACACGACGACCACCGTTTCCGAAGCCAGGCCGCGCAGAGACTCCAGACAGCCGGGCAAGTCGCGCTCCTCGTCCTTGGCGATCAGCAACGCGCTAAGCCAGACGCTCATAGACCTCCTCCATCGCCTCGGCCATCCGCGTCAGTCCGAAGCGCTCGCGCCGCGCCGCGCCGCCCGCGGCCAGCCGCGCGGCGAGCGCGGGTTCGGAAATCAGGCGCAGGATCGCCTCGGCCAAGGCCTCGGGCCGGCGCGGCATGACGAGCAGCCCGGTGCGGCCGTCTTCGACCACCTCGGGGATTCCGCCCGCCGCCGTCGCCGCGACCGGAACGCCGCAGGCCGCCGCTTCGATGAGCACCGAGCCCATCCCTTCGCCCCACGACGAGTGCGCATAGACGTCGAGCGACTTCAAGAGCGGGATCGGGTCGGGCCGATGCCCGAGCAAGAGAACCTTGCGCGACAGGCCCATGCGGCGAATCGACGCCTCCAGCCGCGCGCGCTCGGGGCCCTCGCCCGCGATCAGCACGCGCGCGTCGGGGCGCTTGAGCAAGACGATCACCGCCGCGGCCAGCAAAGTGTCGTGGTCCTTGTGCGGCACGAGCGCCGCCAGGTTCCCGATCCAGGGCCCGGCGGCGTCGATCTCGAGTTGCGCGGCCAGTTCGCGACGCAAAGACGCCTTCTCGGCGGCGGACGCCGGCCGGTAGCGCTGAGGGTCCGCGCCGACCCAATCGCATTCGCGCGCCGAGACGGGCAGGGCGTCCGGCACGACCGAGACGAGCGCGCCCGGCACGCCCGCGCGGCGCAGAATTTCGGCGATGGCTTCCGAGACCGCGACCACCGCCCCCATGCGGGCGTATTTGAAGCGAGCCGACGGGCCTCCGACGGGAAAATCCACGCGCCGGTGCGCGACCGTCCGCGCCCCGGTCAGCGCCGCGGGCAAGATCGCGCCGGCGGCGTGGCCCGTGTGCGCGTGAACGATCGCGCCCTCGCGCCGCGCCCAGGCCGCGAGCCTCGCCGCGGTCCACGGATCCCACTCGCCGCGAAACGGCAGTTCTCGGGTCTCAAAGCCCTGCCGCGCCGCCTCGGCGGCCAGCGCCGAGCCCGCGCGCGCGCAGACGATCTGCCGGCGGCCTTGCGCGCGCAGGGCCGCCGCCAAATACAGCAGTTGGCGCTCGCCGCCGCGAAGGCCCCGCTCGCCGTCAGCGTGCAGGACGGGCCGCTTGCTCATAGGCGCGCTGGGTGTCCTCGTAAAACGGAGCGAGGCTGAACAGCCGCGACCAACGGTCGCGCGCGGCCTCGGCGTAGGCCTCGCACAGCGCCGCGTCGCGCAGAAGAAGAGCTATCGCGCGCTCCAGCGCCCGCGCGTCGCCGGGCGCGACCAGGATGCCGGTGACTTCGTGCTCGACGATGTCGGGCAGGCCGCCCACGCGCGAGGCCACCACGGGCCGCCCCGCCGCCATCCACTCCAGCGCCGCGCGCGACACGGCCTCCGACGACAGCGAGGGCACCAGCCCTATCCGGCAGGAGGCCAAAAAAGCCCATTTGTCGGCGACGCGTCCCGGAAAGGAGACGAAGTCGGAAAGACCCATCGGCTTGAGCTGCCAGCCAAGACGCTCGCGCAGCGCGCCCGCTCCCGCGCACACCAGCCGCGCGGCGGGCACGGCCGCGCGCACGCGCCGCACCGCGTCGATGGCGACCTCGTGGCCTTTGACCGGGTCGAAGCGCGCGATCATGCCGACCACGGGCTCGCGCGGCAACGGCGCGGGCGCGGCGGGGCCGGCGATGCCCTGCATGACCAGACGCGCGCTGCGTCCCGGAAACGCCGCCTCCAACTGCGCCTTCAGAGACGAGTTGGCCGCGATGAAGGCCGCGGTTCTCCCGGCGACCAGGCGCGCCAACGCGCCGCCCTTGGGCGCGCGCGCGTCGGCGCGCGTGCGCACCACCGCAGCGCCCCGCGGGGCCAGCGCCAGCGCCAGCGCGTGGGCCGAGCCGGTGTGGGCGTTGAGCACCGCGGGCGCCAGAGCCGCCATCTCGCGGCGCAAGCGCGGCATCTCGATCCACGGATTTTTCCAGCCGCGCACGGCCAGCCCGGCCGCGGCCGCCTCGGCGAGCACCGGCGAACCGAGCCGGCCCCAGACCGCCACCGAATGGCCGCGGCGCGCCTGCTCGGCGGCCAGAGCCAGCGCGTAGGCCGCGATCCCGGAGTCCCAGGGCTCGTCTTCGAGATGGACGATGGTCACGCCAGAGCCTCCCGGCACGCCGCGTGCGCGCCGTCGACGGTGAGCAGGCGCATGCACAAGAAGTGGCCCTCGGGGCAGGCGCGCGCACCGTGCAGGCCGCAGGGACGGCAGGACAATTCGGCTTCGAGCACGCGGTGGCGCGGTCCGTAGGGGAAAAAGCCCAGTTCCCGCGTGGTCGCGCCGAAGACGGCCACCACCGGCACGCCGGCCGCGGCGGCCAGGTGCATGGGGCCCGAGTCGTTGGTGACAAACAGCGACAGTAGGCCCATCAGCGCGGACAACTCGCCCAAGTCCGTGCGCCCGGTCAAATCCGCCGCGCCGCCCGCGCGGGCGATTTCGGCCCCGAGTCCCGCGTCATCCGGGCCGCCCACGATCACGGGCTTGAAGCCGTCGGCGGCCAGCCTGCGGCAGAGCTCGGAAAAGCGCTCCGGCAGCCAGCGCTTGGTCGCCCACGCCGCACCCGGATGCACGCCCACGAGCCTGTCGCCCTCGGCCACCCCGGCCTGCGCCAGCGTCTTGCGCAGGCTTTCCGGCGCGGGCGGGGGGGTGACATAGCGCGCCTCGTCGGGCGCGGGCGCCGCGCTCCCGCCGAGAGCCCGCGTCAGCGCCAGGTTGCGCTCCAAATCATGCGTCAGCCAGGAAAACGGCGCCACGTCGGTGAGCAAAAAGCGTCCCGCGCTCGTGGAAAAACCAAGGCGGCGCGGGATGCCCGCCAGCCGCGCCGCCAGCGCCGAGCGCAGGGAGCGGTGCGGGATCACGGCCAGGTCGAAGCCGCGCGCGCGCAAGTCCCGCGCCGCGCGCCAGAGCCCCAGCGGTCCGGCGTTGGCTCCGCGCTTGTCGTCGACGAGCACCTCGTCGGCCCACGGCGAGCCGCGAAAGACCTCCGCGTTCCTGGGCAGGGCCAGCACGCTGACGCGCGCGCGCGGCAGTATCTCCTTGATGCGTCGCAGAAGCGGCAGCGTCAGCAGCGAATCGCCCAGAAACGAGGTCTGCATGACCAGCACGCGGCGCGCCTCGGGCAGAAGCCGGGCCGCGCCCCAGTCCGAGGGCGACAGCGCCGCGGGCGCGGGGGGCACGTCCCACTCGGCCAGCGCCTCCAGGTATCGCTCGACGGTGTGGCGCTGCAGCGCGGGCGAGGCGGCTCGGAAGGCCACGAACAGCCGGCGCGCCAGCGCGTCCTTGCGATAGACCGCCTGATGCGCGACGCCGGAAAGACGCCGTAAAAGCCACGATCGCGCCGTCGCGTGGAGATCGAGCAGGTGCGTGAAGCCCCCGGCGCGGATGTCGGCCAGCGCCGCGCGCAGGCCGCGGTATTCGAGGACCTCGTCGACGCCGGGATGGCCGCGCAGCACCGCCGCGAACTGCGGCTTGACCAGCGCGCACACGCGCGCGTTCGGCCAGGCGGCCTTGAGGCTCTTGTAGACCGGGCCGGTCAAGACCACGTCGCCCAAAGACGACAGGCGCACGACCAGAACGCGGGGCGACACGAGCGATTTTAACATTTCGCGGCGCGCCCCGGCCTACGCGCCGCCGTCGATCAATTCCAGCGTTTTGGGCGTGGCTCCGGCCAGGCGCGCGGCCACGGCCCTCGCCGCCGCGCCCATCGCGCCCGCCTTGGCCGGGTCCGAGGCGAGCTGGCTCAACTGCATCGCGAACTCGCCGTCGGAGCCCACTCGGATGCCGCCGCCGTCTTCCAGCGCCCGCGCGGGCAGGGAGACGTGATCGGTGTGGGGCCCGAACAGGACCGGGACGCCGGCCTGCGCCGGCTCCAGCAGGTTGTGGCCGCCCACCGGCGTCCAAGTGCCGCCCACATAGGCGACGCGCGCCAGCGAATACAGCGCGGCCAGCGGCCCCATCGCGTCCACGAGCAGGGCCTGCGCGCCCTCGTCGGCCCAGCCTTTCCAGCGCGCCGTCGGCAGGCCCATGCGCCGCAGCGCGGCGAAAGTCTCGTCGGCGCGCTCGATATGGCGCGGCGCGATCACGAGCTTGAGCGAGCGCGTGACTCGCCGCGCGTGCAGGTAGGCGCGGATGACGGCCGACTCCTCGCCCGGGTGCGTGCTGCCGGCCACGAACAGCGGGTCGCGCGTCCAGCCGAGTTCGGCCAAGCGCGCGCGCGCCGGCTCCG
>JAJZQS010000027.1 GCA_021806745.1 bacterium
GCAAGGACGGCACGCGGTCGCGGATGGGGGCGTGGCGGCCGTTGAGCTTTTCCAGGAGCATCGCTCCGCCCATGCCCGAAAAGGGCAGGCGGCCGCAAAGCATCTCGTAGAGGCACACGCCCAGCGCGTACACGTCGGCCTCCTTGCGCACGGTGCCCTGCTCCTGCTCTGGCGCCATGTAGGGAGGGGTGCCCGCGATGGTGTTGGCGGTCATCGACTTGTGCGTCATCGCGTCCTTGGCCTGGCGCGCGATGCCGAAATCCATCACCTTCACGCGGCCATCGGGCGTGAGCATCACGTTGGAGGGTTTGAGGTCGCGGTGGATGACGCCGCGTGAGTGCGCGTGATCGACGGCCGCGGCCACTTCGCGCAGCACGCGCGCGGCCGACGGCAAGTCCAGGGCTCCGTCCTTGAGCGCGTCATGGAGCGTGCGGCCGGGGACGAACTCGAAGACCAGGTAGACGTCGGCGCCGTCTTCGACGATCGAGTAAATGTCGACGATGTTCGGGTGGTGGAGCTGGGCCACCGTGCGCGCCTCCTGGACGAAGCGGCGCCGGTCGCGCGCGTCCATGCGCAGTTCGTCGCGCATGCGCTTGACGGCCACGCGCCGGTCCAACGAGCGGTCGCGCGCCTCGTAGACCACGCCCATGCCGCCAAGGCCGATCTCCTTGACCAGCTCATACTGCGCCCAGAAGGCGCCCGCGCCAGCGGGAGGCAGGGCGTCCGCCGCCGACGCCGAAACGGGGGAGCCGGCGGCGCTCCAGCGCCGCACCGTGGCGCGCACCGCGTCGCGCCAAGTCGAAGACACCACGTGCAGCGTGCCCATCGCGATCAGCAGCCCGCCGATCGCCGTGAGCGCGAACAGGCGCAGGAAGCGCCCGCGCCGCGACGCGGGTGACGGCGCGCTCGTCGACGCGGCCGCCGGCGCGTCCTGGAAGAGCAAAGTCAAATCGGCGTTCCGGGGAAGCTGAAGCGCCCGTTCGAGCTGGGACTGAAAGCGCGGGTCGAGCGCCGCCGAATGGCGCAACGCGTCGACGGCGCCCTCGCGATCGCCCAACCCCGCCAGAGCGTAGGCCTCATTGTTCCAAGCGAAGGCGTTGCTCCGGTCGGCGGCCAGCGTGGCCTGCGCGTCGGCCAAGGCTTCCTTGTATCTGCCCAGCCGAGACAGCGCGAGGCTGCGCGTCTGCAGGGCCGCGGCGCTTCCCGGCGCCAAGGCCAGAGCGGCGCTGGCGTCCTGGACGGCTTCGGCGTTCTTGCCCATGCGCGAGAGCGCGATGGCGCGGTAATTGAGCGCCTGGGCGTTGGATGGATTCAGCTGGACCGACTTGGTGGCCAAATCGTAAGCGGAAGCAAAATCATTGAGCCTCATCGCGTCGGCCGCGTCGCGTGCGTACTCGTTTGAGCGCGTCAGCGCGTCCGCGCCGCCGGCCCGCGCTTGGTTGGCGTAGCGCGCCAACTGCTCGGCCGTCATGCCCGAGGGCCTCGCGCCCGCCGTCTGCGTCGCCGCGCCTCCCGCGGGCATCGAGCCCGGACCAGCGCCACCTTGGCCCAATTCGCCGAACGAAGACGGCAGATGAACCGCCGGAGCGCGGTCCACGGAAAAGTGATATGTCGCCAACGCGCTCTGGTCCGCGGGATTGTTCGCCAAGACCGACTTCGCCACCGACGCCGCCAACGCGTAGTCGCCCAACTTGTACGCCGAGGCCGCATAAGCATCCAACGCCTGCGGATCATTGTCGCCCGCGGAAACGGCCGCATTGAGGTCATTGAAAGCCAGTTGGTATTGCCCTTGATTGGCGTAATCGATGCCGCGTCGAGCAAGGGCGCCGGGGTCTCCCGGATTGGATAAAACGGAAGCGTTGTTCACATTGTTGACGACCGCATTGACGGTGGCCGGACTCGGGGGCGCACCCGGCGTCGAGGGTGGAGCATCAGGGCCGGCTGGAGCATCCGGACCGCCCGAGGAAGGTGCAGGGTTTTGCGCCCTCCACGCGGACATCGACGCACTCACTTGCGCGGCGGTAAAAACATCGGATTTTTCGGCGGCCGCCACCATGTCTTGAAACGCCGGCGATTTGGGATTAATGCCGTTTTTGACCGCGACCTGCAACAATGTCTCAAACACCAGCAACGGCGATGGGTTCGCCGGGAACTCCGCCTTCAACTGCTTCAACTGAGGGACATATTGCGCTCCGGAGTCCGCCCCGGGCCCGGGCGCTTCCGCCACCCCGGCGGAGGAACCCGCGAGGAGAAGAAACGCCAGCGCCGCCCAGCGGCGCAAAAAAATGTCCGGTCGCATTTCCCGGAGTTTACCCCCCACCCCTTGATTTGTCAAGGAAATCGGATTACACTACTTTACCCGAGGAGGCGAAAATGAACCTTCTTTCGATCTCGCTGGCCGCACTCGCCTTGGCCGCCTCTGCCCGCGCCGATTTAACTCCGCCGGAACAGCAGACGTATCAAAGCCTCCCTCAGGAATCTCAAAGGGCATATCTCGACACTCGAAATTTCGTACACATCGCCGAACAGGTCGTCTCGGGAAAAATCGCCCCTCTCTCTTTGCCGGACGAACCGAAGGATTTCGACTCCTCGCTCGTGACCGCCAAAGAAAAAGCGCTGATCGATAAGGCGTTTAATCTCAAAATAAACGCCATGCTCGCGTCCCTGCCTTAAACCGCGAGCAAAAGCCGCGCCGCCAGACGCGCGGCCTCGATCGTGCCCGACGCGTCGATGACGCCTCCGCGCGCGGCGTCCCAGGCGGTTCCGTGCGCGGGCGAGGTGCGCGCGAACGGCAGGCCCACGGTCCAGTTGACGCCGGATAGCCCACCGAGGACTTTCAACGGGATCAGCGCCTGGTCGTGATAGAGGCAGACGAGCCCGTCATAGACGCCCTCGGCGTGCAGACGCCAGGCCGAATCGGCGGGAATCGGACCGTCCAGCGTGACGCCCTCGCCGCGCGCGGATCGCACGGCCGCGGCCAGTTCTATTTCTTCTCGACCAATAAGGCCGTTCTCGCCCGCGTGCGGGTTCAAGCCGCACAGCGCCAGCCGCGGCGCGGTCGAATTCAGACGGCGCAAAGCCGCGTCGAGCGCGCGGGCCGCGTCGGCGACCGCGCCGACGCTCGCCGCGCGCGGCGCGTCTTTTAAAGGGATGTGGCGGGTCGCCAAGACGCACCACAGCCGTCGGGACGGCGCTCCCAGGATCATTTCGACTTCACCCCCGGCCAGCGCCGAGAGACGCTCGGTGTGGTCCTTCCACGGATAGCCGCAGGCCGCCCACATTTCCTTGGATGACGGCGCGGTCACCACCGCGCCGACAAGCCCCCGAACGCCCAGGCGCAGGCATTCCTCGAAAGCCGCCGCCGACAGTCGACCTCCCTCTGCGTCCGGCCTGCCTGGCTTCGGGACCCGCGCGGAAACTCCCGGATCTCGCACCGGCCCGTCGGACGGACGCCAGCCCGCGCCGCGCCAGACCTCTCGTGAGCCCACCAGAAGCGGCGAGACGCCGCGCGGCAAGGCCGCGGCGCGCAACGCCGCCAGCACCGCGCGCGGGCCGACCCCGGAGGGGTCTCCGCAGGAAAAGGCGAGAACGTCAGGACGCGGTCGGAAGATGGCGCTCGATGACGGCTTTGTCGCGCAGATTCTTCACGAATGTCTCCAGATTCTTATGGAAGGCCACGTTCTGGAGATAGCTGCCCAAGTCGCTCTTGAAGCGATCGAACTCCGGCTTCTCGGCCGCGTGTTTTTCGGTCACCCGCACGATGCTGTAGCCGATCTCGGTGAGGATCGGCTCGCTGACTTGGCCCACGCTCATGGAAAACAGCGCCTTTTCCAGCGCCGGAGGGGCGACGCCGCGCAGCACGTAGCCGATGTCGCCGCCGCGCGCCGCGCTCTCCGGGTCCTCGGACTCGTCGTGCGCGATCTGCGCGAAATCCGCGCCCGCGTCCAGGCGCTTTTTGATGTCCTCGGCGGTCTTGAACGCCCGGCGCTTCTCGTTGTCGGAGGCGCCCGGCGCCAGCCGGATCAAGATGCGCTGCACGCGCACGCGCTCGGCGCTGAGTTGGCGCACCTGGTCGGCGGCCTGGCGCAGAGCGGCGGCGTCGTCCAAGTCCATGCCCTTGGGCATGTCCGTGCTGCCGGAGGCCAGGTAGGCGTTGATCTTGTCGAAATAGGCGCGCTCCTCGGCCTCGGTCGGCGGCGGCACCTTCTGCTTGACTTGCTCGTCGATCTCCTTGCGCGCCTTGAGTTGACGCGTCAGGCGCTCGCGGAAGCGGTCGTAGTCGAGACCCTCGCTTTTGAGCTGCTCGGCGAACGCCGCCTGGGCGTCCTTGTCACTGAGCGTCTGGCCGTCGGGACCGGTCTTGAAGCGCGCGCGGATCTCGTCGGCCGCGGCGTCAACCTCGCGCTCGCGCACCTTCACGCCGTCGGCGTCGGCCTGCTCGACGAGCAGTTCCCGCGTGATCAATTCCTCCAAGGTGCTCTCGCGCAACTTCTGCATCATCGTCGGGTCGGACAACGCGGCGGGCTGGGTCTTCGACCAATACTCAAGGGTCGTCGACATCTCTTTCTGGAATTCGGACAGGAGGATCGGGTGCCCGTTGACGTCGGCCACCGTGTCTTCGACCATCGCGGCACCCGCGGCCGCGGGCAGAAGCGCCAGCGCCAGCGCCAGCGCGCTATTTGAATTGCTCATCGACCACCTCCACCGGGAACTTCTTTTCGATCTGCTGCAGATGAGCGTCGAGCTTCTGCTTCTCGAGCAGGCGCGACACCCTCTCGCGCGTCTGCGGGTCGGACTTGTCCAAAGGCTTTTCCGCGTCCTTGCGCACCACATGATAGCCGAACTTGCTCTTCAAGGGGCCGGCGATCTCGCCCACGCGCATGCGAAAGACGATGTCTTCGAGCTCGGGGATGATCTCGCCATACATCAGCGGCGGAAACTCCCCTCCATGCTCGGCGGTCGCGCCGTCCAAGGACTCCTCCTTGGCGATCTTCGCGAAGCTCGCGCCGGCCCTCAGCTTCTTGGCCGCGGCCTCCGCCTTCTCGGGCGTGGCCAGCAGGACGTGGCGGAACAAGACCTCGGTCGGGTGCGCGTTCAGGTAGGCCGAGACCTCCGCGTCGGAGACGGCCAGGTCCCCGCGCTTGCGCAGGTCTTCGATCCACATTTGCGTCAGCAAGGCGTTCTCGCCGTCGCGCACGCGCTCTTCCTCGTCGCGGCGCAGTTGCTCCAGGCGCGCGCGAAACTCCGGGGAGCGGGGAACGTCCGAGCTCTGCGCCGCCGCCAGCACCAGGTCCTCTCGGATCAAGACGTCCAGGAACTGCCTGCGCCCGCTGGGGGTGAGCACGTAGTCCTGATAATCGGCGGACACGTCGGCCAGCTTGCGTTGGAACTCGGATTGCGTGATCGTCAGGCGCCCGACGCGCGCCAGGACCGGGTCGCGTCTTGAGCTGCAGGCGGCCGCGGCGGCGGCCGCGGCGATCAGCAGCAGGGCATCGCGCCTCATGGCGCGACATACTACCATTTGCCGGCCGCGCCTGTCAGACCGGGGCCGGCGGCTCGGTCCGACGCAGGGCTTCAAGCTCGGCTTGGACGCGGGCAAGCCGCGCGCGCGTCTCGGCTCTCCCTCCCGACTCCTGCAGCCGCGCGCACGCCGCCGCCACGCGCGCGGCTGCGGCCGACAGCGCCGCGCCCTTGAGCGCGTGCGCGGCCCGGGACAGCGCCGCGGCGTCCTCGACGCGGACGGCGTCGCTCATCGCGCGCGCATAGGCGTCGGCGTCGCGGCGAAATCGCGCGAGGATCTCGCCCAAACCCCGCTCTCCGGCCAGTTCGCGCAGCCGCGCGAGCGCGGCGGCGTCCCAGACCGGCGCCGCGGCGCCGTCCAGAACGCGGGCCAGTTCCTCGGCGCGTACCGGCTTGGTGAGCACCTCGTCCATGCCCGCCTCGAAACAGCGCCGCCGGTCCTCGGGCATCGCGTCGGCCGTCAGCGCCGCCACCAGCGTGCGCGCAGCCGAGGCGGCCGCCTCGCGCCGGCGCAGTTCGCGCGTCGCCTCCCAGCCGTCCATGTCCGGCATCTGGCCGTCCATCAGCACCAGATCAAAGGACGCCGACGCGAGCGCCTCCAGCGCCTCGCGCCCCCCGGCGGCGCTCTCGACCGAGTGGCCCAGGCGCCGAAGGGTGAGCTCGATCACGCGCCGGTTGACGTCGTTGTCCTCGACGACGAGCACGCGCAGCGCCCGGCCCGACTCGGCCCGGGCCGGCGCCGCCGCCGCCGTGGCGCCGTCGCCTTCGATCAGCGGCAGCTCCAGCCAAAACACCGAGCCCTTGCCGACTTCGCTGTCGACGCCGATGCGCCCGCCCATGCGCTCGACGAGTTGGCGCGAAATCGCCAGACCCAGGCCCGCGCCCTGATGGCGGCGCGTCGCCGAGGAATCCACCTGGCTGAAGGACACGAACAGCCGCGACAAGGCCTGCGGCGGGATGCCGACCCCGGAGTCGCCCACCTCGATCCTCCAGGCCGGACGCGCGGCCTCGCCGGTGCGCCGCGCGACGACACGCACGAAGCCCGCGTCGGTGAATTTCACCGCGTTGGAAATCAGGTTGACCAGCACCTGGCGCAGGCGAGCGGGATCGCCGCGAAGACGCGCCGGCAGATCGGCCGAGAACTCCCGCGACAGCGCCAGGCCCTTGTCCCGGGCGCGGGGCGCCAGCAAGTCGACCGCGCGCGCGATCATCTCGCGGGGATCGAAATCCTCTTCGGCCAGGCGCAGTTCTCCCGCCTCCGCGCGCGAGAAATCAATCACGTCGTTCATCAGCGTCAGCAGGGCCTCGGCGGCCGAGCGCACCAGACCCAGGCGCTCGCGCTTGTCCGCGTCCCGCTCCTCGTCGAAAAGCAACCCGGTCAAGCCCAGGATCGCGTTCATCGGCGTGCGGATCTCGTGGCTGACGTTGGCCAGAAAGCGGCTCTTGGCGGCGGCGGCCTCCACCGCCATGTCGCGCGCGCGCGCGATCTCCTCGCGGGCCCGCCTTTGCGCGCTCATGTCGGAGACCACGCCCACGAAACCCTCCAGCGCCCCGCCGGGCCCGCGGATTGCGGTCAAGACCACGCGCACCGGCACGCGGCCTCCGTCCTTGCGCACGTAGGTCCACTCCCGATCCTCGATGCCTCCGGAAAGCACCCCGCGCGCGAGGATCTCAGCCTCTGTCGGCGGCCGGCCGAACTCGCGCGCGAGCTCCGCTGCGCGAGCCTCGATTTCCGCCCGATCATGGAACGCCGCGCCGCTCACGCGTCCGACCACCTCTTCGGCCGAGTAGCCGAGCAGCCTCTGCGCTCCGGCGTTGAAAAGGCGAACCATTCCCTCGGCGTCCGAGACGATGATTCCAGACGCCGTAGACGCGTCGAAGACCGCGCGCAGACGCTCGGCGGAGCGCGCGGACTCCTCCTCGGCGCGCCTTTGCTCGGTGACGTCGCGGCCTATGGCCAGAGTTCCCGACAGCCGCCCGCCGTAGGCAAGGCCGGCCATCGACACTCCCACGACCCGGCGCGAGCCGTCCTTGCGTCGGCAGACCCACTCGAACTCTCCGCCGACGCGCGCCGTCTCCATGAACACCCGCGCCTGCGAAACTTCCCGGCCCAATCGGCGGCCGAGTTCGCGCGCGTGGGCCGCCACGCCCTCGGCGCCCATGAACGCGGCCGGCGTCAGGCGGCCGATCACCTCCTCGGCGCGGTAGCCGAACATCTTCTCGGCCCCCGCGTTGTAGATCGTGATCATCCCGCTGAGGTCGGTGGCGATGATCGCCACGTCCTTGGCCGAATCCAGGATCGCGCGCAATCGCGCGTTGAGCCAGTCGGTGCGCTCCTCGGCGTCCCGACGGCTCTCGATGTCGCGCAGCGCCGCCGCCGCCGCCGCCGCCGCGCCCGCCGCCGCCGCCGCCGCCGCCGCCGCGCCCCAGGCGGCGGACGCGCGCGCGGCCAACGCGGCCAGAGGGGCGCCCAAAGCCGCGGCCGAAAACCCCGCCAGCACTCCCCGCCGCTGGCGCTTCGCGCGCGCGCGGCGGCGGCGGCGGAACTGCCGCTCGAAGGCCTCGGACAAAGACAACGAGCGGCCCAACGCCGAGGCCGCCAATTCGTCTTCGGCCAGCGCGGCCAGGTCCTTGAGCGCGTCGCGCTCGCGCGCGCTCAGCGCTCGGGGGCGCGGGTCGGCCACGCACAACGCGCCGACGCGCCTGCCGTCGGGCGAGTGGATCGGGCAGGCCGCGTAGAAGCGCGCGCGCGGGCCGCCGCCGACCAGCGGATGGTCGAGGAAGCGCTCGTCGCAAGACAGGTCCGGGACCTCCATGACGCCGTCTTGCAAGATCGCGTACGCGCACAGCGACTGCTCGCGCGCGATCTCGCCCACTCCGTCCAGCCCGCGGCCGGACTTGATCCACTGCCGTCGCTCGTCGATGAGGCTGATCAGCGCGATCGGGGCGCCGAGCACGCTCTGCGCCAGGCGCGCGAGCCGGTCGAAGCGCTCTTCGGGCGGCGTGTCGAGGACTTGCAGCGCCCGCAGCGAAAGCAGCCGCTCGGCCTCGTCGTCGGGCGGCGGCGCGGGCTTCACGCCGGGACCCCCGCCGCATCAAGAATCTCGCGCGCCGCCACGGCGGCGGGCGCGCCGTCCAGGCGCAGGCGCACGGCGTCCCCCTCCGACGACGGAACGAACGACACGCGCGCGCCGAAAGCCTTCAGCCAGCGACCCGGCGCTCCGGCGTCGAGCGCGGCGTCGGGGCGGAAGCGCACCTCGACGGCGTCGTCGAGCTCGACGACCGCGTCGGCGCGCGCGCGCCGCGCCGACGCGCGCAAGTCCAGGAGGTCGAAGAGGTTGCGCACCGGCTCCGGCGCCGGGCCAGAGAGCTCCTCGAGTTCGCGCAGGATCTCGCGAGTTTGGGTGGGCGAGGCGCGCAGCGCGCGCTTGTAGAGCTTGAGCCTCTCCGTCTCGCCGGGCAGATAGCTTTCCGGGATGTAGGCGGGGCGGCGCAAGTCGACGGTCACCGGACGCTCGTCTCGCGCGGCCTCGCCGCGCAGGCGCGCGATCTCGCCTTCAAGTATCTGAGAGTAGTAGTCGGCGCCCACCGCGTTCATGAAGCCGTGCTGCTTGGCGCCGAGCAAATCCCCCGCGCCGCGGATCTCGAGGTCGCGCAACGCCAGCTTGATGCCCGCTCCCAGCGCGGCGAATTCGCGCAACGCTTCCAGGCGCTTTCGGGCGTCTTCGGGCAAATCCTTGAGCTCCGAGTCCGGGGGATGGAACAGGTAGCAGTGGGCGCGCTGGCGCTCGCGGCCGATGCGCCCGCGCAGCTGGTAGAGCTGGGCCAAGCCGAAATCCTGCGCGTTCTCGACGAGCAGGGTGTTGACCGTCGGGATGTCGAGGCCGGACTCGATGATCGTCGAGGCCACCAGCACGTCGGACTTGCGCTGCGCGAAGTCCCACATCGCCTTCTCGATCTCGGCCGGGCGCATCTGGCCGTGCGCCATCGCCACGCGCGCGCCGCCCGACAGCCGCGCGACCGCGTCGAGCGCGTCCTTCATCGTACGCACGCGGTTGTGCACATAGTAGACTTGGCCGCCGCGGGAGAGCTCCTCGGCGATCGCCGCAGCGACCACGCGCTCGTCCCAAGGGCCCACGCGCGTGACGACGGGCTGGCGCCCCAGCGGAGCGGTCTCGATGAGCGAGATGCCGCGCAGGCCGCTGAGCGCCTGGTGCAGCGAGCGCGGAATCGGCGTGGCCGACAGCGAAAGGATGTCGCAGTCCACGCGCACCTTCTTGAGCTTCTCCTTGTCGGCGACGCCGAAGCGGTGCTCCTCGTCGACGACGATCAACCCCAGATCGAAGAAGCGCACGTCCTTTTGCAGCAGCCGCGCGGTGCCGATGACCACATCGATCTTGCCGGCCGCGAGATCGGCCAGCACGCGCGCCTGCTCGGCGCGCGTCTGGAAGCGCGTGAGCAGGGCCAGCTTGACGGGAAAGGCGGCCATGCGCTTGGAAAAAGTGCGGAAATGCTGGTCGGCCAAGATCGTCGTCGGCGCCAGCACCGCGCACTGCTTGAGGCCCACCGCGCACTTGAAGGCCGCGCGCATGGCGACTTCGGTCTTGCCAAATCCCACGTCGCCCACCACCAGACGGTCCATCGGCCGAGGCGCGCGCATGTCCGCGAGCGTCTCCTCGATCGCGCGGGCCTGGTCTTGGGTCAGTTCGTAGGGAAACGACGCCGCGAACTCGCGCTCGAGCTCGCCGTCGGCGGCGAACGCGTGGCCCGGACGCGCCGCGCGGCGGGCCTGAAGCTTCAAGAGTTCCTCGGCGAGTTCCCGCGCGCCCTCGGCGACCTGGCGCTTGACCTCCTCCCAGGTACGCGTGTCCAGGCTCGAAAGGCGCGGGCGTTTGCCGTCGGCGCCGGCGTATTTCTGGATCAAGTCGAACTCGGTCAGCGGCACGTAGAGACGGTCCGAGCCGCGGAACTCGAGCTTCACGCAGTCCTGCGCCCCGTGGCCGGGAACCGCCACGGGCTCAAGGCCCAGAAAGCGCGCCACGCCCTGCTCCTGATGGACGACGTAGTCGCCGGCCTTGAGCTCGCGCCAGCGCAGACCCGCCGAGCCCTTGGCCGCGAAGCGCTTCCAGCGCCCGACGCCGCGCCAGTCGCGCGCGAAAATCTGGGAGGTCGTGTACACGGCCAGCCGCTCGGCTTCCAGCCGGAACCCTTCGCGCAGCGCTCCGACGCGAAACTCCACGCGGCCCTCGCCCAGTTCGTCGTCCAGGATTTCCCGCAGCCGCGCGTCCTCGCCCTGGTTGAGGCTAAACAGCACCACGCGCAGCCCCGCCGCCGCGTCGCGGCGCATCTCCTCCCAGGCCCGGCGCGCCTCGCCCGCGAAAGGACCGACCGCTCGCGCGCCGAAGTCGGCCTCGCCCGGCGACGCGGCGGCGCCGTAGCGCAGCACGCGCGCGGCGGGCGCGTCCAACTCCAGGCCGCGCGGCGCAAGCCACAACGCGTCGTCGGCAAGCCACTCGGCCACGCGCGAGCCCGCGGCCGGCTCGGCGGCGGGAGTGGCGACGGCCTCGGCGACCGAGGCCGCGGCCTGCTGGGTCAGCGGGTCGAAGGTGCGGATGGAGGCCACACGATCCTCGTCGTAGAGAGCGCGGTAGGCGGTCGCGGGCTCCAACGCGTGGAAGTCCAGCACCGCGCCGCGCACCGCGTATTCACCGGGGCTCTCGACGAAGTCGACGCGCGCGTAGCCGGCTGCCTCCAGGGCCGCCGCCGCCGCGTCGCGCGCGAAGCGGTCGCCGGCGCGCAGGCGCAGCACGCCGGCGGCGAAATCGGCCGGCGCGGGCGTGGGCGCGCTCAGGGCCTCGGGCGTGGCCAGGGCCAGGCGCCGTCCGCCGCGAAGCAGCTCCAGCGAGGCCAGACGCTCGCGGGGATCGTCGGCGAAGACCGCGGGGCGGGGCGAGGGCTCGCCGTCGAGCACGGCCAGCGCGGCCAGCGCGTCGGCGGCGTCTTCCAGGGCGTCGGCGTCCGGCAGCACCAAGACCACGACGCCGCGCGGCGCGTCGAGTTCCGCGGGGCGCAGGCCCGCGCGCAGGCGCCGCGCCAGCAGGGCCGCGGCCGCCGGACCCGGCACGCCGCCGACGGCGCCGATCATCGCGCGGCGGCGCGCGCGGCCAGTTCCGCGGCGAACGCGTCTCGACTCGCGGGATTGGTCAAGAGTCCCTCGACGCGCCGTCCCGCCGCCTCGCCGTCGCGCGCGAAGAACGCGTTCAGGCTCAGGCCGCCGTCGCCCAGGCGCGCGTGCGCGGCGACCGGCGAGCCGCAGCCGCCTCCGACCGCGGCCAGGAACGCGCGCTCCAGCTCCACGCACGCGCGCGTGGGACCGTGGTCGAGCGCGCCGAGCAGGCGCGCGACGTCAGCGCGGTCGCCGCGCGCCTCGAGGGCCAGCGCCCCTTGGGCGGGCGCGGGAATCATCTCGCGCGCATCCAACGGGCGCGCGCGCTCGACGGCCAGCCCCAGCCGCTTGAGGCCCGCCGCGGCAAGGATCATCGCGTCGAACTCGCCGGAAGCGAGCTTGGCCAGGCGCGTGTCCACGTTGCCGCGCAGGGGCACGACCTCGACGCCGGGCTTGAGTTCGCGCAGGAGCAGGCCGCGCCGCAGCGACGAGGTGGCCACGCGCGCTCCCGGCGCGAGGCCGTTCCAGTCCAGCCCGTCGCGGGCCACGAGCGCGTCGCGCGGGTCCTCGCGCTCCGGGTAGGCGGCGATCGCCAGCCCCGGGTGCAGAACGGCCGGAAGATCCTTGGCGCTGTGCACGGCGAAATCGATGGCGCGGTCGAGCAGCGACTGCTCGATCTCCTTGACCCAGTAGCCCTTGGCGCCCTGCGGCAGCGCCTTGGCTTCCTCGACCGACGGCGCGCCGAAAAGATCGCCGCTGGTCACGACCACGACGGTCTCCACGGTCAGACCCGGGTGCGCGGCCTCCAGCGCGCGCGCGACCAAGGACGACTGGGCACGCGCCAACGCCGAGCCGCGAGTGCCCATCCTCACGCGCGCCGTCTTCTGCGCCATCCGCGGATTCTACTCATTTCACGCGGTTTCGCGCGTCTTTGCGCGCGGGCCGATCGGCCCCGCTGCGAAAGCCGATGGGCCCAGGACTCGCCGCGCTCGCGGCCGCACAATGTCGTCATGAGCCGCCGCTGTCTTCTCGCTCTCGCGCTTTTGGCCGCTCCCGCCGGCGCGCGCGCCGACGCGTCCGCGTCGGGCGCCCGTCTCCGGGAGATCGCGCGTCTCATCGACTCGATCCCGTCCGAAAGCGCCGCCGCCGTCGTCGTCGAACTGCGGGCGCGAACCGCCGCCGGCGGCGCCCACGCCCGGGCGGCGCGGCGGTTGCTGGCCGCGCTCGACTCGCAAGACGCCGCGCGACGCCTGGCCGAGCGCCTGGCTCCCGTCGATCCGGGCGGCCTGCGCGGCCGGCGCGTCGAGGACTGGGAGAGCGCGCTGTTGGCGCGCCGCCGCGCGATCGCGGCGCTGTCGGCGTCGCCGTCGTGGAGCGGGGATCAATCCCTGTCGGAAGGCGTGCTGTCGGCCGGCGGCCGCACGGTGCCGGCCACCGGTTTGACGCTGGACCGGAGCCTGGCGCTGGGGCGCAGTTCCTTCGACGCGTCGCTGTCCGGAGCGCTGACTCCCGGCGGTCGCGTGCCGGAAGCGGAGATGGACTTGTCGCTGACCCGCCCGCTTTCGCCGCGGCTGCGCGGCTATGTCTCCGGCTACGCGGAGCACGACGGCCTGCTGGGCATCCGGTTGGCGACGGGCCTGGAGGCCGGAGTCAAGGCGGACATCGTCAAGACGGACCGCCAGACCTTGACCGCGGGCGCGGGCCTGGGCGGCAGCTACGAGCAAGACGCGGTCGGCCAGCCCTACGCCTCGCCCACGGCCTCGCTGAGCCTCAGCTATCGACTGAGGCTCGCCGCCCGCCTGAGCATCACTCAGGCCTTCAGCGCCGAGCGCCTGTTCACCTTCGGCTCCAACTCCGGCTCCAACGACTACGACTCGGTCACCTCTCTGGTCTGGCGACTGTCCCGGAAGTGGTCGCTGAGCCTTTCGCACGAGTTCGTCGCCGACCAGGAGGCGGTGCCGGGTTTCCCGGCGCAGCGCTCGTCCACGTTCCTTTCGCTGACGCTGCGCTGAACGCGCTACGGCGTCGCGCGCGCACGCGCGACGACGACCCGACGCACGACTTCCTCCCCGCCCGCCGAGACGCGCCAGTAATAGACGCCGTCGCCGTAGTGCTGGGCGTCCCACTCCACCGAGTTGCGCCCGGCCACCGCGCGCACCGGAAAACGGCGCAGAAGTTCGCGGCGCTCGGTAAAGACCTCCACGGCCGCGTCGGCCGGCGCGGTCGTCGTGAAGCGCAATTCCACCGGTCCGTCGCCAAGGGAGACTTCCGGGATCGACTTCACCTGCTCGGCGACGATCAACGACGCCGCCTGCGCGCGCAGAACCGACGCCGCGGTGACAAAGCGCGGATAGTCGGCCGCGCGCGCGGACACGACGGTCTGGGTGCCGCTGCCCAAGGGCCGGGCGTCGGCGCTCAGCGGGTCGACGAGGACGGGATCGTTGATGGGCGCGGTCAGGCTCAAGACCACGGGGGTCTCGACGCCGTCGTCGGACGGCGCGGCGCCGGACCAGAACGCGAGCACCGGCTCGCCGCGCCGCGTCATGAACGCGGCCTGGGAAAATCCCGGCACCGCTCCCTGCGCCTGAAGCCGCGCCGAGGACGTCGCCGAAACGCCGTCGCCGAAAAGGTCGGCGAGGCTTCGCGCGGCGTTCCAGAACGGGTCCTGACCATCGGAGGGGTCCGCCGCCTCCGCGCCGCGGTCGCGCGCGAAAAATACGCGCGCGGCTCCGCCGCCCAGGGCGGAGACCACGCCGACGAGCATGCGCTTGGCGCGCACGGCGCGCGACTCGTCTTGCGGCGGCGCCGGCAAGACGACCCAGGCCTGATCGGGGCGGACCATGTCGCGGCCCAGCGCCGCGCGCAGCGCCGCGACCGCGCCGTCGTCGCCGCGCAAGACCGCGATGCGGGCCGCGTCCGCCGCCGCGACGGCCGCCGCGCGCGCGAACTCGCCGCGCTCGCGGCCGGAAAATCCCAGCGCGATCTCGGCGCCGGGATCGGCCGCGAGCGCCTTGGCCGCTCCCCGACGCGCCAGCGCCGCGAACGCCGCGGCGTCCGCCCCCCAGGTGGGGGAGTCCGCGTCGATCTCGAACGCCGAGGCCGACCCGCGGGCCGACGCCGCCTGCGCGCCCGCCCAATCCACCCACGCCGTCGGCTCTCCCGCATCGGCGCCCCGCAGCGCGAGCAGCGTCTTTTGGCCGCCGACGAAGGCCTGCTCCAGCATCGGCTCGGCCGCGGGATCGGCCGACGGCGCGCCTGCCTCCGCGGGACCGGCGCTCACGCGCGCCCACTTGACGCCCGCGGCCGCATACAGCGCCAGCGCGGCCGCCGCGCCGGTGGAAGACTCCGCGTCGAAGACGGCCGCGTCCACTCCCACCGACGAATCGGCTGAAGCCGCCGCCGAACGCGCGGCAAGCGGGGCGGCGCACGCCGGCGTCATCAACCACGCCGCGGCGGCCAAAGCGTTCATCGCGGCGATTGTAGCGCATCGCCCGCCGCGCGCGGCGATGTAATAAGATAACCGCCGCATGGACAAGCGCCGCGGCCTGAAGTGGGTGGAGGTGGACTTGCGCGCGATTTCGGCCAACACCCGCTGGGTGCTGTCGCGCCTGGGCGGAGCCGACCGCCTGACCGCCGCGGTCAAGGCCGACGCCTACGGACACGGGGCCGCGCGGACCGCGCGCGCCGCGCTGGCGGCGGGCGCGCACGCGCTCGGCGTGCGGGACCTCGCCGAGGCCGCGGAACTGCGCCGCGCGGGGCTGCGGGCTGCGATCCAGCTCTTGATGCCGATTCTGCCCGCGCAGGCGGCCGAGGCCGTGCGCTTGAACGCGGGCGCGACCATCGACCACGCCGCGCAGGCGCGCGCGCTCAACGCGGCGGCGCGCGGCAAGACCGTCGAGGTCTGGATCGAGGTCGACTTCGGGCTCGGACGCTGGGGCGCGCCGCCCGCGCTGGCCTCGCAACTGCTGGCCGCCGTCGCGCGCCTGCCGCGCCTGCGCGCGGCGGGCATTTCCGCGCACATCGGCTACGTGCCGGGAAAGAACTCGGTCGAGGCCGAGGAGAAGCTCGGCGCCTTGCGCCGACTGAGCGCGCCCCACAAAAAGAAGAACCCCGCCTTCCGCGTGCGCGCCGCCAACAGCGCCGTGTTCATGGATTTCCCCCACCACCGCTTCGACACGGTCTGCGTCGGCAACCTTCTCTACGGCATCAACCCCTCGCCCTCGCGCCCGGCGGCGCTCAAGAACGCCTGGCGCTTCCACGCGCGCGTGATCTCGCTGCGCGAGGTGCGCAAAGGCGCATCCATCGGCTACGCCAGCGAGTACCTCGCGCCGCGCAGGATGCTCGTGGCGGCGCTGCCCGTCGGCTACGCCGACGGCCTGACCATGGAGCCCGCCGAGCGCCTCATCGGATTTGGCTCCGGCTTCTCGTACTGGGCCGTCGCGCGCGGAGCGCGCCTGCCCTTCGTGGGCCGCTGCGGCATATCCCATGTTCTCGTCGACGCGACCTCCGCGCCCTTCCTGCGCGTGGGCGACGCGGTCGCGCTTCCCGTGCGCCGCACCGCCGCCAGGCTCGTGCCGCGCGTCTATCGGAGTTGAGAGCGCATGAGCCTGGAAGACTGGGGTTGGGACGCGGGTTGGGCGGCCGCGTTTTCGAGCCTCGCCGGGCCGCAGGCGGCCGCGGCCCGAGTGATCGACGAGCGCCGCGGCGTCTACGGCGTCGCGGCGGCCGACGGCGAGTTCGACGCGCGCTTGCCCGGCGCCGTGCGCCGCCGGGCCGCGGCGCGCGCGGACCTTCCCGCGGTGGGCGACTGGATCGCGCTCGAACGCGTGCGCGGCGAGCGCTCGGCGCTCGTGCGCGCCGTCTTGCCCCGGCGCTCGAAACTGTCTCGTCGCGCGGCGGGGGAGGCGCTGGAAGAACAGATCATCGCGGCCAACCTGGACGAGGTCTTCATCGTCGCCGCGCTCGACGCCGACTTCAACGAACGCCGCCTGGAGCGCTTTCTGGCCTCCTGCCGCGAGGGCGGCGCCGAGCCGTCGCTCGTGCTCAACAAGCTCGACTCTTGCGCGGACCCCGCGCCGTTTCTGGCCCGGGCCCGCGCGCTCGCCGCGGGCGCGGCCGTGCTCGCGGTCAGCGCGCGCTCCGGCGCGGGCCTAGACGCGCTCGCCGCCCGCATCGGCCCCGGGCGCACCGCGGCCTTCGTCGGAAGCTCCGGCGTGGGCAAGTCCACGCTCGTCAACCGCCTGCTCGGCGCCGAGCGCCAGCGCACCGGGCTCACGCGCGCGGGCGACGGGCGCGGCCGCCACACGACCACGCGTCGGGAGCTCGTGCGCCTGCCCGGCGGCGGCCTGCTCATCGACACCCCGGGGCTGCGCGTGATGGCTCCCTGGGAGTCCGAGCGCGGCCTGTCCGGGTCGTTTCCGGAAATCGACGCGCTGGCCGCCTCCTGCCGCTTCCAGGACTGCGCGCACCACGCCGAGCCCGACTGCGCGGTGAAGGCGGCCGCGGAGTCCGGCGCTCTGGCGCCGCAGCGCCTGTCGGCTTGGCGCAAGCTGCGCGACGAGGCCGAGCGCAAGCGCGCCGAAGAGGCGCGCCGCCGCTGGAAAAATCCCAAGGGGGCGCGGTGACCGGAGGCCTCGGCCCGCTCGACGGCGCGGTGCTGCTCGCCTACGGCGCGGCGCTGGCCGCCATCGGCTGGCGCGCCGCGCGCCGCGGCTCGGCGACGGCCGACGACTACTTCCTGGCCGGGCGCTCGATCCCGTGGCTGGTCACCACCGCCAGCTTCCTGGCCACCTGCATCTCGGCGCTGACCTTCATCGGCACGCCCGCGGAGGGCTACGCGTCGGACTTCCGCTACCTGTTCAGCAACGTCGGCGACATCGGCGCGGCGCTGTTCGTGGCCGCGGTGCTGCTGCCGTTCTATCAGAAGCGGCGCGTGACCTCGATCTACGAGGCCGTCGAACGCCGCCTGGGCTCCCAGACGCGGCGCGCGTGCTCGGGCTACTTCATCTTGACGCGCACTCTGGCCTCGACCGTGCGCGTGGTGGCCATCGCGAAGGTCCTGGAGGTCGTCAGCGGCGGAGCGCTGCCTTTTCCGTTGTGCGTGGTCGCGACCGTCGCGGCGATACTCGCCTACACCACCGCCGGCGGCGGGCGCGCGATCGCCTGGACCGACCTGCTGCAGTTCTGCCTGCTCATCGGCGGCGGAATCGCGGCGCTGGTCTACCTCGCCGCTCACGTGCCCGGCGGAATGTCCGGCATCATCGCCGCCGGACGCGACGCCGTTCGCCCGGACGGAACTCGCTACGACAAGTTCAACTTCCTCGAACTCTTCAGACCCCGAAACCTCGGCCTGTTCGTCTTGCTGTCGGTCTGGGGGTTTTTCAACTCCACGGCCGCCTACGGCACCGACCAGGACATGGTCCAGCGGCTGCTCGCCTGCAACGACGAGCGCAAGGCGCGCTGGAGCCTGGCGATCTCGGGACTGGTGTCGATTCCGATCTCGGCGCTGTTTTTATTCATCGGCGCGGGCCTCTACGCCTACGCGCGCGTCCACCCCTCGCTCGTGGCCGGCATGACCGACAGCGATCACGTGTTTCCGCGCTTCATCCTCACCGAGATGCCGCACGGCCTGCGCGGGCTGCTGCTTGCCGCCGTCGCCGCCGCCGCGATGGGCTCCTCGGACTCGGCGCTCGCCTCTCTGGCCACGGCGTTTTCGGTCGACTTCTACAAGCCCCTTTGGGGCGCGGGCAAAAGCGAGGCTCAGATCGTACGCGCCTCCAAGCGCTTCTTCGTGGGCTTCGGCCTGCTGTTTGTCGTCTTCGCGCTGCTGATGCGCCGGCTCGACAATCTGCTGTGGCTGGCCTTCAAGATCGTCTCCTACACCTACGGACCGCTGCTCGGCGCCATTCTGACCGCGACCTTGACCGATTGGCGCGTGCGCGGGCGCCGCGTCGTGGCGCTGATGCTGTCGTGCACCGCGCTGACCTTCGCGCTCGGCATGACCGCCTTCTGGCGCGCGCACCACGGCGCGCCATCCTCGTTCTGGAGCGCGCTCGATTCCACCTACTGGCGCTTCTACGTGATCTTCGGCGCTCTCGCGGTGCCCGCCGGCTGCGCGCTGCTGCGCGAAAACTCCGGGCCCGAGGCCGCCGCGTGAGCTGGCCTGCCGCCCGCGAGGGCTTGGCTCTCTTTTCGCTGTGCTGGCTCTTGGCGCGAGTCGAAATAGAAATCGAGGGCGCGCGCGGCTGGGCCGCGGACCTGCCGACCTGGCGCTGGGGGCCGGAGTGGTGGCTGGAGTTGAGCAACGGCAAGGAAGTCACCGGCTACCACCTCTGGCTGACGCTGTTTCTCATCGGCGCCATGCTGATGCCGCTGGCCTACGCGGGATTTTCGCGCCCGCTTCTGGCCGAGTGCGCGTCGTCGTATCTGCTGCTGACCGCGGCCTGGGACCTGCAGTGGTTCGCGTGGAATCCGGCCTGGGGCCTGACCGCGCTGCGCTCGCGCCCGGTTCCGTGGTTTCGCCGCAAGCTCCTGGGCTTTCCCGTCGACTACTACGCCGCCGTCGCGGCTTCCGCCGCGGCCACGGCGCTGATCTGGCGCCCGGGGCTGGGCGAGTGGGCCGCGCGCGCCGGCACGCTCGCCGCGGCCAGCGCGGCGAGCGCTTGGGCGGCCTCGCGCATCGTTCGCCGATGAGCGCCCCCGCCAGTTCTTCGCGGCGCGAGGCGGCGCTGTCCGCCGCCGCTCTGGCCGCCTGGATCGGCCTGATGATCGCCGCGTCGCCGCCGTGGACGGCCGTGCCGGTCGGCGACGACTGGATCTACGCCGGCAGCGTCAAGACGCTGCTGTCGACCGCTCGCCTGCGCGTGTCCGAATTCGCCGCTCCGACCGCGCTCACCCACATCCTCTGGGGGACGCTGTTCTGTCTTCCCGCGGGCTTCAGCCAAGCCGCGCTGAGAACATCGACGCTCGCGGCCGCGGGACTGGCGCTGTTTTTTTTCGAGCGCTTGCTGGCTGAACTCGGCCAGCCGCCGTCCCGCCGCCGAATCGGCGCGGCGCTGCTCGCTCTCAACCCGCTTTTCGTGAGCGCCGCGCTGTCGTTCTACACCGACGCGTTTTTCCTGGCCGCGTTCCTGCTGTCCGCGCTCGGCGTCCTGAAAGGAAGCCGCCGCTGGCTTTGGGCGGCCTCCGCCGCCTCGATCGCGGCGACGCTGGCCCGGCAGATCGGCCTGGCCCCGGCCGCGGCCGGGGCAGTCTGGCGCTGGCGCCGCGGCGACCGCGGCGGCGCGATGATTCTTCTCGTCCCGCCGCTGGCCGCGCTGGCCGCTCACTCGCTCTGGTTCACGCGCGTTCATGGCGTCACGCACGCGGCATGGTATCACGCCCACGAAAGCCTGGCTCGGCTCGCCTCGCCCGCAGCGCTGGCCAAAGACGCGCTCTTTCGCTTTTCGGCGGCCGTCGCGCTGATTGGGCTTGCCGTCTTTCCGCTGGGAGCCTCGGCGGCGTTTTCACCGTCGGAGATCAAACGGCCCGCGTCAAGCCGCGCCGTCGTCCTCGCCGCCGTCGCCGCGGCCTGGGCGGCCGCGCTCGCGGCCGGGCTTCTGCCGCCGCGCCTCGGCGACGAACTCTGGTTCGGCGGCCTCGGCCCCGCCGCCGTTCCGGGCGCCGCGTTCAAGACCGCGGGCTGGTGGGGCTGGCGCGCGCTTTGGAACGCGGCCGATGCCGCGTCGCTGCTCGCGCTTCTCGGATTGGCCGCGACGCAGGCGCCCGCGGGCGGCACGATTTTTCTGGCCGCCGCATCGGCGCTGGCCTTCGCCCCGGCCTTCTTGAGTTTCTCGTACTACGACAGATACGTCCTCGTACTCTTGCCCGCCGCGATCGCGGCGGGCCTCGACGCCGCGGCCGAGAACCCGCGCGCGGCGTGGCTTGGCGCGGCGCTGATGGGAATTCTGTCGTGGTGCGGCGCCCGAGACGCCGCTTCATGGAACGCCGCGCTGTGGCGGGCGGCAGCCAAGCTCGAAAGCCTCGGCTACTCCGCCGAGGAAATCCGAGGCGGCCTGTCCTGGGACGGCGCGCATGAGGCCGAAAAAAACATCGCCATCCTCCGACGCACGACGCCGCTGTCCCAGATCAAGCCCTACGCGTGGCTCGAACTCGAACATCCGCGCGCACTGTTGACCTTCGACCCCCGGCCGCCGCGAGGCACGCGGCGCCTGTTCGTCGAGCGCTACCCCACGCCGCTGAGCTTGGGCGGCGGCGCGATCTACGCCGACGCCCTCGAGCCCGGAGTCCGGCCGCCGTGAAGAGATTCTCCCGCGACGCGCGCCTTCGCGCCGCCGCCTGGGCGACCGTCCTGCCCGCGGCGCTGCTGCCCCTGCGCAACCCGGACTTGTTCTGGCATCTGCGCGCGGGCGAGTGGATGATCGCGCATCGCGCCCTCCCCCGCGTCGATTCATTCTCGTTCACCGAGGTCGGCAAGCCCTGGGTCGATTTCGAATGGCTCTCGGAACTGATTTTCGCCGCCGCGCGGCGCCTGGCGGGCCCCGCGGGGCTGTGGGCTCTCAAGGCCGCGCTCGTGGCCGCCGTCGTCCTCGCGCTGGCGCGCGCGATGCGTCGCGCGGGAGCGGACGCGACGGCGCGGGCCCTGCTCGTTTCTCTGTGGTCTGCCGGAGCCATCCTCTACGCCGATCTGCGCCCGGATCTTTTTTCCTTGCTGGGCTTGGCGCTGGTTCTCGGGGAGATCGCGGGCCCCCCGCGGGACCTGGGCGCACGCGCGCTCGCCGTCGCCTTCGCCGGCTTCGCGCTCTGGGCAAGCCTGCACGCGGGCTTTGCTTTCGGGCTGGCCGCGTTCGCGCTCGCCGCCGCCGTCCGGGCGGTCGGCGGCCGCCGCGCCGAGGCCCGCCGCCTGTCCGCTCTGGCCGCGGCGGGCCTGGCGGGGACGCTGGCCACGCCCTATGGGCTGGGACCCTACCGCGTGCTGCTGTCGCACGCCGCCTCCGCGGCCGACTTGTCGCGCTACATCCTGGAGTGGCGCCCCATCGCGCTGCGCCATCCGTTGGAGTGGCTGTTCTGGCTGAAGCTGGCCGTCGTCGCCGGAGCGTGCGCGGCGGCCGCGCGCGCGCGGCGCGCGGATTTCCGCTGGGAAACGGCCGCCGTCGCGCTGGCTCTGGGCGCCGCGGCGCAGCGCCACGGCCGCCTGATCTCATACTTCGACGAAGGCTTCGTCGTCTTCGCCGCGGCCTGGTGCGCCGGCGCGCGCGCTCGCCTTGCGCGGCGAACGCGCGCCGCCGCGACCGCGTGGCTGGCGCTGGCGGCGGCGTTCCTGTTCTGGTTTTGCCGCCAGCTCGCCTGGACCGCTCCCGTGGACGGCGCGCTGGTGGTCCCTTCCGCGGCGCGGTTCCTCGATGAAAACAGGCCCGTCTTCGAAGGGCTGCGCACGCTCAACCGCTGGGAGTGGGGCGGCTACCTCAGTTGGCGCCTGCGCCCGTGGTATCGGGTCTACATGGATGGACGCTACCTGTTCCATTCCCGCCTCGCGCGCCTGGAACAGGCCGAGGCTTCACCCGAAGGCTGGCAGAGCCTTCTCGACGCCGAGCGCCTGGACGCCGTCGTCTTCAAAAGCCTGGACGTGTGGCGGCTCGACGTCCATCCCGAAGACCCGAAGCCGGGGCTGCCGCGGCCTTGGTATGTCGATTATTTCCCGAGCCGGGAATGGGCGCTGGTGTATTGGGACGAAAAATCGCTGATCTTCGTGCGGCGCGGCCGCGTCCCGGCCGATTGGCTGAGCGCCCACGACTACCGCTGGCTGCTGCCCAAGGACGGCCCCACCTTCAGCGAGAACCTGCGTCTGGGCAAGATTCCTCCCGCCCGGCTCCAGGCCGAAATCGACCGGCACCGCCGCGAAACGCAACCTCCCGCGCCCTTGTGGCGCGCCACTCAGCGCGCGCCCGACGCCGGAGTCAGCAGCACGGCGCTTCCCCAGTCGCGCTCCGAGCGATAGCCGAGACGGCTCCATTGCGCGCGCCCGGCGCCGGAGGGGTCGGCCGCGGCGGCGATCCATTTCGGAGTCTGCGCCAATTCTCCGGCCCCGATGCGAAAAATCAAGATCGCCGAAACCTCGTGCCGCGCGGCGATGCGCGCGAGGTCCTCGGGTTCGGCCGGCAGAGCCACGGCCGCGCGCCGCGCATACCAGGCGACTTGCGCGGGCATGTTGCTGACGATCAGGCCGTCTCCCACGGCCGCGAGAGCGTCCCACTGCGGCCAGCGCGCCGCGCCGATGCCTCCGGGATAAGTCGAGCCGCCCTGCGGCTGGCGCCAGAACCCTGAAAACCACGCCGCGCACAGCAGCGCCAGCAAAACCGGCCCTCCCCGCTCCAGGCCCCAGCGCCGAGCCAGCGCGCGCGCGCCGCGCGCGGCCAGCAAAAGCTCGGCCGGCGCGAACCACAGCAGGTAGCGCCCGCCCACGTGCGCGCCGAGCGTCTCGAAGCGCAGGAACGAAAACGCCGCGATCTGGGCGGCCAGCATCGCGGCCATCAGCAGCGACCAGCGCCGCGCCGGCTCCTGGCGCCCGCGCGCCAGCGACCAGGCGCCGATCAGCGCCGAGCCGAACGCCGGCGTCATCTGCCACAGCCACGGCAGGCCGCGCAAGTAGAGCGCCGACAAGGCCAGGAACTTGCGCGCCAGCGCCGGAGCGTGGCCGACAAGCACCTCCCACGGCGAGTAGACGCGGTAGTACAGCCAGGGCTGAGACGGCGTCATCACCTTGTCGGCCAAATCCCAGGCCAAGGTGGGCGGGTTGAGCCCGCCGAAATGACGCAGGTCGTAGACGGCCGCCGGCGCGCAGACCGCGACGAACGCCGCCGAAAACAGCGCCGCGTCGCGCGCGCGCGTCCCGCGCGCGCCGCGCCAAAGCGCCCACGCCCACAATGGCAGCCACAGCTCGAAATTCGATCGGGCCAGCCACGCCCCGCCCGCCAGCGCGCCGGCCAGCGCCAAGCGCGCGCCGCGCGCGGACGAACTCTCGCCCGCACGCCCGGCGCACAGCGCCGAGCCCGCCAGAACCACGAGGATCAGGAAGCCGAAGTCCGGATAGCCCCACAGCACGAAGCCGCGCTGGAAGCTGGGGTCGAGCGCCAGCAGCAGCGCGGCCGCAAACGCCTCCTCGACGGAGAAAAAAAGAACTCCGACCGCGTAGGTCGCCGCGACCGCGCCCGCCATCAGCAGCGCCGACAGCGCGGCGTTGGCCGCGTCGTCGGCACCGGCCAGTCGCTCGGCCGCGGCGCACAGCAGCGACTGTAGCGCGAACCGGTCCAGCACCGGAGCCGGATGGGCGGTGTCGAAGGCCTCCCCGCGCGCGTCGAGCGCCGCCAGCGTCCACGGCGTCACCGCGCGCGTGCGCCAAAGTCCGGTCTCCAGGAGGTTGCGGCCGATCTCGGCGTACTGGGCGGCCTCCCAGGTGACCGCGCCCTCGTAATGCCGCGCAATCGACGCCAGCGAAACGGCCAGGCTCAGCGCGACCGCGGCCGCGCCCAACGCCGCGAGCGCGGCCGCGCGCCGCACGCCGCGAGCCTCGGACCGCGCACGCGCCAAAACCGCGCCCCTCTAGCCGCGGTCGGCCGCCGGGGCCGCGGACAGCGGCTTTTCCAGTTCGGCAAAGCGCAGACCGCGAACCTTCGGCAAGCCGAAGCGCGGGTCGTCTTCCGGAAACGGCTCCGCGCGCCCGGTGCGGCGGTAGCCGCGCCGCTCGTAGTAGGCGATGAGTTCCGCGCGCGAGTCGATGACTGTCATGCGTACGCGCCGGCAGCCCCACGCGCGCGCGAGCTCCTCGGCCCGCGCCATCAGCGCGCGGCCCAGCCCCCCGGCCTGTCGCGAGGGATCGACGGTCAGCATGCCCAGATAACAGGAGCCGTCCGGCTCTTTTTTCAGGTGAACGCACGCGACGAGCGCGCCGCCCTCGAAAGCCAGCTCGACGCGAGAGCCCGCGGCCAGAGTCATCTCGCGCACCGCATCCTCGTCGGTGCGCTGACCGCCGAGCAGATCCGCCTCCGTCGTCCAGCCGCGCCTGGAACTCTCCCCGCGGTAGGCGGAATTGACCAGCGCGACGACGCGCGCCGCGTCGCTTGCGGCGGCGGCGCGAAACTCGATCATGAGCCGAGCTTAGCGCTTTCGCGCGCGCGGCGCCAGGCCGCCGCGCGCGCCCGCGTGGGGCCGTGCGCGCGCCGACAGACCGTGGCGAACGCGCAGCGCGCGCAACGGCCGTGCTCGCCGTCCTCGGGCGAGATCGGAAAGCGCCCCGCGCGGATGTCGTCCATCCGGGCGGCCAGCGCACGCTCGAACGGCTCGCGCGCCAGCAGCCACTCGTCGGCGGTCAGCGTCGACGCGCGCGCGCCGTCGTCCTCGGCTTCCAAAAACAGCAGGTCCGCGCCGTCGAAAGACCAGCCCTCGCCCAGCGTCTCGGCGGCCAGCCGCGCGTAGATCGGGATCTGATGCGATGTCCCCTCCCCGATCAGCCGCGCCAGCGGCGCCTTCCACGCCGCCGAACGCCGCGTCTTGTAGTCGACCACGCGGAAGGTCCGGGCGGCCTCGTCGACGTCGACGCGGTCGATCACCCCTCTCCAGGACATCCCTCCGCCCGCCTCGTCGTCGGAGCGCGAGCGCGCCTGGGCTTCGATCAGCCTCGGGCTCAAGCCCGCCGCCTTCAGGCGCCCGGCGTCCCAGCGCGCGAACGCGCGCAGATGCTCGGCCATCGCGCCGCGCTCGATTTCCCACAACAGCGGGTAGACCCCGAGTTCCCGCCAGGCTCCGGGCGCCAGCGCGGCCGCGATCGCCTCCTCCAGCGCCGCCGCCTCGCCAGCACCGCCCTCGGACCCGGCCGCGTGCGGCGCGCGGTGAAAAATCTCAAGCGCACGGTGATAGAGGCGCCCGCGCTCGGCGGGATCGATCGCCTCCGAGTCGGCCTCCTCGATCCGCTGCGGCAGGCCGAGGACCCGCGCGGCGAAAAACTGGTATGGACAGCGCGCGTACTGGTCGAGCGCGCTCGGCGACATCCCCGCGCGGCGCCAGCGCGCCAGCTCCGGAGTGAGGTCGCCGACCAGCCCGTCCAGGCGTCCGGCTCGGCCCGGCGCGGAGAGCTCCCGCGCGAGCTCGAAGCGCGCGTTGAGCGAACGCGCGGGCACGCCGGCTTGTTCCAGCGCCTCGGGAACCGGCGCGCCGTCGAGCGCGCAAAGCAGGGCCGTCTCGCGCGGGGTCAACTCGCCCGAGGCCCAGCGCAGGCGCTCGCCCGGAGGGCGCGGCGCGCGCGCCTCCTCGCCGGACGCCGGCGCCAGGCCCGCCGCGCGGCAGAGCTCGCGCAGGTAGATCGACGGCGTGCGCGCGCGCCCGTCCTCGTCCAGGCGCGAATAGACCAGCGTCAGCCGCGAGCGGGCGCAGGACGCCGCGAGGTAGAACAACAGCCTTTCCTCCTCGTGGCCCGCGGACTTGCGGCCGATCCAGTAGCCGCCGGGGTGGCGCAAGGCCGCGCGCGCGCCGTCGCGCAGGATCGGATCTTCGGCCACGCGGCGCGGAAACGACCCTTCGTGCAGGCCGATCAAGATCGCCGCCTCGAAGCGACGCCCGCGCGCGTCCATCGCGTCGAACGCACCCACCCCGCCGCCGCCCGCGCCGCCGTCGCGCTCGGTGTTTTCCAGCTTTCTCTCGAAAGCGTCCAGGAATTCATCCCACGAGCAGTCCTCGCCGAGCCGATCGAAGAGCGCGAGCTCGGAAAGCGCGGCGTCGATCGCGGCAAGGGCGTCGAGCTCCGCGCGGGTCGGCTCGGGCGGACGCCGGCCGAGCGCGCTCTCGATCAATTCGCGCGCGCGCCGCGCCGTCTGCGACCAAGATGACGGCGGACCGCCCTGGACCGCCCTGACCCCGTCGAGAAAATCCCCCAGAGCGCGCGCGTCCTCGGCCGGAACCTCGAAACCGGGCAAGCCCTGCGCGACCAGGCCCGGCAGAAGCTCCACGCCCGCGCCGCCGCGAGCCTCGAGCTTGCCGCGCCAGCGCCGCCAGCCGGAGCCGAAATCCAAAGCCTCGATCAGCCGCCGCCACAGCGCCGCGCGCGCGGGCGAGGCGGCGGAAAAATACGGCGAGGCGATCAGGTCGCCGACCGCCCGCGCGGGGAAATCCCGCCGCCTCAGCGACAGCAAGTCCAGCGCCGCGCGCGCCCAGGGCAGCCTCAGGATCGGCTCGCCGCAGCGCAGTTCCAGCGGCACGCCTTCCTCGGCGAAGGCCTCGGCCAGCGCCGCGCGGTAAGGCGCCAGCGTCCGGGCGATCACCGCGATCTCGGAAGGCGCGATCCCCTCGGACAAAAAGCGCGCCGCCTCCTTGGCCGCGACCCACGCCTCGCCGCGCTCGCCGGAAGCCGAGATCACCCGCGCACGCCCCTCGCGCACCGGCGCCGGCGGCGCCGCGGGATCGAAAAGAGCGTCTACGGCGGCGCCCAAGGCCGTGCCCGCGCCGCCGACGCCGCCGACCTCCTCGCGCCGCGATCCCGCCAGCTTCACCTCGAAAAACTCGTCGGCGAAGCGGAAGGCCGGATGGCCGCGCCGATACGGGAAATACAGCCGAGACGGGCGCGACGCGGTCACCGCTTCGAACACGTCGGCCTGCAGTCCGGTCAGATCGTAGAACCCGTAATAAAGGACCTCGCGAAACCCGGCAAGCCACGCTGAGCGCGGCGCCAGCTCCGCGGCCCGCCGCACCGTCGCCGACGGCGCCGCCACGCCCAGGCGCGCGAGTTCGGCCTCGTAGGCGGACAGAGCCGCCAGAAGCGAGCCAAGACGCTCGGCCTCTTCCGGATCCGCGGCCAGCGCGTCGCCGAAGCTCTCGGCGACGGCGCGCGCGTCCACGCCGGCGTCGAGCAGGTCGCGCAGGCTCGCGCGCACGGACGAAGCGAGAGCGCGCGGTCGCAACGCGCGGTCGCGGGCCAGCGCGGGGGTCCGGTCCAGCACGCGGTCGACGAGCAAGTCGTGAAACAGCGCGTCGGAAACGGCCTCTCCCGGGGGCCAGCCGCCCTCCGCGCACAACTCCTCGGCCAGCCCATGGAAGGTGCGCGCGTGCGCGCCCAGCAGCGCCATGCCGCGCTCCACGGCCAGCAGGCGCTGGAGCCGATCGAGCATCGCGCGCGAGGGCGCCACGATCAGGATCGGCGGCCGGTCCGGACCGGGTCGCAGTTCGGCCACGCGCGCGCAGAACGCGTCTTCGAGCGCCTCGAAAGGGCCGTGCACCACCGTCAGCAAACCCGGCACGACGCGAGTTTAGCGCATTTCGCCCGCGCGGTCGCGCGATCGGCTACAATGGGGAGATGCCTCCCGCACCGCGTCCGCGAGACGAGACCGAGCGCCTGGCGTCGTTGCGCGCGCTCGGCATACTCGACACGCCGCCCGAGGAACGCTTCGACGCGCTGGTGCGCGAGGCCAAACGCGCGCTCGACGTGCCCACGGCGCTGATCAGCCTCGTCGACGATGACCGCCAGTGGTTCAAGGCCCGGGTCGGCATGAGCGTCGCGCAGACGCCGCGCGAGCAGTCCTTCTGCGCCCACGCGATCCTGGGCGACGGGCCTCTGATCGTCGCCGACGCCGCGCGCGACGCGCGCTTTCGCGACAATCCGCTGGTCGCCGGCGAGCGCGGCGTGCGCTTCTACGCGGGCGTGCCGCTGTCGGCGCCCGACGGCCGAAAGGTCGGCACGCTGTGCGTGCTCGACCGCGTGCCGAGGGCGCTGGGGCAGGCCCAGGTGGCGCTGCTGCTGGAATTGGCCCGGCGCGCCGAACGCGAACTGACCGCGGCGGCGGCGCAGACCCCGCTGTTGGACGCCGGCGCCCGACGCCTGTTGGAGGAACTGCGCCGCAGCCCCAAGCGCAAGGCCCAGCGCCTGCGCACCTTCGCGGGCTTCGCGCTGGCCGCCTTGGCCCTGGCCGGGGCGGCGGCGATCCCGGCGGCCACCATCCGTCGACAGCGGGCCGACGCGGCCCGGGTCGACCACACCTATCTCGTGCTGGAAACTCTCTACCGTCTGCGCGCGGAAATGCTGGCCGCCGGAGACGCCGCGCGCGCCTACGCGCGCGCCGGGACTGCCGCGCAAGGCGATCTCTACGCGCTCGCGCGCTCGGCCTGCCTGGAATCGGCCGCGCGCGCGCAGTGGCTGACCACGGACAACCCCGAGCGCCAGCTCCAGGTCGCTCGACTGCGTCGGGCTTTGGAGGTGCGCCTGACCCACGCCGACGCGCTGATGCGCCTTCCTCCCGCGTCGGCCGCCGCGTCCGCGGCGGCGCTCGAAGACCAGCGCAGGGACTGGGGCGCCGACGAGATCGTGCGCGACGCCATCGGCGGCGAGAAGGCCCTCCTGGCACGGCGGCGCGAGCGGGAGGACGCAAGCGCCCGCCGCCTCGCGGCCTCCAGCGGCGCGGCCGGGGCCTTCGCGCTCGCCTTTTTCGCGTGGGCTCTCTACTCCCTGGACCGGGACCTCGACGCTCGGCTCGCGGCGCAGGCGTCCGTGCAGGCCCAATCCGCGCGCCTGGCCGCGATTCTCGACGGGATGGAGGACGGCGTCATCGTCGTCGACGCCGAAGGCCGGCACATCCTCCACAACCCCGCCGCCGAACGCATCCTGGGCTTGTCTTTGCTGCGCGAGGAGCCTTCGCTGTGGAGCGAGCGCTGCCGCTACACCGACGCCGACGGCATCGCGCCCCTGCCCCAGGCCCAGCGCCCGCTGATGGCCGCGCTGGCCGGCGCGTCGTCGCGCGACATCGAGTTCATGATGCGCTATCCGGAGCACCCGGAGGGGATCGTCATCCAGGCCTCGAGCGCGCCGGTGCGCGCGCTCGACTCCTCGGTCCTCGGCGCGGTGACGGTCTTCCACGACGCGACCGCAAGCCGCCGCTCCGCGCGCCTGCGTTCGATCCAGCTCGAGGTCGCGCGCGCGCTGGCTCAGGCGGGAGACGAGGATCCCCTGCCCGCCGTGCTCGAAAAGCTCTGCCGCGGCCTGGGCTGGGTCTGCGCCGAGGCCTGGGAGACAGAGGAGAGCGGGGTCATCCGTCGTTCGCGCGCCTGGTCCCAGGACAAATCCGCGGAGGTCTCCGCGTTCCTGGCTGCGGCCGCCAACGAGCGCCTGGCGCCCGGGAAAGGCCCCGCCGGGCGGGCGTGCGCGGCGCGCGCGCCGCTGTGGATCGCCGACGCCTCGACAGACGCGGGCTTCGCCCGCGCCGGGGCCGCGGCGCGCGCGGGCCTGCGCGCGGCGCTGTGCGTGCCGCTTGTCCACGCGGAGCGGCCCTACGGCGCGATCTGCGTCTTCGGCCCCGTCGTCCAGGCGCCCGAGCAAGACATCCTGGACTTGGCCGCGTCGCTCGCAGGC
>JAJZQS010000140.1 GCA_021806745.1 bacterium
CGCCGCCGCAGGCGGCGCGCCAGCGCGGCGAGCGCCGGACGCGCCGCGGCCGCCGCCGGATGCCGCCAGCGCCAGCCCGGAGCGCGGACCTCGAGCCCGAACGAGCCCGCGAGGATGATCGCGGGCGCGCGGACCATCGCGCGCAAGTCGTCGACGCCGCGCCCGCTGACGAGGGCCGCGCGGCAGCGGCCGCGGCCGAGCGAGCGCAGCAGCCGCAGGCGGCTGGGGTCCAGGCGCGCCGCGGCCGGGCGGCGGGGGGCGCGCGCCAGCGTCCCGTCGAAGTCGAGCAAGACGAGCACTCGCTCGGCGCGAGCGGCCGCCTCCAGCGCGCGCCGGCGGCCGGAGCTCCGCGTCACGGCCGCGCGAGCGCGCGCGCGCCCAGGCGCACGGCCGACAGCTCGCTGATCTGGTCGGCCGCCCAGCGGTAGACGTTGTTCTCGCGCACCTGGAGTCGCAGGCGGGCCATGCGCGGCGCGCGCTCGATTTGCGGCATGGTCAGCGCGGTCTCGATGGCGCCGGCGACTTCGTCGAGGTCGTAGGGATTGACGATGAGGGCGTCGCGCAGCTCGCGCGCCGCGCCGGCGAAGCGGCTGAGGATCAGCACGCCGTCTTCGTCGTCGCGCGCGGCGACGAACTCCTTGGCCACCAGGTTCATGCCGTCGTGCAGGGAGGTGACCAGGCAGGCGTCGGCGGCGCGGTAGTAGCGGGCGATCTCGTCGTGCGAGTGGTGGCGCGTGCGCAGCGAGATCGGCGCGGCAATCCCGGCGAAGCGCGCGTTGATGCGCGCGGCCTCGGCGCGCACCCGGTCGGCGAAGTCCCGGTAGTCGGCCAGGCCGCCGCGGCTGGGCGCGCCGATTTGCACGAGCGTCAGGCGCCCGGCCAGCGCCGGCCGCCTCTCCAGGAAGCGCTCGACGGCGCGGAAGCGCTCGAGAATTCCTTTCGTGTAGTCGAGCCGGTCCACTCCGACGAGCACCGCGTCGGCTTTCGTCTCGGCGAGCACGCTCAGCCTGTCGGCGCGCACGCGCGCGGCCGCGTCCGGGGAGGCGGTCCCGGAGAAGTCGACGCTGATCGGGAAGGGCCGCACGATCGTCGCGCGGCCGCCGCGCTCCACGGCGAAGCGCGCCCGGTCCACGCGCGCCTCCAGGAAGCGATCGACGGTGTCCAGGAAATTGTTGCAATGGTACTGGGTGTGGAAGCCGATGAGGTCCGCGCCGAGCAGGCCGTCGAGGATTTCCTTTTGCCAGGGGCAGATGCCGAAGGCCTCGGGGTTGGGCCACGGGATGTGCCAGAACAGGGCCAGGCGCGCGTCGGGGCGCCGGCGCTTGATGAGCCCCGGCAGCAGCGTGAAATGGTAGTCCTGGACCAGCACGCAGGGCTCCTCGCGGCCCTCGATCTCCGACAAGACGGCCTCGGCGAAGGCTTCGTTGACGCGGCGGTAGGCGGCCCAGTCCGAGGCGCGGAAAGTCGGGCGCGTGTGGGCGATGTGGCACAGCGGCCAGAGGCCCTCGTTGGAGAAGCCCTCGTAGAAGCCGCGGGCGTCGTCTTCGGGCAGGCGCAGGCGGCGCAGCAGATATTGCGGCCGTTCCGGCGGCACGCGCAGGCGGCCGGCCTCGTCGGTGGTCTCGAAGTCGGCGTTTCCGTCGCCGTGCGCGATCCAGGTGCCCCCGCAGGCGCGCAGCAGCGGCTCGAGTCCGGTGACCAGGCCGCTGGCCGGCGTCTCGACGACGACGCGTCCGCCGCGCCGCGCGTGCCGATAGGGCTCGCGGTTGGCCACGACGACCAGCGGCCGTCCCGACAGCGCCGAGCGCACGTGGTCGCGCAGACGCTCGGGCGTCCACAGCGAGTCGCCCAGCCGGCGCAGGCGCGCCTCCTGCTCGGCGGTCTCGCGCGCGTCGGCCAAATCCCGGGCGATCGCGGCCGCCTCGTGGGCGATCCCCGCCAGAATCCCCCGTCCGGGCAGTTCGCCGTTGTGCGCGGGCTCGCCTCGGCGCGCGCGCCGCAGCCAATCGGCCACGAGCCGAGCGCGCCGCGCCAGCAAAAGGCGCGCGGCCAAGGTGGCGCCGAGCGCGCCGAGGGCCGCGGTCGCGTCGATCTCGCCGGGGGTCATCTCATCTTTCCATGATAAACCACAGAAATCCGTGCGGCGCCAGCGTCAGCGGGTAGGCGTCCTCGCCCACGGCGCGAAAGCGCGCGTGGCCGAGCATCTCCACCGGCGTCCAGCCGCGCAGCGCGGGCAAGTCCAGCTCCAGCGGCTGCACGAAGCGCGAGAGGTTGTTGACGATCAAAAGCGTCTCGCCCGCGCCCTCGCGCAGGTAGGCCAGCGCGTGCGGGTTGCTCGACTCCAGGATCGTCATCGAGCCGCGGCCGAAGACGGGATGGCGGCGGCGCAGCGCCAGCAGGCGCTTCATCCACTGCAGCATCGACCCGGGCTGGCGCTCCTGCGCCTCGACGTTGACGGCCTGGTAGCTGTAGGACGGGTCCTGGATGGGCTGGGCGTAGAGAAGGCGCGATTCGGCGCGGGAAAAACCCGCGTTGCGGTCGGCGCTCCATTGCATCGGCGTGCGCACGCCGTCGCGGTCGCCGAGGTCGATGTTGTCGCCCATCCCGATCTCGTCTCCATAATAGAGCACGGGACTGCCGGGCAGCGACAAAATCAGCGAGACCAAAAGCTCCTGGCGGCGGCGCCCGGAGTCCAGCAGCGGCGCCAGGCGGCGGCGGATGCCCAGATTCAGGCGCATGCGCGGCGAGTTCGCGTACTCGTGAATCATGTAGTCCCGCTCGTCGCCGTCCACCATTTCCAGCGTCAATTCGTCGTGGTTGCGCAAGAAAAGCGCCCACTGCGCGGCGTCGGGAATCGCGGGGGTTTCGCGCAGAACGTCGACGATCGGCGCGCGGTCCTCCTTGCGGATGGCGAGAAAAATGCGCGGCATCAGCGGAAAGTGGAAGAGCATGTGGCACTCGTCGCCGTCGCCGAAGTATTGGCGCGCGTCGACCGGGCGCTGGTTGGCCTCGGCCAACAGCACGCGGTCGCGGTAGCGGCGGTCGACTTCGGCGCGCAGTTCCTTGAGGAAGTCGTGGGTCTCGGGGAGATTCTCGCAGCGCGTGCCCTCGCGCTCGCAGAGATAGGGCACGGCGTCCAGCCGGAAGCCGTCCAGGCCGCGGTCGAGCCAAAAGCGCGCGACCTTGAGCATCTCGGCGCGCACTTCCGGGTTCTCGTAGTTCAAGTCGGGCTGATGCGAGTAGAAGCGGTGCCAGTAGTAGGCCTTCGCCGTCGGGTCCCAGGCCCAGTTCGAGGTCTCCGTGTCCGGGAAGATCACGCGCGCCTGACGGTAGCGAGAATCGTCGTCGGACCAGACATACCAGTCCCGCTTGGGGCTGCCGGGGCGGCGCGCGGACTGAAACCACGGGTGCTGGTCGGAGGTGTGGTTGAGCACGAGATCGGCGATCACGCGCAGGCCGCGTTCGTGCGCGGCCGCCACGAAGCGCTCGAATTCGGCGAGAGTGCCGTAGTCCGGCGCGATCGAATAGAAATCGCTGACGTCGTAGCCGTCGTCGCGCCGGGGCGACGGGTACATGGGCAGAAGCCACAGGCAGTCCACGCCGAGGCGGCGAAGATACTCGAGCTTGGACTCAAGGCCGGGGAAATCCCCGACGCCGTCGTCGTTGGAGTCGAAGAAGGCCTTGACGGGCACCTCGTAGAACACCGCGTCCTTGTACCAATCCGCAGGCAATCCGTTCTCCCGGCGGGAGCGGTCTCCCGCGCGGGTTTAGTGTAGCCGTACGCGAACGGCCGCGCGATCAAGGTCCGCTCAAATGTCTGGAGGGCGCTTCAGCGCAGGCGCCGGTGCGCCCACTCGCCGGCGGCCACGCCCGCCGCGGCCAGCGCCAGCCCGCCGAAGGCGTCGACCAGGAAATGCCAGCCGAGCAAGACCGTGGAGGCGATCACCGCGGCATTGAGCAAAAGGGCCGGGATCAGCGCTCGCCGATCGCCGCGCGAGGCGTCGACGACCAGCGCCGACCAGGCGACGTGGAAGGACGGGAACGCGATCAAACCGCCGTCGACGGTCGCGCCGGGGCGTCGCGCGTGCACGAGCGCGAACTTGCGCGCGGTCCAGAACTGCAGCGGCGCGTAGCCCGAGCCGCCGTAGTAGCCGGCGGGGCCGGAGCTCGGGAAGAAGTAATAGAACAGGGTTCCCGCGAGCAGGGTGTAGACGAACGCGTGGATGAGCACGCGCCGCCGCCGCCGGTCGGGCGCCAGCGTCGCCGCCAGCGGCGCCAGGGCAAGCTGCAAGTCGGTGGAGAAGTAGCAGCGCTCCAGCGCCGCGCGCAAGACCGGGTGCGCGGCGGTCCAGGCCGCGACCGCGGGGCCGTTCCAGCCCAGCGCCGCGTCGGCTCGCGCGAGCGCGGCGTCGACGGGCGCAAACGGCGCGTACTGCGCGCCGGTGGTGAGAGCGGCCATCGCGACCATCGCCATCGCATACAGCGACAGGTCCGCGCACAGCTCGGCCTCGCGCGTTCGTCCTTGAGCCGCGTAGGCGATCCACAGCCCCATCGCCGCGGCCACGGGCAGCGGCGAAAACAGACGGGGCAGGTAGCTGACGCCGACATAGCGCGTCTGCAGGGCGTTGTAGGCGATCATCGCCGCCGCGGCCGCGAAGCACGCCGCCAGCCAGCCCAAAATCCAGCGGTCTTCGCGCGGGACGCTCACGGGATCACGACAGGTAGCCGAACTCTTTGAGCGAGCGCGGATCTTTTCGCCAGTCCTTGCGCGCCTTGACGCGGATGTCGAGAGACACCGGGCGGCCCAGGAAGGATTCGAGCGCGGCGCTCGCGCGCTCGCGCAGGCGCTTGAGGTCCTTGCCGCCGGCTCCGATGATGATGCCCTTCTGACCGTCGCGCTCCACGAAGAGCGTAGCGTAGACCTCGTCGGGGGCGCCGGGCTTCTCGCGAAACGCGTCGACGACCACCGCGGTGGCGTGGGGGATCTCCTGATGATAGAGCGAGAAGACCTGCTCGCGCACGATCTCGGCGGCGAAGAAGCGCTCCCAGCGGTCGGAGAGTTGGCCCTTTTCGTAGAACGGCGGGCCCTCGGGCAAGCGGGAGAGCAGCTCGCTTTTGAGCTCCGCAACGCCCGCGCCCTTGAGCGCGGACGCGCGCAGTATCTTGACGGGCTTGAGGCGCTCGGCGTAGGCCGACTCCAGGGCCGCGAGTTTTTCCGGCGCGAGCGGCAGATCGCACTTGTTCAAGACCAGGATCACCGGCGCGCCCTCGCGCAGCGGCGCGGCCTCGACGGCGGCGGGGTCGGCCGCGGCCGCGTCGACGAGATAGACGACGAGGTCGGCGTCTTCGCGCAGCGCGCGCGTCGACTCCGAGCGCAGGGCCTTCTGCAGTTGGTCTTGAGCGGCGTCGAGCAGTCCGGGGGTATCCAGCA
>JAJZQS010000141.1 GCA_021806745.1 bacterium
CGACCGCGCCGTGGCGCGCCTGCGCGCCGGCATCGACCGCGTCGACGACGCGCTCTTGGCGCTTCTGGCCCGGCGCCGCGCGCTCGCGCTGCGGCTTGGCCGGGTCAAGAAGGCGCGGGCGCTGCCCGTGCGGGACTTGCGGCGCGAACGCGCCCTGCTGGCGCGCCTGTCGGCGCGCGCCCGGCGCGCGGACCTGCCCGCGGCGCTGGTGGCCGCGCTGTTCAAGCGCATCATGGCCGATTCCCGGGAGGTCCAGCGGCGTGCGTCTGTCTGAGCGCGCCGAGTCGGCGCTGGAGTCGCGCACTCTGGCGCTGTCGGCGCGCGCGGCGTCCCTGCGCGCGCAGGGACGCGACATCGTCAGTCTTTTGGAGGGTGAGCCGGATTTGCCGGTCCCGGCGGAAGTTCTCGCCGCCACCGAGGCGGCGCTGCGCTCCGGGCGCACGCGCTACTGCGCCTCGGCGGGCCTGCCGGAGCTGCGCGCGGCCTGGGCGAGCGCGCTCGCGGCCGAGGGCATCCCCGCGCGGCCCGAGGGCGTGCTCGTGACCAACGGCGCCAAGCAGGCTCTGCACGGCGTCTTGCAGACGCTGTGCGGTCCCGGCGACGAGGTCGTCGTGCTCGCGCCCTACTGGGTCACTTTTCCCGAGGCGGTCAAACTGGCGGGCGCCAGGCCCGTGGTCGTGGAGACGCGCGCGGGGGAGCTCGCCGTCGACGCGATCGGCCGCGCGTTGAGCCCGGCCACGCGCGCGGTGATCGTCAACTCCCCCAACAACCCGACCGGCGCCGTGTACGGGCAAGACGAGTTGCGCGCGTTGGCCGAACTTGCCGAGCGGCGCGACTTTTGGATCGTCTCCGACGAGGCCTACGAGGCGCTGACCTACGACGGCGCGCGCCACTTGAGTCCGGCCGCTCTCGGCGCTCGCGCGGCCGGGCGCACGGTCGTCTTGCGCACCCTCTCCAAGAGCTTCGCGATGACCGGCTACCGCGTCGGCTGCGCGGCCGGGCCAGAGCCGCTGATTCGCGCGGCGGCGCGCCTTCACGGCCACACGACCGGAAGCGTCTGCACCTTCGCGCAATGCGGCGCGCTGGCGGCGCTGGCGCTGGGCGAGGCTCATCGCGAGGCCTGGCGCGCGGCCCACCAGGAGCGCCGCGACCTCGCCCACGCCCTGGCCGCGAGGCTTTTCGCGGTGGGCAAGCCGCGCGGCGGGCTCTTCCTGTGGGCCGACGCGCGCCGCCGCTTCGACGGCCGCCGTCCGGACTCGGAGCGCTTCGCGCTGAGCCTGCTGGAGGACGCCGGAGTGTCCGTGGTGCCGGGCTCGGCTTGCGGGCGCGAGGGTTTCCTGCGCCTGAGCTTCTCCCAGCCCGAGGCGGTCTTGCGCGAGGCCTACCGCCGCGTCGAGTCCGCGCTGTGAACGCGGGCCTCATCGGCTTCGGACGCTTGGGACGCCTGCTCGTGCGGCATTTCGCGCGCGACGCGCGAATAGTCGTGCATGACGAGCGCTTGGACGCGCGCCTGGCGCGCAGGCTGGGAGCCGAACCCGCGACGCTGGCGCGGGCCTGCGCGCAGCCGCTGGTCGTCGTCTGCGTGCCGATCTCGCGCGTGGAGGCGTTGGCGCGGCGCATGAGGACGCTCGTGCGGCCGGGGGCGCTTGTCGTCGACGCCTGCTCGGTCAAGGAAGAGCCGCTGCGCGCCCTCAAGAAAATTCTTCCGAAAAGCGTTCAAATCCTGGGCACGCACCCGAACTTCGGCCCCGACAGCGCGGCCGAATCGCTGGACGGACGCACGGTCGTGCTGTGCCCGGCGCGCGTGAGCGCGGCCGTTGTCGCCCGCGCGCGGCGTTTTCTCAAGTCCAAGGGCCTTCGCGTCGTCGTCATGAGCGCGCGCGAGCACGATCGGCGCATCGCGCGCTCGCTGGTGCTCACGCATTTCATCGGCCGCGGCTTGGACGCCTACGGCGCCGCGCCCACCGGATTGGACACCGAGGGCTACAAGCGCCTCTTGCGGGTGCTTGAGACCGTGACCCGCGACAGCCGGCGGTTGTTCCGGGACATGAACCGCCGCAACCGTTACGCCGCGCCGATGCGCCGGAAGCTTCTGGCGGCGTTGGCCGCCGTCGACCGGGATTTGCGGCGATGAAAGTCGCCTTCCAGGGCGAGCGCGGCGCCTACAGCGAGGCCGCGCTGCTTGAGTTTTTCGGCGCGGCCGCCGAACCGGCGGCCTGCGCCGACAGCGAGGGTACTTTCGACGCCGTCGAGTCGGGCCGCGCCAAGCCGGGCTTTGTGCCGGTGGAAAACAGCATCGCCGGTTCGGTCGGCGTCAATGTGGACTTGTTCTGGGACCGCCCCGTCTTCGCGTTTGGCGAGGCCTACCACCCGATCCGCCACTGCCTGCTGGCGCCGCCGGGCGCGACTCTCGACGGCGTGCGTACCGTGCGCTCGCATCCGGTGGCGCTCGCGCAGTGCCGGCCGTTCCTGGCGGCCCGCGGCCTGCGCGCGGTGCCGGACTACGACACGGCAGGAGCGGCGCGGGAGGTGGCGCGCCGCGGCGCGCCGGAGGAGGCGGCCGTGGCCTCGCGACTGTGCGCCCGGGTCTACGGACTGACGGTGCTCGCTGAAGACATCCAATCCGAGAAGAACAACTACACGCGCTTTCTGGCCTTCCGCGGCGAGCGCGGCGCCGGGCCGGGCGCGGGCGACGGCAAGACGAGCCTGGCCTTCTCGCTGGCCGACCGGCCGGGCGCTTTGCTGACCGCGTTGTCGGCGTTCGCGCGGCGGGGTCTGAATTTGTCCAAGCTCGAGTCCCGGCCGATCGCGTCCAATCCGTTCGAGTATCTGTTTTTCGCTGACGCGCTCGGCGGCGCGCGCGACCCGTCGATGGCCGAGGCCTTGGCGGAGCTCTCGGCGGCCGCGACGCGCGTGAAGGTCTTCGGCTCCTACCCGGCCGCCGTCCGTCCCGGGGCATAGCGGCGCGGGGCCTGGACGCGGGCGTGCGTCGGGGCTATATTCCCGGGGCATGTCGACGCGCGCGGCGGTCTTGCGGGCGGTCCTGTGGCTGGCCTGCGCCGCCCCCGCGCCTACGGCCGCGCTCATGGTCGGTAACCTGCCGCCCGATGACTTCGTCGCGCGCTCCAAGGCCGACCCGGGGCGGCTCTACGCGCTGCTCGTCGGAGCGACCTGGTGCGGGCCGTGCAAGCACTTGGCCGCGCAGCTCGCCGCAGTGGCGCCGTCCTCTCCGACGGCGCTGGCCCGTGCCGCATGGGACCGCGTGGAGGTCGACGAGTACGGCACTGAGCGCTTCCAGGCGTTCGAGGGACGCGTCGAGGCCTCGGACCGCGACGGGATTCCCTTCGTGCTTGTTTTTCGCGGAGGAAAGACCCTGGGCATCAGCGCCTCCGGAGACTACCTCGACGGCATCGCCGCCTTCTTGGCCGAGGCAGAGGCCCGGCCCGCCGGGCGTCCGATGGGCCGCCTGCCCGACCTGCTATGCCGAGGACGCGCCGACGGCGCGTCCTTCACTTTCGGCATCAGCGGTCCGCATTCGAGAGACGACCACTCTACCGACCGCTTCGGCGTCGAGAATCTTCTGGCCTTTGGCGGCAAGAGCGAGGCGGGACGCTCGCTGCTGTTCGCGCCGTCGACCGGCACCGCGCGCGCGACGCAGGCGTCCCGCTCCGGTTGGGGAGCGTTCTATGTCGGGGATCCGATCGCGCCGCTGACCGGATTGATCAGCACCACCGGTCTGTCCACGATGACGGTCGCGGGGCTGCCCGACATGCCTGGACGCAGCTTGCGATTGGTGCTGACGGGACACGGCGCGCCGCAGGGCATGCCCCTGGACGCGGCTTCCGATGTTTTTCTGACCGAGCCCGAGCTCACCGAGGCGGTGAGGGCCGCGCGTCGGCGGGGCAAGGTGGTGCGGGGGCTCGTGCTCACCTGCTTCGGCGGGCAGTTCGGCGATTCCTTCATGCCTTCGCCGGGAGACCGGGCTGCGGCCTGCGCGGCGTTCTCCACGCTGCCCGAGAAGGAGGCGGAGGGGTGTTATTCCGAATCCGATGTCGGCGACGAGCGCGACTATGCGACGACGGCGTCGCGAAATCTCGCGTGCGGCCCGGGCTCGGATGGGCGCAGGCGTCACTACCAGGTGGTGCTGAGCACGGTCAGCCGGGACGTGCCGATGCTGAGCTCCGAGTACTTCCTGCTCTACGGGCCCGGCGCGGCCTATCTGGGGCGCGCGCCGCGGGCGCCGATGCCGGTGAGAGGGATGGCGGACTACGAATTGGGAGGCGGGCTTAAGGTGGTCGTTGGCCTCATCGACGGGCGCGTTCTGGCCGTGAGTCGCGGCGAAAAGTCCCTGCCGATTCCGCAGGTCTCCGTCGTGGACTGTCGGCCGCACCCGGACGCGTACTCGGGGCTGGATTTCGAGCACTCGGTCGGAGCGTTCTTCTTGCGCGGGCGCGTCAGCGGTGCGGGCGCCGTGCAGCGCTCGGACTGCTCCCCGGTGTTGAACCTCCATTGGAACCCCGAGGACGGCGTCGAATTGCCCGATCAAGAGCTCGACCTCGGGTCTTTCGGCTTAGACTACTCGCCGACCGACCCATACTGGGGAAAATATCTTTCCGGGGTTTTCCCGGATGGAGTCCCGACGGTGCACACGCGCGGGCTCAAGCGCGAGGCGCGGGTTCTGCTGACGACGGTGCTCCCGGAGTTCTCGGGGAAGATCGTTGGGGCGGCGCTCCAGGGCAAGATTGACGCCTTGTCCGCCCGGTTGCGGCCCGTCGACGCGCCGCTGGCCGACGCGCTAGCCGCGTTGGCATCGATCGCGCGCCGCGATGCGCGGGCCCGAGCGCTGAAAATCAAGTCGATGTCCGTTTCCCCGACTCTCTCGATTGCGCCGATCGACTTCGGCGCGGAGGTCGCGGTGAGTTCCACCGCCACGACCGAGAAGAAATCCGCGGATGAGGAAGTGGAAGAGGGCAGCTTCAACTCCGACGCGTTGCAGCGCGCGTTCTGGCGCAACATCGGTCCGGGGGAATACGACTCCATCGACGGCATCTCGCTGTTTCGCCTGGCCCACCTCGTCGCGGCGGCCGAGGCCGAACTGGCCTTGCGCGCGCAAGGACGAACTTCGCCGCGCGCGCGGCGCCTGGTCAAGCAACTCGACGAGCTTCAGGACTGCGAAAAAGGCCTGTACTAAAGGGACCGGCGTCAGACTGCGAGCAGGTGGCGAGCGAGGAACTCCTCGGCGGCGGCGTAGAACTTCAGGCGGTTCTCGGGCTTGGCGAAGCCGTGGCCCTCGTCTTCGAAGAGCAGGTAATCGACGGGCTTGCCGCGCGCGCGCAGGGCGGCGACGATCTGTTCGGATTCGGCCTGCTTGACGCGTGGGTCGTTGGC
>JAJZQS010000142.1 GCA_021806745.1 bacterium
GCCGAGACCGCAGCCCGCGTCGTTCTGGCCGCCCGCCTGCGCGAACGACGCCAGCCCGACCACGGCCACGAGCATCCACAGCGATCGCTTCATTCTTGAACCTCCTTTGCGTCCGCGTCGCCCCCGCCTCGGGGGTTGCGGCAGGTTAGCCCGGATCGTTCGATTTTGTCAAGGCCAGTTTCGTTGCGTTGCGCGGCGCGGGCGCCGCGTTCGCGTCAATGCTGGGCGGGCTTCGGGTTGCCGGTCACGTCGAGTTCGATGGCGATCTCGTCTCCGATGAGCAGGCCGCCGCTGTCGAGCGTCTTGTTCCAGTCGATGCCCCAATCCTTGCGGTTGACCTTGCCGGTGGCCGTGAAGCTGGCCTCGACGTTGCCCCACGGATCCTTGGCCACGCCCTCGATCTCCAGGTCGAGAACGACGGGCTTGGTCACGCAGTGCATCGTGAGGTCGCCGTGGAGCTTGGCGTGATTGCCGTGCACGTCGGTGACCTTCGTGCTCTTGAAGGTCATGGCCGGGCACTTGGCCACGTCGAAGAAGTCAGGGCTTTTCAGGTGGGCGTCGCGCTTGGCGTTGTCGGTGTCGATGGAGGACGGGTCGATCTGCGCCTCGGCCGACCACAGCTTCGGGTGTTTGGGGTCGTAGACGAACGAGCCGGTGAACTTGGTGAAGCGGCCGGGCACCTTGCCGATCACGTGCGTGGCCTTGAAGCTGACGACGGTGTGGGCGGTGTCGAGCACGTAAGTCTCGGCGCGGGCGGCGGCGGCCAGCGCGAGGGCGGCGGTGAGCAGTAGCGGCGTTCGCATCGTGGATGTCTCCTTGTGTCGCATTGAACGGCGTCGATTAACTGTAACCAAATCGATTACGATTGTCAAGAGCGCCCCCCGCCGCGCGCAGCGCGAAGCCGGCCGCGAGGGCGGCGACGGCGGCAATCCACTGGGCGGCGCCCCCCTGGGCGCTGAGCGCGAGCGCCGCCGCGACGCCCGCGATGGGCGTCGCCGCGCCGCCCGGCGCGCGAAAAGCCGCGGGGCGGCCGCGGCGGCGGTCGACGAGCACCGCCGCGCAAGTCGCCGTGTACTGGGCGCCGATGGCCACGTTGCCGAAGTCGACCAAGCGCCGGAAATCCAGCGCGAGCGCGCCCGCCAGCGCGCAGGCGGCGGTGACGGCGATGGCCGCGCGAGGCGCGCCGCCGCGCCCGCCGCCGCGGGCCAGCGCCGCGGGCAGGTGGCCTTCCTCGGCCAGAGCCACCAGATAGCGCGGCCCCCCCAGCGCGCAGCCCGACAGAAAACCCAGCATCGAAATCAGCGCTCCCGCCGACACCAGCGCCGCGCCGCTGGGCCCGAAGAGAGCCCGGCCCGCGTCGGCCAGAGGCGCCGGCGAGGCCGCAAGCCCCGGCGCGGCCGCCAGCGCCGACGCCTGCACGGCCATGTAGAGGACGGCGGCCAGCGCCAATCCCGACAGGATCGCGAAGGGCGCGTCTTTTTGCGGCGAGCGTGCCTCGCCGGCGGGCACCGGAACCACCTCGAAGCCCTGGAAGGCGAAATACGCCAGAAAGCAGCCGGCGGGAAGCTGCGAAAAAGAGCCCGCCGGCGCAAGCCGCGCGAGTTTGGGCCAAAGCGCGATTCCGGCGACGGCCAGCGCCAGCAGAGGGACGAGCTTCGCCGCGGTCAGCGCGGTCGCGGCGCGCGCGCCCGGCTTGGCCCCGAGAAGGTTCAACGCCGCGAAGACGAGCACGCCCGCGGCCGCGACGACCTTGGCCCAGACGGGGTCGGCCAGACGGGGAAAGAACGGGACGGCGTAGGCGGACAATCCCGCCGCGATCGCCGCCCAACTGACGACCTCCACGATCCAGCACAGCCAGCCCACGGCAAATCCGACCGTCGGTCCGAACGCCTGCTGGGCATACAGCGCCGGGCCTCCGGCCCGATCGCGCGACGACGCGGCCTCGGCAAAGCACAGCGCCACCGGCGCCAGCGCCAGCGCGGTCAGCGCGAAGGCCGCGATCGAGGCGGCGCCGAGCATTCCGGCGAGCATTCCCGGAAACAGGAAGATGCTCGAGCCCACGATCGCGTTGACGCCGAGCGCGGTCAGGTGCAGGCGCGTCAGCGGGCGCGCGGGCTTGGCGGCGTCGTTCACCGCGAGGTCGCGGGCGCGGCCGGGCCGCTTTTGACGATGATCGTGGTGCCGATGAAGGCGCTGGCGTAGAGCTTGCGCGCGGTCGCGGCGGGCAGGGTCAAGCACAGGTGCGCGTAGGCCTCGTGCTCCTTTTTGTCGAGCGGAGGACCGTGCACGATCAGCCCCTCGCGCGTGAACAGCACGTCTTCTCCAAGGGCCCGCGCGCGCGCGGAGGTTCCCACCTGCGGCGGCTCCCAATCCAGGCGTCCGTCGACTTCGTCCGACTTGCCGCGCTCGGGGTGCGCGTAGAGCTCCTTGGAGACGATCACGGCCTTGGAGACGAGGGGCCTTGGCGGCGCGCCGACGAAGCGCTCCCGCGCGCCCTTGAGCGGGAGGATTTGGTCGATGTGGTCTCCGCGCATGATCTGAGCGCGGTCTTCGGCCTCGTCGATCAAAATCCAGGTGGTCATGATCTGCCACTGCTTTTCGAGCAGGCGCTTCTCCTCGGACAGCGCGAGCCCGCCCTCGAACAGCGCCCGGCGCGAGCGCGAGAGGTCGGCGGCGTCGCGCTTGGCGCGGTCCAGGTTGACGGCCACCGCGTCGCGCAGGGATTTCCTCTCGGCGATCTCGACTTCGAGGTCGTCTTGCGCCGCCGCGGCCGAAGCGAAGCCCGGCCGGGCCGCCGCGGCGGCCGCGAGCAGGCGCGTCTGCTCCGCGCGCGGGGCGATGAGCGCGGCCGCGCCGCAGACGAGCAGCAGCCACGCCGGCGCGCGCCGGTCCAGGCGCTTCATCCAAGTCCCGAGAGAGGCGCTCATTCGAAGATGAAAACCTCCGTGCCCACCGGGACTTCGTGGTAGAGCTTCTCCAAATCCGCCGCGCCCACGCGCACGCAGCCGTGCGAGGCGGGGCGGCCCAGCATCTCCACCGAGCGCGTGCCGTGGATCAGGTAGCCGTCGCCGAGGTTGAGAAAGTAGGCGCCGAGCTCTCCGTCGACGAAGCGCGACGGGTCGTCCGGCGGCGGAATCGGCTCTCCGGACTCCACGAACGACCAGTCCGGGCGCCGCCACTTGGGATCCACGCCTTTGCCGATCACGCGGAACTTGCCGCGCGGCGTGACGAACTGCCAGCGCTGGCCGCTCTTGCGGTCGTAGAGCTTGCCGCCGCGGCCCACCGACACATCGGCCTGCCAGAGCAGCTTGAGCCCTCGCTTCAAATAGAGCTTGTTGGCCTTCGCGTCGACGACGATGTAGAGCGAGTTCTTCACGCGCCGGCCCACTTTCGCGCGCAAGTCGGCGACCTCGTCTTCGATGGCCTTCTGCGTGCGCAGGTAGCCCTTGTCCTGCGGCAGGATGTTGGGAAGGCTTTCCAGGAAGTCGGCCTCGCGCGACTGGGCCACGGACTCCCGCGTCAAGTCGCGCAGGGTCTTGGCTCCGCGGTCGAGCGCGTCGGCCTGGGCCTGGGCGCGCCGGTTGGAGGCCGCGAGGGCGTCGGCGGCGTCGACCAAGGCGTGCACGCGCCAGGCGAAGGCGATCACCCAGGCGGTCAGCGCCAGCGGGTAGAGCGTGCGGCCGAAGGCGATCGAGTCCTTCTTGTCGGCGTCGGAGGCCATGTCAGGGAAGGTCGTCCAGGCGAGGGGCCGTCTCGCGCCCGGCCAAAGACGACAGCGCCTCTTGGGCCGCCGCGCCGGCGGCGGCGCCGTCGGCGAAGGGTCCCGCGCGCGAGACGAGCCTCGCGCGCAAGACCACGTCGCCGGTGCGCGCGTCGATCGCGGCGAGTTCGGCTTCGGAAGCACCCGCGCTCCAGCGCAGCAAAACGACGGCATCCGCGCCGGAGACTTCGCGCACGCGCGCAAGCGTGCGCGGGTCCGACAGCGAATCGAGCGTCAGCGGCAGGCCGGGCAGGCCGGCGGCGGGATCGTTGAGCGAGCCGGCGCGAAGTCCCGCGCGTCGCGCGGCTTGAGCGAGCGCGGCGCCGGCCGCCTCGTCGCCGCGCCCGCCGCCCGCCTGGGCGGCCGTGGCGACCACGCGGGCGCGCCAGCCGCGAGCCTGGTAGAGCAGGTCCGTGCGCGGGGGCAGCGCGGCGCAGGCGGCGAAAATCGCGGCGGCGAGGGCGACGGCGGCGCGGGTCACGCGGCGATTATAGGATAACGGCGCGAGGCTTCGCTTCGCGGGCGAAAAAAAGGCCGGCGGGGTTTCCCCCGCCGGCCCATCGAGGCGCCGCTTAGAAATGCGTGTCGAAGCGGTAGTTCAGGTTCGCCGAGAGGATGTTGGCGAAGCTGCTGAAGGAGCCGTAGAAGCCGGGTTGACCAGCGGCCGTGTCGTTTTGGTTGATCGAACGCGAGTGGAAGATCACCGCGTTGTAGGCCAAGTCGACGCTCACCGCCTTGGTGAACGCGTAGCTGGTTCCCACGGTCAGGCCGTAGCGCGGCAAGTCGGCGAAGGCCGGGTCGAAGGTGCTCTCGGGCAGAGAGGCGGCCTCGTAGTAGGCGCCGCCGCGGAACTGCCACTGGTCGTCCTTCTTGTAGTTGGCGCCCAGGCCGAAGTTCAGCGTCTTACGCGGATCGAACTGCTGAGGGTTGCCTTTCTGCAGCGAGGTATTCTGGTTGGACGTCAGGCCATTATAATTAATGCCGAGCTGGCGCGCGTCATACCAGTCGTACCAGGCCGAATCGACCTCGATCGTCCATTTTTTATTGGGCATGTAGGCGTAACCGAGCTGGATGTTTTGCGGAATGTAGACGGGAGCGTTGGCGCTGGCCGTGAAGTTTGAGCCTCCGAATACGAAGCTGGCGCCGGGACCGTTCAAGTTCGTCAAGTTCTCGTTGCCGGTCAGGTCCATCTTAACGTTGCTGTGGTAAACGATTCCGATCTTATGGTGCTCATTCGGCTGGATCGTAGCACCAACGTGGTAGCCCCAGCCGTCGCCGGTGGCCGACAAGTCGGAGTTTGCGTCGCCGGATCCTCCGAACGATGAGTTGGCGACCTTCTTATCAAGCTGAGCGTCGATCGTATCGTAGTAGTCCGCGCCGACGCCGATGGAGAAGCCGGAGCAGACCTTGTAGGCGACCGACGGGGTGATGTCGATGATGCGCAGGCGGGCGTCCGTCGCGGCGTAGCGCACGGGGCTGTCGCCGTCGAAGTGCGTCTCCAGGCCGTAGGGGTCGACCACGGCCAGTCCCGCGGCGAGCTTGCCGCCGAAGAATTGCGAGGAGATGCCGAAGTTCGGGATGAACACGCTGGTCGCGCGC
>JAJZQS010000028.1 GCA_021806745.1 bacterium
GCCGACGGCGGCATTGTCGAGCCGCTCCATTTCCAGTTATACTGCCCGCAATGAGCTTTTACCTCCATGAAAACGGCGAGAGCCTCGGTCCGTTCGAGGCGGCCGAGCTCGTGCGCCGCCCAGGGTTTGGCCCCGACAGCATCGTCTGCGAGGTGGGCGCGACCAGCGCCGACGCGTGGCGGCCTGCATCCAGCTTTCCGGAACTAAATTCCCCGAAGGAGCCCGAGGCCGACGCGACCCTGGTTTTGCCCGCACCCGTCTCCGCGGGCGACGACCCCGCGGCCGCCTTGCCTCCACTGGCTGAGGAAAATCCGCAAGCCACGATCGTTCTGCCTCCGCAACCCGCGCAGGCAAATCCCGACGCCACCCTCGTGCTGCCGCCGCAACCCGCCGCCGCGCAACCCCCGCCCGCCCAGGCCTCTCTGCCGCCGGACGACGCCGCCATTTCCGCGGGACTCGACGCGCTCATCGAATCCGCCTCGGCCTCCGCTTCCGAACCGGCGCCCGCACCTAAAACCGAGCCCGCTCCCGCGCCGCACCCCGAACCCGTGCCAGTCCCTACGGTCGAAAGTTCTCCTGCGGCCGGCTCGCAAACGCCGCCGATGTCGATCGAACTTCCCGCGCCCGCGCCGAAGTCGACCCCAAAGCCCGAGGCCAAGTCCGCGCCTAAGGCTGAACCCGTGCCCGAGCCTGCGCCCGCTCCGAAGGTCGAAAGTTCTCCTGCGGCCGGCTCGCAAACGCCGCCGATGTCGATCGAACTTCCCGCGCCTGCGCCGAAGTCGACCCCAAAACCCGAGGCCGAGTCCGCGCCGAAGACGCCCTCCGTGCCCCTGGACCTGCCCGCACCGAAGTCTCCCGGACTCAAGCCTCCGATCTCCGCGCCGACTCCGATCGATTTCAAGGTGGAAGTGCCCCAGCGCAAGCCGCTGAATGCGCCCGCCGAGCCCCCCGCCATGAAAGCGCCGCCGGAAAAGAAACTGCTGTGCCCGAAATGCGGACACAAAAATCCCGCCGGATCCCGCTTCTGCAATCAATGCGGCGTCCGTTTCGCGCCCCCGACGGGAAAAACCCAGCCGCCGTCTTCTCCCAAGCCCGTCAAAACTCCCCTCCCCAAGCCTGCCGCCGCGCCCGCCACTCCCGCCCCGTCGACGCCTCCGCCCTTGCCCGAGCCGTCCGCGGCGCCGCAAACGCCGACCCCCATCGCTCCCGTCGGGACGGCGCCGGAACGCGCACCGCTTCCCTCCGTCGCGGCGCCGTCCGAGCCCGCTCCCGCCGACGCCCCGCCACAACACAAACCCGAACGAGGCAGAGCCTTCGCGGCGGCGGCTCTGATCCTGGCCGCGGCGGCCTATGCGGCGTTCAAGTTCATGCCTCTGCTGACCGGCGCCCATGTCCCCGCGCCGCCCGCGCGGCCCACTCATCCGCCGGCCCCGCGCCCCGCGCCCGTCGCCGCGTCGACTTCCACCGCCGCCGCCGTCGCGCCGTCGACGGCCGCGGCCTCCGCCGTGGCCGTCTCCACGGCCTCCGCCGCGCCCGTGGCCGCGTCCACTCCGACGGCCGCGGCGGCACCCGCGCCCGCGGCCGCGCCCAAGCATCGCCGCAGGCGCGCGCGCAAAATCTCCGGGACTTCCTCGTCCGCGCTGCCGCCCGCGCCGTCGTCGCTGGCGGGTCCGCCGCCGGCCACGCCCGCTCCGGCGCCGCCTCCGGTGGAAAGCTCCGACACCCCGCCGTCGGCTCCGGCGGCCGCCCCCTGAGCGTCGTCGCGTGATCGATCCGGGCCGCCTGTTCATGTTCGGCGTCTACGGCTTGCGCCCCTCGCGCGCGACCGTGTCGCTGTTCAAGTCCACCGGAGCGACCGGAGTGCTGCTCCTGGCGCGAAACATCGACACTCCCGCGCAGACGCGCGCGTTCGTCGCCGAACTCGAGCAGCGCCTGGGCCGCCCGCTGCTTGTCGCCGTCGACCACGAGGGCGGCTGGGTTTTGCGCTTTAAATCCGGGATGACCGCGTTTCCCGGCAACGCCGCGCTCGGCCGGGCCCGCGACCCGAAGCTCGCGTACGCGGTGGGACGCCAGATGGCGCGCGAGCTCGCGCCGCTGGGCATTCGCATGAACCTCGCGCCCGTGCTGGACGTGGCCACGGCCGACTACAACCCGGGCATCGGGATACGATCCTTCGGCGACGACCCGGCCCTGGCCTCCCGCCTGGGGGCGGCGTTCATCCGCGGCCTGCAGGAACACGGCCTGTCGGCCTGCGCCAAGCACTATCCGGGCAAGGGAGCGGCGACCGTCGACGCGCACGTCGACTTGCCCACGATCCGCCTTCCGCGCGCGGCCTTCGAGCGCGTCCACCTGGCGCCGTTTCGCGCGGCGGTCTCGGCCGGCGTCGACGCGGTGATGACTTCGCACGTGCGCTTTCCCGCCTACGACTCGGCGCCCGCCACTTTTTCGTCCAAGATCGTGCGCGGGCTCCTGCGCGGCAAGATGGGATACGACGGCCTCGTCGTCAGCGACGACCTGTGCATGGGCGCGATCACGCGCCGCTGGCCCGTGGCCGAAGCCACGCTCAAATGTCTGGAGGCTGGCCATGACGTGCTGATGATCGCCCACGACGCGCAGGGGATGCGCGACGCCGTCGAACTTCTTCGCGTCGGCGGAGCCGACGAGAGCGCCGTCGCCGCCGCCGACGCGCGCATCTCCCGCCTGCTGGCCCGCCGTCATCCCGATCGCCGTGCCGGCTCGGCCGAGGGCGCGCGGCTTTCGCGCGAGATCGCGCGGCGCGCCGTGCGCGTGGCGCGCGCCGGGTCGCTTTCCCTGCCGCTGCCGCTGGACGCGGACACGCTCGTCGTGATCCCCGACTTCCCGCAGGTGCGCGAGCGCTTCACCTTCGAGGGCGGCCCGCGCGGCCCCGAGGCTTTCATTCGCCGCCGCGCGCGCGGCGCGCGCGTGCTGCGCGCGCCGATCGAGACCGACGACCTCGGCGGTCTGGAGCGCGCCGCGCGCGCCGCGCGCCGCATCGTCTTCTTGTGTTTCGAGGCGCGGCGCTTCCCCGGCCAGGCCGCCGCGCTGAAGTCGCTCGCCCGCGCGGCGGCCGACAAGACCGCGGCCGTGCTGATCCGCTCCTCTTGGGACCTCGCGCTGTGCCCGCCCGCGATGACCGTCGTCGACGCCGCCGGCTACAGACTCGCCAGCCTGGAGGCCGCGCTCGACGCCGTTTTGGAGGCCCGCCGATGATCGCCCTCGCCCTCGCCGTGTTCGCCGTCCATTCATGCGCGCAAGCCCCCACCGCGCAGATTCCTCTGGAGCAAACGACGGTCTCCGGGGCCGCCACGCCGACGGTCGCCGAGCTCAAGCAGACCCTGGTCTCATCCACCAGCGACGCCGCGCGCGCTACGGCTCTTGATCAGTTGTCGAAAACTCCGCCGGTCTCCGCCCAGGACGTCGCGGCTCTGTTCGACCTCTTCTCGCGCTACCCGAATCCAGAACTGCGCGCCAAGGTTATGGCGTCGCTGGCCTTGATCCCTCCGGACAGCCCCGAGCTCGAGCCGCTATTCGTGACCTATCTCCAGCAGCCGGAGCCGGCTTCCCAACTGTTCGGCATCAACGGCGCTTTCCGATTGCGATCGCGCCTGGCCTTGCCGCTGGTGCGCAAGATCGCCGAGCGAGAGATCAAACCCAACACCTCCCCGACCTCGGTCCTGTTGGACCGACTGGCCTGGGACACGCAATACGAGGCCCTGTCGGCGCTCGCGCAGTGGGAGGGCGACAAGGCCTTCCCGTTGCTGCGCCGCAAAGCCAACCAGAACCCCGACATCGGTTACCTTCTGGGCCGTTTTTTCTGGCGGAAAACTCTGCCGATGCTCCCCAAGTGGATTCGATCCGACGACCCCATCCATCAGGAAAAAGCGCTGGAAGCCGCCGAGGCGAAAATAGAACCCGAGGACGCTCGCGCCACGCGCGCGCAGATGCTGAAGATGCTTGGCGACGCGACGCTGGACAAGGAACTGCGCCGACGCCTGGCGCTGAAAGTCGGCCTCAGTTCGACCGATGAAGAAGTCGACGATCTCATCCGCCGCCACGACGCCGCGCCCGATGAGATCACGCGCGAGGTTTGGGCGACCGCCGTGTTCGTGTCGCGCAGCCCGCACGCGGTGCCGCTGCTGGTCCGCTACGCCAAGGACTCCCCCAAACAGAGCTTCCGCGCGGGCGCGCGCGCTGAATTGGTGGAGTTGGTCGGCGAGGCCAAGGCCAAGGACTTGCTCGGAACTGAAAATTCTTTAAAAAAATAGGATTTCTTTGTCGTTCGGCGGCATGGACGCCCGCCGCCACTAAATGCTATTTTTCGGCGGATGCCTCCCGCGTACCTCTATTGGTTTCTGGCGGCCCTCTGCGCAGGCCTTCTCGCCGCGCTGACCTGGACGCTGAGACGCCTGTACCGCCTCGAAAGCCGCGGCCCCACGGCCGCTCCGGTGGCCGCGGAGGGCTGGAGCACTCTCGACGAACTCCTGTCGATGTTGCTGGCGCTTCAGGAGCGCGGCGTCTCCCTGTCCGACCCGGTGACGAAGGAGGAGTTCGGCCGCGCCGTGCTTGACTGCGCGTGCCGGCTGATGAAATGCGACCGCGGCTCGGTGATGCTCTGGGACGAAGACGCCGGATGCCTGAAGATCGTCGCCGCGCGCAGCCCGGGCTCCGAGAAGTTCCAGCGCCTTTTCCTGAAGCCGGGGGAAGGCGTGGCGGGAAAGGCGTTCGCCTCCGGCCAGCCGCTGTTCATCGCCGATCCGGCCGCGGACCCGCGCTACGTCTCCCCGTCGTCGGGCGCCATCGAGCCCTTCGTGTCCGTGCCTCTGATCGCGCGCGGCAAGCCCGTGGGCGTTTTGAACCTCCACGCCAAGCCGGGCGCCGAGCCTTTCAGCGACTACAACGTCAAATTTCTCAACGTGCTCGCCGGAGAGGCCTCCACGATGCTTCACGGCATGGAACTCTTCGACCGTCTGCAGGCCTACTACCGGGAAATGATCGAGGCTCTGTCTCGAGCCGCCGACGCCCGCGACTCACGCGCGCCGGGGCGCGCCGACCGCGCGCGAGAGCTCGCGCGCGCGGTCGGCGCCGAGCTTCAGTTGCCGGACACGATGATCCAGAACGTCGAGCACGCCGCGCTGCTGCACGACGTGGGCAAGATCGGCGTCGACGAGACGATCCTGCGCAAGACCGGCCCGCTGACCGAATCGGAATACGCGCAAGTCAAGCGCCACCCGTCGATCGGCCACGAGATTCTCGCGCCGGTCAAGTACCTGGGCCCGGCCACGCAGATGGTGCTCTATCACCAGGAGCGCTGGGACGGCTCGGGCTATCCCGAGGGCCTGCGCGGCGAGGAGATTCCTCTCGGAGCGCGCATCGTCGCCGTGCTCGAGGCTTGGGATGCGATGACGACCGACCGCCCTTATCGCCGCGCGCTGTCCCACGACGAGGCGGCCAAGCGCTTGCGCTCGGCCGCCGGAACTCAGTTCGATCCGCGCGTCGTCGAGGCGTTCTTGAAGGTCTGCGCGGGCGAGGCCGGGAGGGCCGCATGACGCTGTTCGTGGTCCCGACGCCGATCGGAAACCTCGAAGACGTCGGCGCGCGCTGCCTGCGCGTGCTGCGCGAAGCCTCGGCGGTGTTCTGCGAGGACACGCGGCGCACGCGAATTTTGATGTCGCATTTCGGTCTGTCCAAGCCGCTGGAGCGCTACGACGAGAACGACGAGCGCAGCGTCGAGCGCCTTCTCGAACGGCTGCGCCGCGGAGAGAGCGTGGCGCTCGTCAGCGACGGCGGCTCTCCCGGCCTCAGCGACCCGGGTCGGCGCGCGGTCGCGCGCGCGCGGCGCGAGGGGCTGCCGGTGCACTCCCTGCCGGGGCCTTTCGCCGCGGCGACGGCCGTCGCGGGCTCGGGCCTGCCCGGAGACTCGTTTTTGTTCCTGGGATTTCTGCCGCGCGGCGCGGCCAAGCGGCGGCGCGCGCTGGAAGAAGCCAAAACCCTCGGCCGGACGATCGCCGTCTACGAGTCGCCCTTCCGCGTCCTCGAACTGATGAACGACGCGCTCGCGGCACTGGGCCCCGGCGCCCAATGCGTGATCGCCCGCGAGTTGACCAAGGTCCATGAGGAGTGGCTGAGCGGCAGCGTCGAGTCCGTGCGCGGATTGCTGTCGGCCAAACCGCAGATTCTCGGAGAATTCGTCGTGCTGTTCCATCCCGAACCGGAGCCCGCCCATGCCTGAGCTGATCTCTCCCGCCGCCGACGGAAGCATCTCCGACGCCGACGCCGCAAAAGTCGGGGCCGCGGCCAAGTCCTGCAGAATCGCGGCTTTCCCCACCGAAACGGCCTACGCGCTCGGTTCCACCGGCCTCGTCAAAGCGGCCACGCGCCGCCTGCTGCAGATCAAGGAGCGCTCGACGCTCAAGCCGCTGCCCGTTCTCGTGGCCTCGGTCGCGGACGCCAAGCGCTGGGTCGAATGGACGCCGCTGGCCGAGAGGCTGGCCGCGAAGCTCTGGCCGGGGCCGGTGTATCTGCTGCTCAAGCCCACGGCCGAGGGCCGACTGCTGACCTTCCCGGAATACCCGAACCTGGCCGTACGCGTGCCCGCGCACCCCGTCGCGCGCGCGATCGTGGCGGCCTCGGGGGTGCCGTGGGTGTGCACGAGCGCCAACAAATCCGGCCGCCCGCCGCTGACGGACGCGTCCGCGGTCGCCTCCGAGCTCGGGGCCGAGATCGACGCGATCGTCGGCGGAACCGCCGGCGTCGGCGAGCCGACTTTCGTGGACGCCGCCGGAGAGAACGCCCGCGCCACGAAGATCGGCGTCGTGTCGGCCGAGGCGGTGGCGGAGGCCGCGCGGTGACGACGCCACCCCGCCGACTGCTGTTCGTGTGCACCGGCAACATTTGCCGCTCGCCGATGGCGCGCTTTCTTGCCGAGCGCCGCGCCCGCGAGGCGGGACTTGCGCTGCGCGCGGCCTCGGCGGGAACCGCGGCGGAAGTCGGCTGGGGCATGACGCCCGAAGCCGAACGCGCGCTGGCCTCGCGCGGCATCGTCGGCGTGCGCCACCAGGCACGCCAAGTCGACGCCGCGATGATGGCCGAAGCCGACGCGGTCTATGCGCTCACGCGCGCGCACAGAGACCGGCTCGCGCGGCTGTTTGCCGCGCACGCCGCCAAGATCGCCGTCTTGCGCGAGGCGGCCGGCCTGCCCGGGCCCGACGTGGACGACCCCTACGGCATGCCCGATTCCGTCTACGAAGAGTGCGCGTCGCGAATCGACGAGGCGCTCGCCGTCTTAATCCGGAGGAACCACGATGCTTCCCATTCTCGCTGAGCAAGATCCCGAACTCCACGCCGCGATGGCCGCCGAGGCGCGGCGGCAGTCCGACAATCTTGAGCTGATCGCCTCGGAGAACTACGCCTCCGCCGCGGTGCTCGAGGCTCAGGGCTCGCTGCTGACCAACAAATACGCCGAGGGCTATCCGGGCAAACGCTACTACGGCGGCTGCGAGCACGTCGACAAAGTCGAGACGCTCGCCATCGAGCGCGCGAAGGCGTTGTTCGGCGCCGAGCACGCGAACGTCCAGCCGCACTCCGGATCGCAGGCGAACATGGCGATGTATCTGTCGATCCTCAAGCCCGGCGACACGGTGATGGGCCTCAATCTCGCCCACGGCGGACATCTCTCCCATGGTCATCCGCTCAACTTCTCGGGCAAGTACTACAAGATCGTGCCCGTGGACGTCCGCCAAGACGACGAGCTCATCGACTACGACAAGGCCGAGCGCGACGCGCGCGCGGCCAAGCCGCGCCTGATCTTCATGGGAGCCTCGAACTACTCGCGCGTGATCGACTGGGCCAGGCTCAAGCGCCTGGCCGACGAGGTCGGAGCTCTGTTCGCCGCCGACGTCGCGCACTACGCGGGCCTCATCGCCGCCGGCGTCTACCCGTCGCCGGTCGCGCTGACGGACTTCACGACGACGACCACGCACAAGACCCTGCGCGGCCCCCGCGGCGGCATGGTGCTGTGCAAGGCCGCGCACGCGGCCGCGCTCGACAAGGCGGTGTTTCCCGGCGAGCAGGGCGGGCCGCTGATGCATGTGATCGCGGCCAAGGCGGCGTGCTTCGGCGAGGCGCTGCGTCCCGAGTTCAAGCGCTACCAGACCCAGGTGATCGCCAACGCGCGCCGCCTGGCCAAGTCCCTGACCGAGCGCGGACTGAGGATCGTCGCCGGCGGCACCGATTGCCATCTCTTCTCCGTCGACCTGCGCTCGAAGGGCGCGACCGGGAAGGAAGCCGAGGAAGCCCTCGACAAGGCCGGCATCACCGTCAACAAAAACGCCATCCCCTACGATCCGCAAAAACCGTTCATCGCCTCCGGCGTGCGCATCGGCACGCCGGCCGTGACCACGCGCGGAATGAAGGAGGCCGAGATGGACGAGATCGCCGCCCTGATCGACGAGGCCCTGGGCGCCCGCTCCGACGACGCGCGCCTGCGCCGCGTCAAGGAGGCGACGACCGCGCTGTGCCGCCGCTTCCCGATCTACGCCGAACTCCTCAGAGGCGCCGCCGCCGCGTGATCGCGCAGATCCTCGTCGCCGACGACAACTCCGACATCCTGACCTTGCTGTCGGAACACCTGGCCTTTCGCGGCCACCGCGTGATCGCCGTCGGCGACGGAACGGCGCTGGCGCTCAAGGCCGCCGAGCACCTGCCGCACCTGATCATCACCGACATCAAGATGCCCGGCTCCTACGGCTCCTCGGTTTACCAAGTCCTGCAAAACGACGAGCGCACGCGCCGCATCCCGATCCTGTTCATGTCCGCGCATCCCGTAGACAAGGTCGCCGCGCTCCTGCCCGACGACCCGAAGACGCGCTTTCTGCGCAAGCCGCTTGATCTCGCGAAACTCGACGCGACCATCGCCGAGCTTCTGCCTCTAGGAGGCTATGTCCCGTGAAATCGTCCAGATCCCCCCGCGCGCTGGTGGGCGTCATCGGCGGCAGCGGTCTGTATTCCTCGGACGCCGTGAGCGGCGCGCGCGAACTGACGATCAAGACGCCTTTCGGCGCGCACTCCGGACCCATCGTCGTCGGCGAGATCGACGGAGTGCCGACCGCGTTCCTGCCCCGCCACGGCCGCGGCCACGTGCTCACGCCGACCGAGATCAACCAGCGCGCGAACATCTGGGCGCTGAAGTCCTTGGGGGTGCGGCGCGTGCTGGCCTTCAGCGCGGTCGGCTCGCTCAAGGAGGAACTGGCTCCGCGCACCTTCGTCTTTCCCGACCAACTCGTCGACCGAACGAAAGGCCGCGCGCAGACTTTCTTCGGCGGCGGCCTCGTCGCCCATGTCGCTTTCAATCCGCCCTTCGCGCCGGAGCAAAACCGCGTCGTCTACGACTGCGCGCGACAACTGGGGATCAAGTCCGTGCTCGGCGGCGTCTACTGCTGCATGGAGGGCCCCGCGTTTTCGACGCGCGCCGAGTCGCAGATGCACCGCTCCTTCGGCTGGTCGCTGATCGGAATGACCGCCGCGCCCGAGGCCAAGCTCGCGAGGGAGGCCGAACTCGTCTACTCGCAAGTCTGCATGGTCACCGACTACGACTGCTGGAAGGAAGGCGAGGAGGTGCACACCGAGATGGTCGTGGCCAATCTGCGCGCCAACGCCGACGCCGCCCAGCGCCTGATGCGGGCGGCGGTGCCGAAGATCGCGGCGGCGCGCCTTGAGCCCGCGTTCAGCGAGGCGCTCAAAGGAGCGCTGTTCACCGACCCGCGCCACCGGAGCAAGGCCGCGCTCAAAAAGCTGGAGCTACTGGTCAAACCCTATGTCTAAACCCGCCCGCCGCTCGCTCGAGCGCCTGATCGAAGCCGCCGTCCAGGCCCAGAAGCGCGCGTATTGCCCCTATTCGCGCTATCCGGTGGGCGCGGCCGTGCTGACCTCCAGCGGCCGCGTGTTCGCCGGCTGCAACGTCGAAAACGCCTCCTACGGCCTGTCGATGTGCGCGGAGCGCGCCGCGATCTACCATTCGGTGGCCGGCGGGCACGACTCGCTGGCCGCGGTCGCCGTCGTCGGCGCCGCGGCCAAGCCGTGCGGCGCGTGCCGCCAAGTCATGTTCGAATTCAGCGAGAAGGACACCCAGCTTCTGCTCGTCGACCTGGACCCCGCCACCGGGCGGCGAAAAATCGCGCGCACCACCGTCTTCAAGCTCCTGCCCATGGCGTTCGACCCGCTCGCCTCCGGGCTCCTGCCCGAAAATCCCCGAAACCTGATCAAACGAAAGAGGAAATGACGCATGGAAACCAATGAACTGCGCGCCGTCGTGGATTGGATGAAGTCGACCGACCTCGTCGAGGTCGCCTATAAAAAATCGAATCGCGGCTTCGCGCTGTCGTCGGCCGACTCCGCCCCCGCGCCCTCCGCGGCGAGTTTCCCGAGCCGCTTCGTACCCGTGGCCGCCGAATCCGTCGGCGTGTTCCAGTGGGCCGCTCCCGGACGGCCTCGCAAGACGGAGGAAGGCTCCTTCGTGGCCGAAGGAGACGAACTCGCCGTCGTCGTCGCCGGCTCCGGCGCCGCGCGGGCGGTCAAGTCCCCCTGCGCCGGACGCGTGGCCAAGTGCTTCGCCGACGCCGGCGAGGCCGTCGAATACGGCCGGCCGCTGTTTCTGATCGAGCCTCGGTAGGCCGGAAGAGGATCGACCGCCCATGGCCTCGCGCATCCAGTGCCTGAAATGCGCCGCGGCGTACGCCGCGGCCCAGGCCTCGTGCGCCAAGTGCGGCGGCACGCTGGCGCGAGTCTGTTCCGACTGCGGCACCGCGAGCTCCCTGGTGAAGAACTTCTGCGACAAGTGCGGAAAGTCCTTGACCAATCCGGCCCCGGCCTCGGCGCCGCGCCCGGCTTCCCCCGGCCCCGACATCCCCGCCACCGCGGTTTTTCGCCTGCCGACGCCCGGCGAGGCTCTGGCCGGCGGCGCGATGCCCGCCTTCCCGCCCTCCGGACCGCTGCCCCCGGCCAAAAAAGCGGAACCCCTCGGCTCCCCCGCGCCCGCCCCGGCGCAACCCGCTTCGGCACGGCCCGCGCCCGAGTCTTTGGATGACCTCTGGAAGCCCTCCGCGCCCCCAGCGACCTCCGCCGCGCCGACCAAACCTCCCGCGGCCAAGCGCGCCCTCTCCGCCGTCTTGAACGCCATCGCGGCGCTGGCCGGAGTGGCGCTGGCGGGATTCGGACTCTGGCGCTGGCAGCAGTCTCAGCGCCCGGAGGTCGTCGTACCCCGGCTCGCGGCCCGCTACCTCGATGAACTGCGCTCGCAGGACTACGCCGGGGCTTACGCGATGTTTTCCGAGGCGGCCAAGCAGAGCTGCACCCTCGACGAGTTTCGCGCCATCCGCGACACCACCGCTTGGACCTGGTCGGATCTGCGCGTGGTCCACCAAGAGCCCGGCGCCCTCTTGCTGGCCTACACGCTGAGCACGCCCGGCAAGCCCGACCGCACCGACCACGTTCTGTTCACCCAGGAGGGCGACCGCTGGACTCGGCCCTACAACTGGGTGTTGATGAGACAAGTGGAGGAATCCTTCGACCGCGGCGACGCGGACCGCGGCCTGCTCCTGGCCCAGTCCGCCGCCACCGTCAACCCGCGCGACCCGATGGCCTGGGGCTACCTGTGCGAGGCCGCCTATTACCGCCATTCGCCCGCCGACGCCGAGGCGCGCTGCGTGCGCGCTCTTGAACTGGCCGACATCTACCCGTCGGACTTGACGCCCAAAAGCCTCTACCATCTCCACGCGATCTTGGCCGACACCTACTCCCAATCCCTCGGCCGCCCCGACAAGGCCGTCGAGCAATTCGCGCAGATGCTGTCGTTTCCGAACATATCGCCCGAGGACCAATGCCAGATCCTGCTGGCGCGGGCGCAGGCCTATCAGCGACTGAGCCGCCCGGGCGAAGCGCTGGCCGACGTCGACGCCGGGGCTCGGCTGTGTACGAACCCCGGGGATTTGGCGTTCGTTCAAAAAATGCGCGCGGCGCTGCGTCCGCCGTCCCCCTAGATAACCGCGAGGAACCATGTTCAAAAGAATCTTGATCGCCAACCGCTCCGAAATCGCCGTGCGCGTGATCCGCGCCGCGCGCGAGATGGGGCTTGAGACCGTCGCCGTCTACTCCGAGGCCGACCGCGAGTCGCGCCATGTCGCGATGGCCGACCGCGCCGTCTGCATCGGCCCGGGCCCCTCGAAATTGTCCTACCTGGACCAGGAGGCGGTTCTGACGGCCGCCAAGATCTCCGGCGCCGACGCGGTGCATCCGGGCTATGGGTTTCTCTCTGAAAACGCCGACTTCGCCGAAGCCTGCGCCAAGCGCGGACTCGTGTTCATCGGCCCGCCGCCGCAGGCCAGCCGAAAGCTCGGCTTCAAGAGCGCCGGCAAGGCCGTCGCGAGAGAGGCGAGCGTCCCGTGCGTGCCGGGAACCAAGGGCGACATCTCGACCGTCGACCCCAAAGAGATCGAGGCGATCGGCTATCCGGTCCTGATCAAGGCTTCCGCCGGAGGCGGCGGCAAGGGCATGCGCGTGGTGCGCGAGGCTTCGGAACTCAAGTCCCAACTCGAGGCCGCCGCGACCGAGGCGAAGGCCGCCTTCGGCGACGGTTCGGTTTTCATCGAGAAGCTCCTGGAGCGCCCCCGCCACGTCGAAATACAGATCGCCGCCGACACTCACGGCAACGTGGTGGCCTTTCCCGAGCGCGACTGCACCGTCCAGCGCCGGCACCAAAAGCTCATCGAGGAATCCCCCTCGCCCGCGCTGACTCCGGAAATCCGCCGGGAGATGCAGGGCGCGGCCGTCCGCCTGGCCAAGGCGGCCGGCTACCAGAACGTCGGCACCGTCGAGTTCCTGTTCCAGGACGGGAAGTTCTACTTCATCGAGGTCAACGCGCGTCTGCAAGTCGAGCATCCGGTCACGGAAGCGGTGGCGGGCGTCGACTTGATGGAACTGATGATTCGCATCGCCGCGGGCGAGAAGCTCCCGTTCGACCAGGAGCGCGCCTCGCAGATCCGCTGCCACGCCATCGAACACCGCATCAACGCCGAGGACCCCGACAACGGCTTCATGCCCTGTCCCGGGCGCCTGAACGGCCTGGAGCTTCCCGGCGGCGCCGGCGTGCGCGTCGACACGCACGCCTATCCCGGCTATACGATCCCCAGCTACTACGACAGCATGATCGCCAAGCTGATCGTGACCGCAGAGGACCGCCCCCGCGCGCTGCGCCGCGCGCTGCGCGCGCTGGGCGAGCTGAAAGTCGACGGGGTCAAGACGACGGCGTCGCTTCACGCGAAGGTCGTCGCGCACCCGGTGTTCATGTCGGGCGACTTCGACACGCATTTCATCGAAACGCACAAGATCCTGGACCGGGAGGCCGCCCATGCCTGATTTCAAGAAGACGATCGAAGATCAACTGCGCGAAAGCGCCGCGGTGCTGACGGCGACCGCTGGTCTGTCTTCGCAGATCGACGCCGTCGCCCAGGACCTCCTGACCTGCTACCGGGCCGGCGGCAAGCTCCTGACTTTCGGCAACGGCGGCTCGTCTTGCGACGCGCAGAATTTCGCCGACGAACTCGTCGGGCGCTACCGGCGCAACCGCCCGCCCCTGTCGGCACTGGCGCTGACCGTCAACCAAGGCGACCTGACCTCGATCGCCAACGACTTCGGCTACGAGGAGGTCTTCGCGCGACAATTGCGCGCGCACGCGCGCCGCGGCGACGTCGCCGTCGCGATCTCGACTTCGGGCAATTCGAAAAACGTGCTCAAGGCGATCGCCGCGGCCAAGGAACTCGGCGTCAAGGTCGTGGGCCTGTCGGGGCGCACCGGCGGGCGGATGAAGACCGAATGCGACCGGATTCTTTGCGTGCCCTCGGACTCGACGGCACGAATCCAGGAGGCGCACATCGCCGTGATCCAAATCTGGTGCGGGATACTGGAAGACGAGCTCTTCCCGGACGCGCCGCTGGCCCACGGCTAACGATGAAATCCTCCGCCGCGAAAATCACGCCGCTCGCCAAGCTCCTGACGCTGCGCGAGCTCTGGCGCTGGGAGGGGCGGCGCGTGGTCTTCACCAACGGCGTCTTCGACATCCTGCACGCCGGCCACGTGAAGGTGCTCGAGAAGGCCCGCGCGCAGGGCGACTTGCTCGTCGTCGGGATCAACAGCGACGCGTCGGTGCGCGCGCTCGAGAAGGCACCCGGGCGGCCCGTCAATCGCTGGCGCGATCGCGCCGAGGTCGTGGCCGCGCTGGCCTGCGTGGACGCCGTCGTCGGCTTCTCCGAGCGCACGCCCGAGCGGCTGATGTCGCGGCTCAAGCCCGACATCCAGGTCAAGGGCGGCGACTACAAGCCGGCCGATCTGCCCGAGGCCCGTCACGCGGGAAAGGTCGTCATCGTGCCGCTGAAACCCGGCTACTCGACGACGGCACTGATCCGCCGCCTGCAGGGGCGGCGATGAGCGCGCCGCCGCGACACGAGGGCGCCGCGAACATCGTCCAATCCCAAGTGCCGCCGCTGATCCTGATCGCCGACGACGACGCGGACATGCGTCGCGCGCTGCGCGGCGTGCTGTCCCCTCATGCGAAAGTCGTCGAGGCGCCGGACGGCGCCGCCGCGTTGCGCCTTCTCGGCGAATGCCGCCCGCGGCTGGTTTTGCTCGACGTGGTGATGCCGGAAATGAACGGCATCGAGGCTCTTCAAGCCATCCGCGAACGATCCCCGGAACTGCCGGTGCTGATGCTCACCGGCGAGGCCGACATCGCGATGGCGAAACTGGCGCTCGACAGCGGCGCGCGCGCCTACATCACCAAGCCCTTCGAGCCCGAGAAACTGCTCGAAGAGGTGTTGCGCCTGATCGCGCCCGCGCCGGCAGAAACGCCCGAGAAACCCTGGCGCGTGCGCCCCTGACGCGGCGGTCTATCGCGCCCCTCCCCGCCCCGGCGCTCCTTCGGCGGGCAGGCAATCGATGATGTGCCGATCCGGGCGCGTCGAACAGCGATAGGCCTCGGCGGATAAGTTTTTGCCGCGCCACTGAAGCGCCAAGCTCTCGATCGCCGACGGCGCGTCGGGCGCGAAGTCCCCCGTCATCACGGCCGCGAAGCGCTGGCCCAGCAGATATTCGGGATGCTCGCGCGCCTTCCGACCGCGAGCCTTCCCGCGATGGGCGTAGCCCAAATAATAACTGGCCCGCCCGGCCCCGAACTCGCAATAGACGCGGAAACCCGTGCCCGCGCAGGCGTCGACGATCTTTTGCTCCGCGCGCCCCCAGAGGAACTGCAGTCCCGCGCCGTAGCCGTCGTAAAAATACTTCTGGAAGCGCCCACGGGGAAGACGGATCTCGGCAGGAGGAACGCCCGCTTGCGCGACGGCCATGCCCAGGGCCACGGCCTTGATCGGCTCGTCGGCATCGGCGACTCGCAGCGAGACCGCCTCCGCGCGAAGCGCCGCCTTCTTTTTTTCGAGAACCTCCGAATACTCGGAGTAAAAGTAGCCTTCCGCGCACAGCAGTCCGTCGGCCGAATCGTCTTTCGGACAGGACTGACGCGCCCCAAGCCCGCGCTCCCGCCCGGACTTGCCCACCATAAACATCTGCGCCGCGGCGCGCCCCTTGGGATAACCGAGACTTTCCGACAAACGCCCGCGCGCCTGCGGTCCGGCGGACATCCAGTACACGGCGAAAAAAAACGCCAAAATCGAAGCGTATCCGGCCAGCGGGAGAAAGAACTCCCGAACGACGCTTGATTTTTCAGGCGTCATAGGCGAGAGTCAGTTCCTTCTCTCTCCAAGGATCGGACGCTCGGGCGTCCCCGGTGTAGTTGTCGACGACGGCATACAAAAGCGTGGCCGCGCTCAGCGCGATGTAAATGGACAGTCGCATTTCATAAAAGCGGAAAAGATTGTCCAGGAGCGCGACCGCGGCCCCGAAAGCGACCTGCCACCTGCGGTCGCGCGGCGAGGTCTTTGGATCGGTGATCAGGAAAAAACAGATGAGCTGGAACATCGGCCCGATCATGACGCCCGCGTACACGAGAACCGGAGCGCCGGTGATCGCGCTGCGGATCAAGCAACCGACGAAAAACGACCAGTAGTAGGACACCGCCGTCGCCCACCGATCCGCCTTCCACGCGATCGCGGCTCCCGAAACGAAGACGATCAGCGTCCATTCAAACGATCCCCCCCAACGATCGGGATTGGGAGTCATGCCGCCGGAAAAAGCGATCGCCGCGACCAGCATTCCGAAAGTGTTCGGGTTGAACACATGCCGCCCGTTCCAACGGAAAAAAAACTTCGAGCCCACGGCGAGAAACGCGATCAGCACGAAATATCCCAAACGCACGCTGTCGATCATCAAAAACGGCCCGACCGCGCTGAGCATGCCGCTCATCGGGAATATCCAGCGGTCGTATTTCCATTTATTGAAGACGAAATCGAAGAATCCGCCGGCGGCGACGGAGGCCAACAACTGCGGCCAGGTCCTTCCAAAACCCACGAAAGTCAGGGCATGAAAGACGAATACGCCGTACACGAGCGCCAGCCATATCCGCACATCCTTCCAGGTCGGGACGGCAAAGGTCACGGACGGGCTCATCTCGCCTCCTTCGTCGGTCCATGTCCTTCGACGACCGTGTAATAACGCCCGGGCGCCGGCGCGGCGAAAGACTCCTGGATGCCGCTCGGCCAACGGATGGAGACCTTCGTCGGCCGTCTGCGGCCGAGTCCGAAATGGATGCGCTCGTCGCTTTGCGACGCGTAGCCGTTGAACGGGTAGTTGTCTCGCCGCAGCACGCGCCCGTCGTCGAGAGTCAGGGACACCGCCGCGCCGATCGCGTCGCGATTGCTCTTGATCCCGACCAACTTGAAGCCGATCCAGCCGCCGCGACGCGGCGTGTCGTTGCGGTAGAGATCGGGCGGCTGATCCTGGTTGGCCGCCACGAGCCCCAGCCGGCCGTCGTTCATGAAATCGATGACGGCCAGGCCGCGGCCTTCGTGCCGATGCGGATCGAAATCGATTTGCTCGGCGACGTCGACGAAGCCGCTCCCGGTGTTCATGAACACGCACCCACGCTGCGGCTCGGTGAAGCGCGATTGGGCGAGAAACGGCGGCCACTCGCTCGATTGTCCGCTCAAGAAGCGCGGCCCGCTGACGATCGTCGCGAACTTGAACCAGTATCCCTCGGGCGCGCCGGAGCTCGTTCGGGAAATGAAGCCGTTGATTGACACGAGATCCAAGAGCCCGTCGTTGTTCAAGTCGGCGAATTTCGCGCCCCATGTCCAGCCGCAGCGGTCCACGCCCAGGCGCCGCGCGGCGTCGATGAAGCGCCCGTTTTCATAGGTCCACAGCGCGTTGCCGCCCACGAAGTAGCCCGGCTGGTAGGCGTGGCCGACGAACACGACCGGATTCTTGAACGGCTCCAGGTGGGCGATCTCCGCGGTCATCCCCGTGTTGGACAGCGTCCGGCCTATGCGATCCGATCCGTCTCGATATTTCCCCCCCTCGTCGAGAAAGACCTTGTCGTCCCCGAAATCCGAGGCGATCCACAGGTCCTGCCGTGCGCGGCCGCGCAAATCCCCCACGCCGATCGCGTGCGTGTGGGAGGGCTTGTTGGCCGGTAAAATCGAGTCGTCCCGGACGAAGTGGCAGCCGCCGACGCCGCGGAAGGCCTCGACGGATTTCCCGCCGTCGGAGTCGACCATGCTGTTGGGCAGATCGGCCAGTCCGCTGTCGGCCACGACGACGTCCAAAAGCCCGTCGCCGTTCAAATCCAGCACGTTGACTCCGCCGGTGAACTCCCCGCTGCCCGTGTCCAAAATCTGATGCACCCGGTATTTCCCGCGGGAGCCGCGCGTGTAGAGAACCGCCGACTGATGATTGAACACGAGGGCCGCCGGCTTGCCGCTGTTGTCGCAATCGAAGAACGCGACGCGCGTGGGACCGTCAAGATCCGCCAGCCCGTATTCCTCCGCCGCTTCCCGGAAAGTACCGTCCCTGTTGTTGATGTAGAGCCGGGACTTGGCCGACGGCTTCTGCGACGGGAAGAAGATGTCCGGCCAACCGTCGCCGTTGATGTCGACGACGGAGACGGACGCGGAGATCGACTCGAACCACTTGGTCAAGTGGCCGTCGTCGCGCCCCGCCAGAAATTGGCCTATGTCCACTTCATGACGGAAATGAATCCCGCTTTGCCGGGACACCTCGGTCAAGCGGACGGCCTCGCTCCCGCTCGGCATCTCGCGAGCGCGGCGAAAAAGCGGGCTCGGCCGCCAAAGCGGCCGCGACAGTAACGCCGCCACGAGCGCGATGAACGCCGCCCGGCCGACGGCGGCGGGCGCCCATTGTTTCAAGAAGCGCCCGCGTTCATTTTCACCGTCTCCGTCTAATTGGCGGAAGCCTTCTTCGAATCGCCGGAAGTCGCGTTCGCACCGAGCTTCTTGGCCCCGTCGATGGCCTTTTGGACGTCGGCCAGGTCGCGATACTTCGGATGTTTCGCTTTAAAAGCCTCGAGCGCCTTGACGCCTTCCGCCGTTTTTCCCGCCAGCAGGAGGTCGACGCCCTTCTCGAACTCGGCGTCCTCGGCTTTGCGCCTCTTGGCGAGGGCCTCGTCCGCGCCCCCCTTAAGGATGGGTGCGTTGGGATCGGCCAGCGCGGAATTCTGGTCGGCTCCCCGCACCGCCGCGACGGTCGCCCCGGTGGCTCCGCTCTTGTACTGTTCGGCCACCGAGGACTCCGTCAGCGCCTGCTTCAAATGCTTGAGAAACGTCATGATCGATTCGCGCGTCGTGGGAGCGGACTTCGGTTTCGCATCGTCCGCCCGCACCGCCGCGCACGCCAACACCGCCGCCAACGCCGCCGCACACGCGTTTTTCATGTCTCCCCCTTACTGAAGATTCTTCAGAAGCGCGTCCACATACGGGCCGTAAGACGGCTCCAACTTCTCGGCTCGTCGGCCGTACTCCCGCGCGTCTTCCGGCTGGTTCAACTTCAACGCCGTCTTCAAGCGGTTGAGCTGGATGTCGGGGTCGGCCGGATCGGCCGCCGCCGCGGACGCGAAAGCCTTTTGCGCCGCCGCATAGTCGCCTTTCAGGAACGCGGCGCTCGCCAGATCGTTGAGCGCGACGGGATCTTTCGGATTCGCTTCGGCCAAGCGTTTGAAATCCCTCGCCGCCTCCGTGAGCTTGCCGTAGCTCAACTCGGCCAATCCCAATTCGAGCCGCGCCTGCCGATCGCCGGGGTCCTTCGCCAGGCGAGCCCGGCAGTCGCCGGCGACCAAGTCGTAACGCTCCTTGGCCAGGAACGCGATCTGATCGTCGTAAAGCGCCGCCAGAGCGCCGGAATCGGGCGCCGGCGTCGTCTGGGTCAACGGCGGCATCGTGACCGGCTCGTATTCGGCCAGCGCGCGGTCCAAGTCGATGATGCGCACCGCGGACTTGGCCGATTCGGTCTTATAGGCGTACGCCGCTTTCGACACCGCGTCGGAGAACGGCTTGCCCACGTAGGTGACCTCCACCGGAACCCACAGCGTGCCTTCGTGGGAGACCAACGAGTCCTCGGGCAACCCTGCCTGCTCGGCGCTTTGCGCGCCCGTGTCGAACATCAGCGTGATGTGTCCGGGGTAGTCGAGAAGCGCCACGCGCACTTCGTTGTCGAGCAGAAGCGCCGCGTAGAGCGAGGTCAAGTCCGAGCATTGTCCGGTCTTGCGGCCGAGGGTTTCGCGCGGATACTGAGTGTAGTCGACCGGGAAATTCGGGTCGTCGTGCGCGGTCTCGAACGGGTTGGCCGGATTGGCCGCGAAGTGAATGCCCATGGCTGAAAGCACGTTCCACGCGCGCAACGCCTTGACCACCGCCGGATTGAGCGCCGCGGCGCGGGAGTCCTTGAACTCGGCGCAGACGGCGGGCTTCAAGTTCTTGATCGCCTCGTCCTTGTAAGTGACGAAGTTCGCCAGCTTGCGCGGGTCGTCCCAAGTGATGGCGTTGCGTGAATACAGGCGCAGCGGCTTGGTCAGCGTCACGACGCGGCTCTGGCCGTTCTCGAAGAAACTCAGAGAGAACTCGGCCTGGATCGGAGTGTCCTCGGTGACCCCGAGGACCTTGTTGTTGAGCGTGGCGATCAGCGGGATCGTCGTCGACTGGCGCGGGCCGAGCTTTTTGATCACCGTGTCGAAGCCGAAGTCCATGTACTCCTTGATGCGGAATGTCAGCTTCACATCCAGAAACGGGACGTTCAAGTTGTTGGTGACGACGGCTTCGCCCACCGGGTGACCGAGATACCATTTGTATTTGGCGGCGAAGATGTCGCCGAGGGTGATCGTGGAAATCTCCACCGGCGCCCGGTTGGAGCCGGCGGGCACGAAAGTCTCCACCGGCCTGCTCCACGGTCCGACGCCTCCGGTCTTGGCGATCGTCGCCACGCGATACCAGTAGCGCTCGTCGGCGACGGCGTCCGAGTCCTGCCAGCGCGGCTCTCGCGGCGAGGCGACGGCCAGGTATGGTCCCGCGGGAGAACTCGCGCGAAAAACTCGGTAGCCGTCGGCCCAGGGATCGTCGACGGGCCGCCAGTCGAGCAAGACGATCCCGTCCTTGGTCGCGCTGGACACTCCCACGGGAGCCCCCAACTGCGGACGCAAGTCGTAGGAGACGAGGGCCGAGCGGCCAGCGTCGGCGATGAAGAGTTTGTCGGCGGCGATCGCGATCGCCGCCGGATCCGTCAACTCACGCTCGCCTCGGCCGCCGGCGAACAGATCGGTCAGCCAGGCGCCGTCGCGGGTGAAGACGCTGACGCGCTTGAGCGCCCGGTCGAGAACGTAGAGGTAATTGCGCCCGTCGAAGGCGATGGAGACGGGCGCATCGAACTGGCCTGGCCCGTCTCCTCGCTCGCCCCAGGTCGCCAGCAGGGCGCCGGAGGGTTCGCACTTGAAGACGCGCCGCAACCCCGCGTCGACGAAAAAGAGCGCGCCGGAGGGATCCCACGCCACCGCGACCGGGTCCTGCAGATCGAAATTCCCCACCTTCGGCCCGATCGTGAACACCGGCGTGCCGTCGGCGCTGAAGGCGTCGATGCGCCGGTTTCCGGTGTCGGCGGCGTAGATCGTGCCGTCGTCGTTGATCGCCACGCCCGCCGGATGGTCGACCTTGCCCTCGCCCGAGTGCCCATCGAAGAAGCCCTGCGCCTCGCCCAGGTTCGACTGCCATTTGCCGTCCAGGGAAAAGCGCTGGAGGCGATCGCCGCGAGAGTCCGAGACGACCAGCCCCAACCTTGCGCTGGCCGCCAGGCCGCCGGCCTGGCGCGTGACGTCGGGCCCTTTGCCCGCGCTCTTGCCGAACGAGAGTTTGCGGCGCCCCGCGGAATCGAGCAGGATGAAGGCGGCCGCCCCCGGCACGTGCGCGTAGAGCTCGTCGCCCGCCGACGCCAGCAGATCCGCGGCCTCCTTCCAGCTCGCCGAGGGACCCGCGACCGACATTTTCGTGCGCGCGTCCAGCGGCAAGGGCGTGGTCTTGAGCTTGTTGGTCAGCCGCAGGCGCCAGAGGCGGTCGTTGCCGGTGTCAAGAATGAGCAAAGTGCCGTCGGGCTCCAAGGCCAACGCTTCGGGGCGGCGGAATTGTCCGGGGCCCGAACCGAGCGAACCGACGCCGCGTCCCAGCAACTGGCCGTCGAACTGCTCAAGCACCTTCCCGTGCCGGGAGTCGAGCGAATAGAGGAAGCCGTAGGGGTCGACGACGAGGTCGCGCACGGCCAGCGGATAGGACTGCGCGAACGCGGCGGTCGCGTCGAATTTCTGGACGCGTTCGTTTCCCTCGTCGAGAACATACAGATCGTCGGAAGGATCAATGGCCACCCGGGTGGGCGTGCGGAACTGACCGGGAAGTTTTCCCGAGCGGCCGAGAACGAACAGCAGTATGCCCTGGCGCGTGAACACCTGCACCCGGTCGTTGCCCGTGTCGGCCACGAAGATGCGGCCGTCGGCGCCCACCGCCACCGAGCGCGGCCTAGAAAGATGCCCGGGCGCGGAGCCGCTCTCGCCGAACTGGTCGAGGAACTTCCCGTCTCGGTCGAACATCTGCACGCGGTCGTTGCCCGTGTCGGCGACGTAGACGACGCCGTCGGGGCCGATCGCGACGCCCAGGGGCTTGCGCAGTTGCCCCGCCGCCTCGCCCGGGCCCCCGACGACCGCGACGGTTTTTCCGGAGGCGTCGAGCACGAACATTTTCGACTCTTGACGGTCCAAGACATAGAGGCGGTCCTCGGTCGCCGCCGCCGCCGCCGGAGCCCGCATTCCGGGGACTTTGATCGGAGGCTCCAGGAAGCGCGCGGTGTCGAAGGCCCTCGCCGCGGGGCAAATCAGCAGCGCCGACGCGAGCAGGAAAATCGACTTCATGACTGGACCGCCTCCTTGATGAGCCCCCGCACCGCCGCGGGGTTGGCCTTGCCTCCGGAAAGCTTCATGACCGCGCCCACCAGAGACCCGATCGCGGCGTCCTTGCCTCCCTTGAGGTCGGCCGCCGCCTTCGGATTCGAGGCGACGGCCTGGCGCACCCACTCGCGCAGCGCGCCGTCGTCGGAGACCTGCGCCAAGCCCAATTCGGAGACGAGTTCGACGGGGTCCTTGCGCGTCTGCCACATGCGCGCGAACACGTCCTTGGCGCCTTTGCTCGACAAAGTCCCGGCGACCACGAGTCCCGCCAGCCGGCCCAGATGCTCGGGAGCGATCGGCGCCTGCGACGGCGGGAGGCTCTCGGCGTTGAGGCGGGCCAACATCTCGGTCGACAGCAGATTGGCCACGGTCTTGGCCGCGCCCTTGGGCGCCGCGGCCGCGGCGGTCTCGAAGAAGTCGGCCAGAGCGCGGTCTCCGGTGAGGACTTCCGCGTCGTAGGCGGTCAAACCCAACTGCGCGGTCAGGCGCGCGCGGCGCGCCGCAGGCAATTCCGGCATCTCCGCCTTCAACCGCGCGACCAGCGATTCGTCGGCGACCAGAGGCGGAAGATCCGGATCAGGGAAATAGCGGTAGTCGTGCGCGTCTTCCTTGGAGCGCATCGAGCGCGTCTCGCCCTTGGCCGCGTCCCACAGCCGCGTCTCCTGCACCACGCGCCCCCCCGACTCGACGACGGCGACTTGGCGGTGGAATTCGTGGTCGATGGCGTCCTTGACGTTCTTGAACGAGTTCAAGTTCTTGATCTCGGCTCGCGTGCCGAAGCGCTGAGCGCCCTCGGGACGCACGGACACGTTGGCGTCGCAGCGCATCTCGCCTTTTTCCATGTCGCAGCGCGAGGCGCCGACATACTGCAGCACTTCCTTGAGCGCCGCCAGATACGCGTGCGCCTCGTCGCCGGTGCGGATGTCCGGTTCGGAGACGATCTCGATGAGCGGCACGCCGGCGCGGTTCAAGTCGACCAGCGAGCCGTCGATCTTCAGCGCGCCCAAATCGTGCAGGAGCTTGCCGGCGTCCTCCTCCAGGTGGATGCGGGTAATGCCGACGGTCTTGCCGCCTTCGGACAGGCGCAGTCGTCCGTGTTCGGAAAAGGGCTTGTCGTACTGCGAGATCTGGTAGGCCTTGGGCAAGTCGGGGTAGAAGTAGTTCTTGCGCGCGAACACCGAGACGGGGTTCAAGCGGCACTCCAGCGCCAAAGCCGCGCGAAAAGCCAATTCGACGGCCTTCGCGTTGAGCACGGGCAGAGAGCCCGGCTGGGCCGTACACACCGGGCAAATGCGGCTGTTGGGAGTCTCGCCGTAACCGTCCGTGCCGCAACCGCAGAAGAGCTTCGTGCGCGTGGCCAATTGGCAGTGGACTTCGAGCCCGACCACCATCTCGTATTTCGTCATCTGTGGAGCCGCCCGCCTCTCAAGGCATTATTTTGATGGATTTCCCGGACTTTCGCCAGGCCAAAACAAGCACGCCCGAGCCGCCTCGAACGCGCCTGCGACCGCGAGCAGACGCTCCTCCTGGAACGCGTCGGCGATCAACTGCAGTCCCAGCGGCAGGCCGCCCGCGGTCAGGCCGCAGGGCACCGACAGCGACGCGTTGCCGGCCAGGTTCGAGGGAATCGTGAACACGTCCGACAAATACATCGCCACCGGGTCGTCGGTCTTCTCGCCAAAGCGGAAGGCCGCGGTCGGCGCCGTGGGTCCGGCGATCAAGTCCACCTCGGCGAACGCGTCGCGAAAATCGCGCGCGATCAGAGTGCGCGCGCGCTGGGCCTTCGCGTAGTAAGCGTCGTAGTAGCCTGAAGACAACGCGTAGGTGCCCAGCATGATGCGGCGCTTGACCTCGGGGCCGAAGCCCGCGCCGCGCGTGAACTCGTAGACCTCCTCCAGCGTCTTCGCGCCGCGATCGACGAAGCCGTAGCGCACTCCGTCGAAACGCGCGAGGTTGGCGGAGGCCTCCGACGGGGCGATGATGTAGTAGGTCGAGATCGCGTGCTTGGTGTGCGGCAGACCGACCTCCTTGATCGTCGCGCCAAGGGATTTCAGCGTCTCCACGGCCGAGCGGATCGCGCGCTCCACCTCCGGGTCCAGGCCCTCGACGAAGTACTCGCGCGGCAGGCCCACGCGCACGCCCTTCAAATCCGCCGGAACGGGGATGCGCGCCGGCGGCGCGGGGCGGCGGGCGCTGGTGGCGTCCATCGGATCGTGGCCCGCGACGACCGAGAAAGCCAGCGCCGCGTCCTCGACGGTCCCGGCGAAGGGACCCACCTGATCGAGCGACGACGCGAAAGCGACCAGGCCGTAGCGCGAGACCCGGCCGTAGGTGGGCTTGAGCCCCACCACGCCGCAGAACGCCGCGGGCTGGCGGATCGAACCGCCGGTGTCGGAGCCAAGCGCCAACGGCGCCATGCGCGCGGCCACCGCCGCCGCCGAGCCTCCCGACGAGCCGCCGGGCACGCGCGAGAGGTCCCAGGGATTGGCGGTGCGGCCGAACGCGGAGTTCTCGGTGGAGGAGCCCATCGCGAACTCGTCGAGATTGGTCTTGCCGAGCAAGACGGCGTCGGCGGCCTTCAGGCGCGCGACGCAAGTCGCGTCGTAGGCGGCGACGTGGCCTTTCAGCATCCTCGACGCGCAAGTGGTCTCGACGCCGGCGACCTGAATGTTGTCCTTGATCGCGACGGGCACGCCCGCGAGCGCGCCGAGCGTCGCGCCGCGCCGGCGTTTCTCGTCGACCGCGCGGGCTTGGGACAGCGCGGCGTCGGCGGTCAGCGTCAGGAACGCCTTGATCTGCGGATCTTTGTCTTCGATGCGCCGCAAGTGCGCGCGGACGACATCCTCGGCGCTCGCCTCGCCGTCGCGCACCGCCCGGGCCAGGCGCACGGCGCTTAGACGCGTCAAATCCTCGCTCATTGGATGTACTGGGACTCCTCTTGTCCGTCGTGACGCTCAATCGGGACGGGCTTCTGCGCCTCGGTCCGTCGCGGGGGCGACGCCGCCGAGGTCGGAGCTTCCGGCACGGCCGCCGGCTCCGAAGGCAGGGGCGGGGGTGCGGCCGCCGCCGGGGCGGTTCGCGCAGGCGAGGCCGCGATCGCGTCGATGGCCTGCTGGATCTTGTCGCGGTGCGCCGGGTCCAGCTCCATGGCCTTGCGCAGATCCGAAACCGCTCCGTCGGCGTCGCCCACTTTCGCGCGGGCCAAGCCTCGGTTCGAGTAGGCCAGCCCTTTGCGCGGGTCGAGCGAAATCACCTTGGTCAGGTCCTCGATCGCGCCGCGGTAGTCGCCCAGCAGGAACCGGACATTGCCGCGCAGATAGGCCGCGTCCTCGTAGTCCGGAATCGCGTCGAGAAACGCGCTGAGCTCCTTGTCCGCGCCGGCAAAATCCTTGAGGTCGCGCAGCGCCTTTCCGCGGTGGTAATGCGCCCAGGCGTATTTGGGGTTGATCGCGAGTACGGCCGCGTCGTCGTCGGCCGCGCCCCGGAAGTCGCCGAGCCGGCTCTTGACCGAGCCGCGCAGCAGAAGCGCGGCCGCCTGGCGCGGGTCCAGAGAGACCGCCGCGTCAAGCGCCTTCAGCGCCCCGCGCAGATCTCCGCTTGCCGACAGCGCGGCCCCTTCTCCCAACTTGGCGTCGGGCAGGCGAGGATCGGCCGCGGCCGCGGCCCGAAAATCGGACAGCGCGCCGTCGAGCTCGTCCAAGATCAGCCGCGCGTTGCCGCGCGCGCAATACGAGCGCGCGTCGTTGGGTTTGAGCTTGGCGGCCAGGGCGGCGTCGCGGCGCGCGCCGTCGCGCTCGCCCAGCGCCCAGCGGCATTCGGCGCGATAGCCGGAGGCCGTCTTCCAGCCCGGGAACGCCTTGATCGCCGCGTTGAATTTGTCGAGAGCGCGCAGGAGGTCGAGGCGGGCGTAGGACTGGACCGCGCCGGCGAACTCGTGCTTGGCGCTCGCGCCGGGCGCGGCCGCCCGCGCCGCGCACGCCAGCGCGGCGAGCGCCGTCGCCAGCGCCGTCCGCTTCATTCGAGCACCTTGCGGACCTTGAAATACGGCCCCTCGCGCTCCGGGGCGTTGTCGAGCAGGCGCTCCCGATCGGGGAACGGTCGCGGCTCGTCGGCGCGCGGCTCGTTGACGGCTCCGGTCACCGACGAGGTCGCGGGCACGCCGCTCGTGTCCAGGGCGCCGAGCTCGGCCATCGCCTCCAGGATCTTGGACAGCTGGCCGCCGTAGCGCGAGACTTCGTCGTCGCTCAGGCGCAGGCGCGCAAGCTTGGCGATGCGGCGCACGTCGGCTTCGGTGACGCTCATGCGGGCTCCAGTGGCGCGTAGCGCGTGAGCAGCTTGGCCACGCGGCCGTCGTCGAATCTGACCGTGACTTTCATCGTTTCGCCCGCGCCGGACACATCGGCTACCACGCCGCGTCCGAAGGTCGGATGCTTGACGCGCTGGCCGGGCTTGAAGCCGCGCGCGGATGGACGCACCGCGGCCGGCGGCGCGCCGACCGCGGGAACGGGGCCCGATGCCAGGCGCGCGGACGAGGGGCGGGCCTCCCTTTGCGCCGCGCCGAAAAGCTGCGCCTCCAGAATGAAACGCGAGGGAAGATTCGCGTAGACCTGGCCGAACAGACGCCGCGTGGCCGCGTAGGTCAAAAACAGCCGCTCTCGGGCGCGCGTGATGCCCACGTAGCACAAGCGCCGCTCCTCCTCCAGATCTTCGGGCGTGGCGTTGCCGCCCCCGATCGGAAACAAGCCCTCCTCCAGCCCGGTCAAGAACACCGCCGGATACTCCAGCCCTTTGGCCAGGTGCACGGTCATCAGCGTCAGCGCCGGCACGCCTTCGTCGTCGCCGTCGAGGTCGGTCTGAAGGGTGATGTCCTCCAGATAGCGGCCCAACTCGCTGGGCTTGCCGTCGAGCTTGCGGGCCTCGTCGTATTCCTTGACCGCGTTCAAAAGCTCCTGGAGGTTGGCCAGCCGGCCCGCCGCCTCGGGGTCGGTGTCGAGTTCGGACTCGATCCAGGCCCAGTAGCCGCTGGCCTCCAAAATCAGCGCCAGCGCGCCCGCGGCCGTCGCGGTCTGCGCGGACTCCGAGAGCTTGACGAAAGAATTCGTCATCTCCTCGATCGACGCGTGGGCCTTCGGCGACAGCTCGGCGATTTGGCCGTGGGCCCAGAACGCGTCCCACAGCGTCAGGCCGTGCGCGGCCGCGTAGGACTCCACGAGTTCCAGGCTCTTGGCCCCGAGGCCGCGCGGCGGGCAATTGACGATGCGCGACAGAGAGACCGAGTCGTCCCGGTTGACGACGACGCGCGCATACGCGAGGGCGTCCTTGATCTCCTTGCGTTCGTAGAAGCGCATCGCGCCGACGATCTTGTAGGGCACGCGCGCGCGGCGCAGCGCCTCCTCGAAGGAACGCGACTGGGCGTTGGTGCGGTAGAACACCGCGATCTCGCGCAGCGAGCGGCCCGCCTCGACTTCGGCTTGGACCCGGCGCACCACCCACGCGGCCTCCTCGGCCTCGTTGGGCAGTTCCTGAACGCGGATTTCGTCGCCGGCGGAAGCCTCGGTCCAGAGCTTCTTGGGCTTGCGCGTCTTGTTGTGGGCAATGACCAGGCCCGCGGCCTCGATGATGCGCGCCGTCGAGCGGTAGTTGCGCTCGAGGGTGACCACCTTCGCGTTCGGGAAATCGCGCTCGAACTCCAGGATGTTGCGGATGTTCGCGCCGCGCCAGGAGTAGATCGACTGGTCGTCGTCGCCGACGACGCAGACATTCTTGTGCTTGGCCGCCAGCGTCTTGGTTAGGACATACTGGGCGTGGTTGGTGTCCTGATACTCGTCGACGAGCATGTGCGTGAACGCGCTCTGCCAGCGCGAGCGCAGCTCCGCGTCGTCGCGCAGGATCTGGCAGGTGCGCATCAGCAAGTCGCCGAAGTCCAGCGCCCCCGCCTGCTCGAGCTTTTTCTGGTATACCTTGTATATTCGCGCGGCGGTCTGGCGGGACTGATCGACGGAGGTCATCGCGTGGATCTCGTAGGAGCCCGCGTCGAGCAGGTCGTCCTTGGCGCGCGAAATCAAGCTGACATAGAGCCCGGCCTTGCTCTTTTGATCCTCGAGCCCGAGTTCCTTCATCGACTCGACGACGAGCTTTTTCTGGTCGGAGGCGTCGTAGATCGTGAAGAAGCGCGGCAGACCCAGCTTCTCGTGATTTTCGCGCAGGAAGCGCGCGCCGAAGGCGTGGAAGGTGAACACCCACACGCGCGCTCCGTGCCCGGGGGCGAGTTCCTCGATGCGGCGGCGCATCTCCGCCGCGGCCTTGTTGGTGAAGGTGACGGCCAGGATCTTGTCGGCCGGCACGCCGGTCTCGATGAGGCGCGCCACGCGATAGGTGATCACGCGCGTCTTGCCCGTCCCGGCGCCGGCCAGCACCAGCAGCGGCCCGTCGAGCTGGGTGGCTCCGGCGCGCTGTTCGGGGTTGAGTTGATCGAGGTCGACGGGCATCGCGCAAGCCGCGGGCGGCTGAGTTTGATTCTACAAAAATGCCGACCGCGGCGGCGGGCGAAGTCCGGCGGCTCTCGGGATTATCTATGGGGTCTTTCGGATTTCTCTTACCCGGCCTCCGCGCGCGACTGATAGTATTTTCATCATCCCAATGGAGAACATCATGAAAATCCGCGTTTTGAGCGCCGTCGCCGCCGCGGCCTTGGCCGCCGCCTGCGCCGCGCCGAAGCCCAAACCCGCGCCCGCCCCCGCGCCGGCGCGTCCGTCCGCCGCGGCGACGCGCGCGGCGGCCGCTCCCGCCGCAGCCGCCGCGCCCGCGGTCGTCGTCGCGCCGAAAGGTTCTCGCCACAAGTTCTGGGGCGACGTGACCGCGATCGCCGCGGACGGCTCGACGCTGACCGTCAAGAGCCGCTCGGGAAAGACCAAGACCTTCCGCCTGGCCTCCGCGGTCAAGCTGACCAAGGGCGGCGACGACGCCAAGACGACGGCTTCGGCTCTGCCCGGCGCGCA
>JAJZQS010000143.1 GCA_021806745.1 bacterium
GGCCAAGGCGTTGGCGCTCGCGGACGGAGACGACGCCCCGGATTTGTTCTGGGCGGCTTTTTGCTGGGCGGGGGAGATCAACCTCTCGCGCGACGACCCCGCCCGACTCGCCGAATTGCCTCGGGCTCTGGCGCTGATGACGCGCGCCGAGCAGCTCGACGCGGGTTATCATTTTCACGGCGCCGATCTCTTTTTCGGCGTCTACTACGCGTCGCGGCCGGCGATCCTGGGAGGCGACCCCAAGCGCGCGCTCGCGCATTTCGAGTCGGCGCGCAAGGCCCTCGGCGGCCGCTACTTGATGACCGACGTTCTCGAGGCGCGCTGGTATGCGGTGGCCGTCCAGGACAAGGACTTGTATCGGCGCCTGCTCGAGTCCGTGGTCCAGGCTCCGGCGGGCTCTCTGCCCGAGGCGCGCCTGACCGATGAGGCCGCCAAGCGCAAGGCCGCCGCCCTTTTGGAGAAAACCGATGACTACTTCTAAGCTCGCTTTCGCCGCGCTGCTTCTGGCCGCGCCGTTGCGCGCCCAGGAAGCCCGCGTGATCAAGTTCGCCACGCTCGCGCCCGAGGGCTCCACCTGGATGAACGAGATGCAGGGCCTGGCGGCCGACGTGGCCGCGCGCACGCAGGGCCGCGTCAAGTTCAAGTTCTACCCCGGCTCCGTGGCCGGCGACGAGAAGGACGTGGTCAAGAAGATCCGCATCGGCCAGTTGCAGGCCGGGGGATTCACCGGAGTGGGACTTGGCGAGGTGGCCCCGGAGGTGCGCCTGCTCGACGCCCCGTGGCTGTTTCGTTCGCGCCAGGAACTGACGCGAGTGCGCGAGAAGTTCTCGCCGGAGCTGTCGGCGGCGGTGGAGAAGGGAGGCTTCGTCGTTCTCGGCTGGACGGATCTGGGCGCGGTCTACGTGTTCAGCAAAAACCCCATCGCGGGTCCGGAAGACATGAAGCGCGCGAAGATGTGGATCTGGGAGGGCGACCCCATCGCCGCGGCGGCCTACAAGGCCTTGGGCGTCGATCCGATCCCGTTGTCGATCATCGACGTGATGCAGTCTCTGCAGACCGGCATGATCGACGCGGTCTATGGCCCTCCTCTTGGCGTGGTGGCCCTGCAGTGGTTCACCCAGGTCAAGAACATCTATCCGGTGCCGATGGCGCGCTCGACGGGCGCGGTGCTGATTTCCAAGAAGTTCTACGACTCTCTGCCCGAGGCGGACCGGCGCGCGCTGACCGAACTGGCCGCGGCGCGCATCGCGCGCCTCAACGAGTTGACCGATGCCGAAAACGACAAGGCCCTGGAGACCCTGCGCAAGCAGGGCCTTGTCCTGGCGCCCAAGCCCGCTCCCGCCGTCTACGCGCGCTACGAGGAGCTCGGGCGCGCCGCTCGACGCGATCTCGTTGGGCGCCTGTACCCGCAGTCTCTGCTCGACCGCGTAGAAAAGGAGCTCGCGTCGCTGCGTGCGCGCAAGACTGAGTCGCGCTGAGGACCTGCTCGCGCGGGCCGAGGGCGCGGCGCTGGCGCTTTTGCTCGCGGCGATGGTCGGCCTGGCCTTCGGCCAGGTCGTCTTGCGTCGTTTCGGCCTGGGCTTGCTGTGGGGCGACACGCTGCTCAAGCAATTGGTGATGTGGACGGGGTTTCTCGGCGCGGCGCTGGCGGCGGCGGCGGAGAAGAACTTCGCGTGGGAGGCCGGGCAGCTTGCCGCGCCGCCGCGCGTCAAGCCGTGGCTGCGGCTGGCCTCGTCTCTGGCGGGCGCGGCGGTCTGCGCGCTTTTGATGCAGGCGGCCTGGCGCTACGCGGCAGATGACCGCGCCACGGGGGAAGTGCTGATGACCATCGGCCGGACCTCGATCCCGTCTTGGATCGCCTCGGCGGGAATTCCCGGGGGCTTCCTGCTGGTGGGCCTGCACATGCTCTTCAAATCCGCGGACGCGGCGCTGGAGGCGGCGGGCCGATGAGCGCGCTTTTCTTGCTGGGTTTCGCCGCGCTGGCCGCGGCCGGCGCGCCGGTGTTCGCGCTGCTGGGCGCGCTGGCGCTGGCGCTGTTTCACGGCGCGGGCATCGAGTCCACCGCCGTCATCATCGAACTGGCTCGCCTGGCTTCGCTGCCGTCTTTGATCGCGATCCCGCTGTTCACCTTCGCAGGCTACGTGCTGGCCGAAAGCGGCGCGCCCAAGCGCCTGGTCGACCTGGCCGAAGCGCTGTTCGGGTGGCTGCCCGGCGGCGTGGCCGTGGCGGGGCTGTGCGCGTGCGCATTGTTCACGGCGTTCACCGGAGCGTCGGGAGTGACCATCATCGCGCTCGGCGGCCTTGTCTACCCGTTGCTTCGCCGCCAGGGCTATCCGGAGGCGTTCTCTCTGGGCCTGGTGACGACCACCGGCAGCTTGGGACTTCTGTTTCCGCCGAGCCTGCCCATCATCCTCTACGCGCTGGTGGGCAAGATTTCCGTCGACAAGCTCTTCGCCGCCGCCGCGGTGCCGGGCGTGCTGCTGCTGGCGGCGCTTTCGGCTTACTCCGTGTTCATCGCGCGCCGCTGCGGCGTGAGGCCGGGCGAGTTTTCGTGGAGGGCGGTCGGCCGCGCGGCCCGCGCGGCCATCTGGGAACTGCCGCTGCCCGTCGTCGTGGTCGGAGGAATCTACGGGGGACTGTTCACCGCCTCCGACGCCGCGGCGGTGATGGCTTTCTACGTGGTCGTCGTCGAGGCCGCCGTCTACCGCGACGTGGCCTGGGGGGACTTGCCGCGGGTGGCGCGCCAGAGCATGATCCTGGTCGGCGCGATCATGATCGTGCTGGGCTGCGCGCTGGGCCTGACCAACTATCTGATCGACGCGGAAATTCCCGGACGCCTTTTTTCGTTCCTGCACGCGCACGTGAGCGGGGCGTGGGGATTCTTGGCGCTGCTCAATGTGTTCCTGCTCGTGGTCAACATGATCGAGATATTCTCGGCGATCATCATCGTCGTGCCCATCATCGTGCCGGTGGCCGCGCAGTACGGCATCGACCCAGTCCATCTGGGCGCGCTGTTCCTGCTCAACTTGGAAATCGGCTACATGACTCCGCCGTTGGGCCTGAACCTGTTCTTGTCCTCGCGTCGCTTCGACGCGCCGCTGCCCCGTCTCTACCGCGCGGTCGCTCCGTTCTGGCTCGTTCTGACCGCGGCGCTTTTGCTGGTCACCTACGTGCCCGCGATCAGCCTCTGGCTGCCCGCGCACCTCCCGATCCCATGAACCAACGAACGAACAAGGAACTCCTGCCGGAAGAGAAGGAGGCGCTGATCGTCAAGATCCGCGCCGCGAAGGCCTACCAGCGCGCCTACGAGGATGTGGACTTCCTCCAGCGCAAGGACTTGCGCGCGGTGCGCCTGCAGCTGGAACTGCTCAAGCCCGAGATCATCTTGCGCGAGCACAAGATCCGCTCCACGATCGTCGCCTTTGGTTCGGCGCGCGTGCTCTCGCCCGAGGAGGCCAAGCGGCGCCTGCAGTCCGCCCACGAGGCGCTGGCCGAGCGTCCGCGCGACGTCGAACTGCGCCGGCGCGTGGCCGACGCGGAAAAAAAGGTGGAGATGTCGCGCTGGTACGACGAGGCGCGCCGCTTCGCGGCGATCCTGTCCAAGGCCCAGCAGGCCGGCCAGGATTTGGAGTACGTGATCGTGACCGGCGGGGGGCCGGGCATCATGGAGGCGGCCAACCGCGGCGCGTGGGAGCAGGGCGCCAAGAACATCGGACTCAACATCACCTTGCCCCACGAGCAGGATCCCAACCCCTACATCACGCCGGAACTGTGCTTCCAGTTCCACTACTTCGCCCTGCGCAAGATGCATTTCCTGATGCGCGCCAAGGCGCTGGCGGTTTTTCCCGGCGGCTACGGCACGCTCGACGAGCTATTCGAGACGCTGACGCTCGTGCAGACGGGCAAGAAGCGCCCGTTGCCCATCGTGCTCTTCGGCAAGGAATTCTGGAAGCGCACCATCGACTTCAACTTCCTGGCCGAGCAGGGCGTGATCAACTGGGACGACGTGAAGCTCGTCAAGATGGTGGAGACCGCCGAGGAGGGCTGGGAACACATCCGCAGGTTCTGGAAGCTCCACCGCGGCTCCAAGCCCGCGGAGGAGTGAAATGAGACTTGCCGCGCTCGCGCTGCTGCTGAGCGCGGCCGTCTTCGCTCCCCCGGCGTCCAAGGCCGACCAAGGGCCCTCGCTCGACGCGCTCGCCTCCGCCCAGCTCGACGAGGGCCTCAAGGACTTGTATTCCCTCGACTACGCCCGCTCGCGCGCGGCGTTTCGCAAGCTCATCGAGGCCGAGCCCGACAGCCCCTTCGGCTACCTGTTCGAGGCGGGCGGCATCTGGTGGGAGTCATCTCAAGAGTACGGCCTGTTCACCGACACCCCCACGCTCCAAGGTCTTTTCGAGGAGGACGTCGACGAGGCCATCCACAAGGCCGACGACTGGACGCGCTCGCGCGATCCGCGCCAGCGCGCGGACGGCTACTTCGTCTCCGGGATGGCCCTGGGCACGCTCGGACAGTGGCGGCTGATGAAGCACCGCTGGATCGACGCGTACTTCGCGGGCAAGAAGGCGGTCAAGCAGCTCAGGAAATGCCTGAAAATCGACCCCGCCTATTACGAGGCCGACCTGGGCCTGGGCGTGTTCGACTACCAGTCCGCGAACCTCTCGGGGATCGCGAAGCTGGGCATCCTCCTCGGCATGAGAGGCGACGAGGTGCGCGGTCTCCACGAAATCCGCATGGCCGCCGACCATTCGCGCTACGCGTCGCGCCAGGCCGAGGAGTTCCTCCTGTCGATCTATCTCCTCGACAAGCGCGACAGCCGCGCCGCCCTGCCGTGGATCGAGCGCCTGCAAAACGACGTTCCGGGCAGTCCTTACTATGTTTTTTTGGAGGCCTTGGCCCGCTTCCAAATCGACGACGCCTCGGGCTCGCGCGCGGCCGCTCGGCGGCTGTTCGCGGCCGCCCAGGCCGATCCGGCCTCGTTTCGACCCAAATGGCTGACCTTGGTCTGCGGCCTGTCGGGCGGCGCGTGCCTGGCTGCGGAGGACGCGCGCGGAGCTCTGTCCTGGATCGACGACGCGTTGGAGTCCGACTCGGGCCGCGAGCCGGACGCCTTCCAGGCCTTGCTGCGCTTCCTGCGCGGCCAGGCGCTGGAGGACTTGGGCCGGCGCGACGGGGCGCTCGACGAATACCGCAAGGTGCTGGACCTGCCGGCGTTCGATTTTACCCGCGACCGAGCCGCGTACTGCCTGGACCGCCCGTGCGGGCGCGACGAGCAGCTGCGCTGGCTGAAGTCGATGTCCGAAGGGAACTGAAGCGGCGGCCGGCT
>JAJZQS010000144.1 GCA_021806745.1 bacterium
GACGACGCTGCCGACGGACACGAAGGAGGACCTGACGCGGATCGTACGGCTTTACTCGTGGCGCTGGGGCATCGAGACGTTCTTCTGGACGTTCAAGCGCGCGCTGAACTGCCAATCGTGGCGGGTCTACTCGTGCTGGGAAGCCATCGACCGGCTGCTGACGGCGGCGCACATGGCCTACCTGGTTTTGACGTTGCTCAGGGAATTCGTTCGCCGAGGAAGCACGACCGCGCGACGCATACGACTGCGGCTTATGCTTGCGCTGCGTTCTCGTTTTGCGAGGTCCACGGGGGAACTGACCATGGGCCGCTTGCTGCGTCTGCTCGCTGCGGACTTCCCGTCGCCGCGACTTGCCGCATCGTCATGAGCCACATTTCAAAACCCCATGAACTTGGAGCGCGCAATCGCATCTCGTGAAACTCCCGATATCACGCAATATTAGTGGAACGAGTCAGGAGCGCGGCTGAATCGTGTCGGAACCGAAATCCCCGTCGCCTTCGGACGGGGGCGCCGCGTCCTGCGTCGGGGGCAAGGGCAGTTGCGGCATGTCCTCCGGCGTCGATTCGGCGGGCGCCGCGCCGCGAGGGCGGGCGCGCGGCCTGCGAGCGGGTTTTTTGGCCTTGCGTCGGCGCGCGCGCTTGGGAGTCTCGACTCCCGACGCCACGGGGCCGCCTCCCGCCAGCATGTCGTGCGCGTCGCGATTCTTGCCCAGCACGTAGCCGCGCGCCGGATCGGCGACGAACAGGTACGAGATTTGCGGAGCGCCCTGCACATTCGGTACGAAGCGATACTCGACCAAGTAAGTCCCGTCGGACTGCTCGGTGGCGTTCCAGGTCTCCTGGCCGGCGTCCGGAGTCGCGGAATAGGAGAATTGAAGCCATTTTTCAACGGTTCCCCGTCCGCCGTCGAGCGGGAAATTCTTGACCAGTTCGACCGCCGCGTCGCCCGGGCCGGGAGCTTGCGGCGCTGGGGCTGCGACCGTCGATGTCGCCGAGGCTGGGGCTGAGGTCGACGCCGTCGATATGGCCGGGGCCGGCGCCGCCGCTGTGGCCGGCGCGGCCTGAGGCATCGTCGCCGCGGCGGGAAGAGGGGCCGTGGGAGCCGGCGTCGCCGCGGGGCCGCTCGCGGGCGCCGCCGCGCGCGCGGAAGCGTCCTCCGCCGATTCCGCGCCGACCGGCGGCTTTCCGTCATCGAGCGCGGCCATCTGCTTGAGATCCCGACTGTGGCGCAAGAACGCCACTCCCAGCGCCACCAGGGCGGCCACAAGTACCCCGCCCAAAATCATGAACGTCTTGCCGCCCGAGCGCGGCTTAGGCGCGGGGGCGGGCGCGGACGCCGGTTTGGCCAGCCGCGCGAGCACCTCCTGCGTCGCGGGCGGGGAGTCGGCGGCTTGAGCGCCCGGCACGAAGACCGCCGTCGACGGCGGCGTTTGCGACGACGCGAACATGCCGCTGGGCGGCAGCGCCGCAGGGATGGAACTCGTCGAGGGGAATTCCTGGGGCGGCGAAGAAAAACTGGGAGCGGGGGCCGGGACCGCCGCCGCGACGGGAGCGGGCGCCGGAGACGGCGCCGCGACCGCGGGAGCGGGGACGACGAACGGCACGGCCTCGATCGGCGACGGGACCGGCGACGGCGCCGCCGCCGTCATCGCGGGGATCGGAAGAGGAATCTCCGCCGCAGGGGGCGGCGCGACGGGCGCCGAAAGCTGGGGCATCGGCGGCAGAGCCTCTTCGCTCGGTGCCGGGATTTCGACCGCGACGGCAGGCGGCGGCGGGACGGACATCTCTTCGCGCGCGGCCTCGGATTCCCGAGGCGCCGGCGCGCTCGCGCCCGCCGCCTCGTTCGCCACGACGCGAAGGACCTTTGTCGTCGGCACGATGCGCAGGGTCTTGGGCTTGTCGAAATGCAGGCGCCGGGTCGGCGCCGGGGACGGGACCGGCGTCGGCGCCGCGATCGACGCCGGCCGAACCGGCTCGGCAGCGACCGGCGGCGTCGGCTCGGGCACCAACGCCGGTGCCGCGTCCGCCTCCGAGTTCAAGGGCGGCAGCGGCGGCAGGGGCGCGATGTCCGTAGTAGAGCTCGCGGTGACGGGCCCGGAAGTCTCTGCGGGCGCTTCAAACGCCGGGAACGGAAGCGGCGGCACGGGAGCGGCGGTTGAAGGCAACGCCGGGATCTCGGGAACCGACGGCGCTTCGGGCAGCGGCGCCGCGAGCGCCTCGGGAAGGTCGGGGATCTCCAGAGGAAGAACGACCGCCGGACGGGCAATCGCGTCTTCCGACGCCGGAGCCGAACCCGCCGGCGGCAATGTCAGCGGCGGTTCGGGCTGAGCGACGACGGTCTGCGGCGCCGGAGGCGCCTCGGGAATGGCGACGGGAACGGCCGCGACGGGCTCGACAAACGCGAGAGGCGGCATCACCGGAGCAGGCGCCGCAACAGCAGGCGCCGGGGGGATCGGCACGGCAGGGGCGGCGATCGGCGCGGCGGAGGCAACGGGGGTGGACATCGGCGCGGCGGAAGCGACGGAGGCGGGCATGGGCGCGGCCGGGTCGGAGGAGGCCTGAGGCCGCGCTCCCGCCTCGACTCGGGCCGCCGCGTCGGCGGAGAGCTTGCGCAGGAAATCGGCGTGCGTGTTCTCGAGCTGGGCGACGCGCCGATACATCAACTCGAGCTGCACCGACAACTCGGAGACCAGGCCGCGCAATCGACGCACCTCGGCGTCGTCGCCGCGCGTGCGCGCGGCCAGAAGTTCCGCGAAATTGCGCTTGATCTCCGCGTCCTGGAAGAGGACTTCCGCCGCGTTCGGATACTGATCGTCGCCGATGAGGCCGGCGGACTCGAGTTGCAGCTTGTCGAGCAATCCGAACGAGGATGCCGGAGCGTCGGGAGCGAAGGCGGCTCCGTGAGCCAACGCCATCGGCGCGAGATCGGGAACGTCCGCCGCGGGAGCCCACTGCCCCTCGTCGCCGCCCGGCGCGTCGCCGGCGCTGACCAAGGTGGACGCGTCGAAGCCGGGCAGGCCCGCGATCGCATCGCGCTCGTATGGACCCGCGATGCGCGCGTCCTTATATATCCAGTATTTCAAGCCCCGGCAGGATACACCGGGCGTGTTACATTTTCAAGACGGCGCGAACCCGGCGCGCCGGCGCCCGTCAGGAATCGCCGCCGCCGAACTCGCCGATCGTGCTGAAATCGGGACCGGGCTCGGCCTCGGTCTCCTTGTTCTCGATCTGATTCTGGTACTCGATCGAGTAGCGGGCGTAGGGGATGGCCTCCAGGCGCGCGCGGCCGATGGGCTTCTGGGTGGCCTCGCACAGACCGAAGGTGCCGTTGTCGATCTTGCGGATGGCGGACTCGATCATGTCGAGGGTGCCGCGCTCGTTGTCGGAGAGCTCGAACATCAGCTCTTTTTCGATGGACTGGCTGGCCTGGTCGACCGAGTCGCCGTTGTCGACGCCCTCCTCCACCTGCTGCTTGCGCACGGTCTTGAGGATGTCGTCGCGCATGCCCACGAGTTCGGCTCGGATCTCCTTGAGCTTGGCCGGGGTCAGCCAAGCGAGTTCCTTGGCGCGAGACGCCGCCGGCGCCGCGGGGACGCGCGCGGCCGGCTTAGGCTTGGCGGCGGCCTTGGCCGCCTTCTTCAAAATTTTCTTGGTCATGGCTTCCTCCGACGGTCCGACATGGTAACTCAAACGCCCTTCGCGCGCAAGACCCGCGGCGGGCCCGCGCGCCCTCGGCGCCTACTTAAGACGCTCCGCGGCCGCATTTAGGCGCGCGAGCACCGTCTCGCGGCCCATCACCTCCAGCATCAAAAACAGCGTCGGTCCCTCGGCGCGGCCGGTGACGGCGGCGCGCAAGGGATGGAAGACCTGGCCGGGCTTGAGTCCGCGCTCCTCGCAGAACTTGCGGATGCGCGCCTCCAAGTTCTTGTCCTCGAACGGCGCGAAATCCTTGAGCGCCTCGACGAGACCGAGCAAGACTTCACGCACGCCCGGGGCGGCGAGATTTTTCTCCGCCTTCGGCTGCATGACGACCGGCTTGTAGAAGAACTCGATGAGGCCGGGGATCTCGCTGAGGAGCTTGAACTTCTCTTTCTCGAGCGCGATCGTCTTCTTGAGGTCGGGGCCGGGCAGGCCGAGAAGTCCCGCTTTTTCCAAAAAAGGCTTCGCGCGCTCGACGAGTTCGTCCAGCGGCATCTGGCGGATGTATTCGCCGTTCATCCACTGGAGTTTGACCGTGTCGAAAGTGGCCGGGCTCTTCTGGCAGCCGGCCAGGTCGAACTTGGCGATCAAATCCGAGTCCGTGAACAATTGCTGGGAATCCGGCGTGGACCAGCCGAGCAAAGCCAGGTAGTTGCGCATCGTGTGCGGCAGATAGCCCTGGTCGCGATATTCCAGCACCGAGGTCGCGCCGTGGCGCTTGGAGAGCTTGGAGCCGTCGGGGCCCAGGATCATCGACAGGTGCGCGAAGATCGGCGGCTTCCAGCCCAGCGCGTAATAGAGCTGAATCTGGGACGGGGTATTGGACAGGTGCTCGTCTCCGCGAGTGACGTGGGTGATCTCCATGAGGTGATCGTCGATCACGCAGCAGAAGTTGTAGGTCGGCCCGTCGGTGGTCTTCCAGATGACCAAATCCTGCTGGAGAGCGTTCTCGAAGCGGACCTGGCCGCGGATGATGTCGTCGACGATCGTCACGCCGTCTTGCGGCATCTTGAAGCGCACCGACCACTTCTTGCCCTGCGCCTCCAGCGCCGCGCGCTGGGCGGCGGTCAGCGCGCGGCAGCGGCCGTCGTAGCGCGGGGGACGCTTCTCGAGCTGGGCGAGCTTGCGCATCTCGTCGAGTTCCTCTTTGGTGCAGTAGCAGCGGTAGGCCTTGCCTTCGCTCAAAAGCTGCTCGAGATACTTCCGGTAAATCTCGACGCGCTGCATCTGGTAATACGGCGAATGCGGGCCGCGGTCGGTCTTCTCGTCGACGGGCCCCTCGTCCCAATCGAGACCCAGCCACTCGATGGAGCGCAGGATCGCGGTCACCGAGTCCTCGGTGGAGCGGACCTCGTCGGTGTCTTCGATGCGCAAGACGAAGTCCCCCCCGTGCCGGCGGGCGTAGAGCCAGTTGTAAAGCGTCGTGCGCGCGCCGCCGATGTGCAGAAATCCCGTCGGGGACGGCGCGAAGCGGGTCCGAATTTTCGTCGTCATGCGTTTGCACTCTCCAAGAGTTCCCGGGCATGGCGCAAGCCCGCCTCGGTGACCTCGCGGCCGCCCAGCATCCGGGCGACGGCTTCCAGTCGGGCGCGCCCCTCCAGCCTCTC
>JAJZQS010000145.1 GCA_021806745.1 bacterium
GCGCCGGCCACCGCGCCCGTGCGGTCCAGGCGAATTTCCTCGGAAAGCTTGCCGATCAGGGCCCTCTCGACGGTCTGCACGCGCCCCGCGCGCACCAGCGCCAGCGTCAGGCGCTCGGTCTCCTCGTCGGCGCGGCCGTCGGCTCGGCTGACCGGCTCCAAGCGCGAGACCGCCAAGCGCCGCAGCCCCGACTCCCGCGCCTTGATCGCCAACTCTCGCGCCAGCGCGTCGATGCCCTCGCCGTCGCCGCGCGCCGGCGTCGGCGCCGCCGCTGCGGCCGCCAGGATCAAGATCGCGACGAGCGCCTTGCCGTCCATGCCCACAGCGTAGCGGCGCGCGCTGGAGCCGCGCAGAACGCCGACTGAAGACGCTCTTAAAAACCGCGCCGAGCGCGCCCGAGCAACGGCGCAAAAGCTCCAATCGCCGGAATTCCCCGCGCGAAATTTGCTTACATGAGGCCGATGCCCGCCAAGATCCTCGTGGTCGACGACGACCGCCAGATTCTCACCCTGGTCAAGAAGTTCCTCTCCGCGAGCGGGCTCACGCCGCTGATCTGCGACGACGGGTCGCAGGCCCTGCTGCTGGTGCGCGACTCGCGCCCCGACCTCATCCTCTGCGACGCGGTGATGCCGGGCCTCGGCGGCAACGCGCTCTGCCGCCACATCAAGCGCGAGGCCGACACGCGCTCGATTCCGGTGATCCTCATGTCGGGACAAAGGGTCGACGACAAGGACGTCCTCCAGGGCTTCGAGGGCGGCGCCGACGACTACGTTCTCAAGCCGTTCTCCCTGCCGGTCCTGCTGGCGCGAATCCAGGCGGTTCTGCGGCGCTACTCGACGGCCTCCCAAGACGGCGATCGCCTGCGCAAGTGCGGCGTGGAGCTCGACGCCTCGGGACGCACCGTCAAGGTCGGCAAGGCCCCGGTCAGCCTGACGCGCAAGGAGTTCGACCTGCTGGCCGTCCTCCTGGAAAAGAGCGGGAAGGTTCTCTCGGTGCCGTATCTGCTGGAGACCGTCTGGGGCTACGATCCCGCCGACTACAACGACCCGGGCACCGTCGAGGTGCATGTCTACCACCTGCGCAAGAAGCTGGGCGCGGCCCTGGCCAAGCGCATCATCAACCTTCCCGGGCTCGGCTACAAGTTCGACGACTCGCCCTCCGCGGCCTGAACCGCGGACAAGTTCTCGTCGCAGGCCCCGCTCCAATACGCGCGCTGCAGAAGCGCTCCGGCGGCCTCGCCCGCCCGCCGGCCCGCGCGCCTGAGCGCGCGTTCGCGGGCCTGCGCGGGGTCCGCGTCGGCGCTGGCGTCCGCGCCCGACGCCGCCCCCCAGTCCCGGCCGGAGGCGTCGGCCACCGTCAAATCCACTCGGGCCCGCGCGCCGGACAGAGGCAGCAGCCGGGGATCGTCGGCCGCCCGAACGCGCGAGCGCGCGCGCACGAACAGGCACGGGCGGCGGGCCTGGGCCCAGCCCGCGCGCGAAAGGCTGGCCCGCAGCGCGCTCGCCGCCGCGTCCGCGCCCTCGCCCGTGACCGAGACGGAGATGCTCGCGCCGAGCTCCGCGCTCGGCGCGGCGCAGCCCGCCTCCTCGGTCGCGACCGTCGCGCGCACGCTCACGCGCCGCCCGCCGCGGTCGGGGCGGTCGTCCAGCACGCGAAAGGAGCGCACGCAGCCCGACACCACGGCGCTGACGCGGTCCGAGACCGCCACGCCCCGTCTCACCGCGGTAAGCCCGCTCAGGCGCGCGCCCGCCACCGTCTCCACCGCGCGCCGCAGCGCGTCCACCTCCGCCCGCCGCGAGGCCGTACCGGGTCGGGAGGCGTCTTCCGGCGCCCAGCCCGTCGCGCGCACGGTGCGCCCGGGAGCCGCGCAGGCCGCGCCCAGAACGAGCAGGGCCGCCGACGCCGCCGCCGAGCGCGGGATTTTCATTTGAGCGCCACCCCCGCGGCCAGGAGCCGCGACTTCGGAAGCCTCAGCGTCACGACGCAGCCGCCGTCGGTCGTGAACTCGCTTTTGAGCACCTGCGCGCCTCGGATCGCGGCGTGTATGTCGGCGCTCAGGTTGGAGTCGGTCTCCACGGCCTTGGAGACTTTCACTCCGCCGCTGAGCTCGACGCCGTCGAGCATCGATGCGAGCTCGTATTGCGCCGCGACGATCGCCGCGTCGCGCGCGACGGCGCGGCGCTGGGTCAGCGTGGGCAGGCTCGCATCCGCGGCGCCGATGCCCACGGCCTCGAAATAGCCGCGCGCGTCGGGGCGCTCGTCGAGCACGTCCGGAACCCGGCCCGCGTCCAGCCGCGCGCGCGGCCCCGAGCAGGCCGCCAGCGCGGCGGCGAGAGCGGCGAGAGCGATCGTTTTCATGATGGGGAACCTCCGGTCGCCCTCAGTATGTCCGCCGACTCCTCGGCCCGGCTGAGGCGCGGCTGAATTGGTCTTTAAGCCCCGCGGCGCGCCATTGCCGGGTTTCCGTCATTGACGCGGGCGTGCCGGGAGGTGTACAATCCGCCGCTATGGGCAAAGCCTTGAAGGATGTCGCGGTCGGAGACAAAGCTCCCGATTTCACGGCGCACGACGAGACGGGGCGGCTGTGGTCGCTGAAGGCGCTGAAGGGGCGCAGCGTCGTCCTCTATTTCTATCCAAAGGACAACACCTCCGGCTGTACCGCCGAGGCGTGCGATTTCCGCGACCTCTACGACAACTTCGCCAAGAAAAAGGTCGTCGTTCTGGGCGTCAGCCCCGACTCGGCCAAGTCCCACGCCGGCTTCAAGGCCAAGCACGCGCTGCCCTTTCCCCTGCTCGTGGACGAGGACAAGGCCATCTGCTCGGCCTACGGCGTCTGGAAGGAGAAGTCGATGTATGGGCGCAAATACATGGGCGTGGAGCGCTCCACTTTCGTGATCGGCCCCGACGGAAGGCTGCGCGGAGTGTTGCGCAAGGTTTCCGTGCCCGGCCACGCCCAGGCGATGCTCGAGTCGGTGTGAGGCGGCCGGCCGTCTTGGCCGCGCTGACGGCCGCGTTGGCGCTGGCCGCGCGCGCCGCCGCGCCCGCGGCGATCTATGACGACAAGGCCGACGCGGCGGCCCAAATCTCCCGAGCCGTGCGGACCGCGGACCGAAGCGGACTTCGCGTACTCGTGGATTTCGGCGCAAACTGGTGCGGGGATTGCCGCGCCCTCGACGCAAATCTCCACCGGCCCGAAAACGCCGCGCTTCTGGCTCGTTTCGTGGTCGTGCATGTCTCCATCGGCCGCTTCGACAAGAACCTGGCGCTGGCCGCGCGCTACGGCGTGCCGCTGGACAAAGGCGTGCCCGCGCTGGCGGTTCTCGACGGCCGCGGACGCGTCATTTACGCGCAGAAAAACGGCGAGTTCGAGGACATGCGGCGCATGGACCCGGCCGAGGTCGGCGCGTTCCTGCGCCGATGGAGTGCCGCGCCGCCGCGGCCGGTCAGCGCAGGCTGAGCGTCAGCAACGGCGCCAGCCCCAGCACCGCCAAGGCCAGCAGCAGCAGCAGCGCCGGCCGCCCGGTCTCGCGCTCGGCGAAAGTCCACGCGTAGGCGCCCTTGGCCACGTTGTTGCTCGCGGCGGCGACGGCCACCGCCGCCGCGGCCACGCTCGCGGGCGTGGCGCCGCCGGAAGTCTGGGTCATGCCCATGATGAAGGGGTCCACGTCGGTCAGGCCCATCAGCCCCGCCAAGCCGTAGACGCCGGCGTCGCCGAGGTAGAGCACGACCAGGTGCGTGGCGACGAGGATGGCCAGAAACAGCGCCGCGAACAGGAACGCCGCGTCCAACTCGAGGGGGTTTTTCGGCGCGGCGTCGGATTGCGCCGCGCCTCCGCCCGGGTCCGCTCGGCGCGCCCACCACGCGCCGAACGCCAACCCCGCCGCGGCCAACGCGGCGAAAAACGGCCCCAGGCGGCGGAACATCCCCGCGTTGAAAATCCACAGCAGGCCGAGCAGCCGCACATACATGACGCCCGAGGCCATCAGAATCGAGCCCGCATACAAATGCGGGCGCGCCGCGCCGCGCGATTTCTTGGCCAGCGTCACCGTGGCGACGGTCGACGAATACGCGCCGCCCAAAATCGCCGCGGTCAGCACGCCTCCGCGCCCCTTGACCAGGCGCTGGAGCGCGTAACTGCCATACGAGACGCCGCTGACGGCCACGACCACGAGCCAGGTCTTGTAGGGATTGAGGTGGAACTGGGTGAAGTCTTGGTTGGGCACGGCGGGCAAGATCACCGCGGCCAGCAGCAGGAACTTCGTAAACGACAGTATCTCGTCTCCGGCCACGCGGCGCGAAAGGCTCTCCAGCGCCTGCTTGAGCTCAAGCAGCAGCAGGGCCAGCACCACCAAGGTCGCCGCGATCCAATAGAAGTCCCGCTGGATCAGCGCGCCGAGCGCGTAGGTCAGCAGCGCGGAGACCTCGGTGGTGACTCCCGCGCCCGCGCGCGTCTGCAGTTTGTGATGAAACGACAGCAGCAGCAGCGCTCCCACGGCCAGAAGGCCCGCCGCCAGCGCGATCGGAGACAGCGGCGACAGAAGGGCCAGCGCGTAGCCGAGCAGACCGATGAGCGGGAAGGTGCGCACGCCTCCGAAGGTGTAGGGAGCGCTTGCCGCGCGGTCCTCGCGCTCCAGACCGATCAAGAAGCACAAGAACAGCGTCAGCAGTATCTTGACCGCGTCCGGCGGCGCCATGGAGATCAGTTCGCTCATGCGCGGACCCATTGTGATGCGGCCCGCAGGCGCCGTCAAGGCCCAAGACATCGCCGGGACTTTCGGCCATTTTTTCTTTGACAGTCATTGTCGGTATTGTTATAAAGCATGCCGAGGCCATCGCCTCCGGGGGGACATCGATGAAAAAAAGATTGAGCGCCGCAATCGGCGCGCTGCTGTCTTTGACCTTGGCGGGCCAGGCCTTCGCGCTGGGCACGGCGAGCTACAGCAGCGAACTCATCAGCACCAAGTCGCTGGGCATGGGCGGCGTCGGCGTGGCCGGCGCCACCGACGACATTTCCGATTCCTACACCAACCCCGCCGGGCTGACCGCGCTCACTGGCACCCAGGTCACCATCGGCGCCACCTATGTCAACGCCAGCCCGACTTTCACCAGCGCGGGTTCGAATGCGACTTCCCCGGCTTCGGCGGCCGGCGATGTCACCGGCGCGCGCGCGACCAGCGTGTTCATCCCGAACTTCGGCATCTCCTCGCAATTCTTCGGCGGCAAGCTCGCCGCGGGACTGGCCGTGGTCGACCCCTACGGCCTGGAGACGCACTTCGACGGCGACAGCCCC
>JAJZQS010000146.1 GCA_021806745.1 bacterium
TTGGCCGTCATCGCGATGACCACGACCTTGCGCCCATCCGCCAAGCGCCGTCGAATCAGTCCGGTGGCCTCGAAGCCGTCCATCTCCGGCATTTGGCAATCCATCAGGATCACGTCGTAAGGAATGGAGACGGCCGCCTCCACCGCCTCGCGGCCGTCGGCCGCCGCGTCGGCCTTGCAGCCGAGCTTGCCCAATTGGAGCTGCGCGATCTTCTGATTGACCGCGTTGTCCTCGGCCACGAGCACGCGCAAGTTGCGCCACTGCGGCCTCTTGGCCGCCGCGGCCTCGGGCGGCGCGGCGCACGCAGACGGGACCCTCCCCGCGCTCATGACCTCGGACAGCCGGTTGAACAGGGCCGACTTGCGCACGGGCTTGACCAGAGACGCGTCGAAACCGATGTCTTTCAAGCGTCCCCGATCCGGCGACATCGCCATCGAACTGAGCAACACCATCTTAAGGCCCGAAAGCGCCGCTTCGGCTCGGACCGCGCGGGCGAAGGACTCCCCGTCCATGCCCGGCATCTGCATGTCGACGATCGCCAGAACGAACGGATCGCCTTGGGCCGCCGCGGCGCGCAGGGCCGTAAGCGCGCTCGCGGCGTCGGCGAACGCCTGCGGCCGCATGCGCCACGACAACGCCTGGCGGGAGACGATTTCGCGGTTGCTGGCGTTGTCGTCGACGACGAGCACGCGCGCGCCCTCCATGTCCGGCAAGGCCGGCGGGGCGACGGCCTCGCCGCGAGGAAGGGTCAGCTCGAACCAGAACGTCGAGCCTCGCCCCGGCTCGCTGTCGATGCCCACGGCTCCCCCCATCAGCTCCGCGAGCCTCTTGGAGATGGCCAAACCCAGCCCCGTGCCTCCGTAACGGCGCGTGGTGGACGCGTCGGCCTGAGTGAACGCCGTGAAAAGTTTCGCTTGGGCCTTGGCGTCCAGACCGATTCCCGTGTCGCTGACCTCGAAGCGCACGCGCACGCCCCCGCCCGCGCCTTCAAGCCGGCGCGCGCGGACGCAAACCTCGCCCTTTTCGGTGAATTTGACGGCGTTGCCGGCGAAATTGCTCAGGACCTGCCGCAGGCGGCCGGCGTCGCCGCGAAGACGCGCGGGCAGGTCGTCGTCGCAAGACGCGACGATTTCAAGGCCTTTCTGCTGCGCCCGCGCCGCGAACAGCATCGCCACTTCCTCGACGATCGCGCGCGGCGAAAAATCCAGCACTTCCAGCGACATTTTTCCCGCCTCGATCTTGGAGAAATCGAGGATGTCGCCGATCACGGCCAGCAGGGATTGCCCGGCGCTTCGGATCGTCTCCGCGAACTCGCGCTGCTGGGCATTGAGCGGCGTGTCCAGCAACAGTCCGGTCATGCCGATGACGGCGTTCATCGGCGTGCGGATTTCGTGGCTCATGTTGGCCAGGAACTCGGCTTTCGCGCGCGCCAACGACAGCGCCGCGTCCCGCGCTCCCGACAGGGCGTCTCGCACCGCTTTTTCCTGGCTGACGTCGAAGGCCACCATCAGGTAGCCGTCGAGAGCTCCCGCGGCGTCGCGCATCTCCGTTATGGATAGGCTCGCCGGGAACGACGAGCCGTCCGCGCGCACGCACGTCCACTCCCGCGCCTCGGTCCGCCCCCGCCGGGCGTCTTCGATCAGGGCCTCGAAACCGTCGACGGGACGCGCCGACTCCATCGCCGACAGCCGCGCGCGCGCCGCGAGTTCCTCGGGCGCGAACAAGGCGGACAGGGGCCGCCCGGCCATTTCCTCGCCCATGCGCCCGAAGAGGTTCTCCGCGCCTTTGTTGAAAATCACGACGCGCCCGTTCGCGTCGGTGGAGACGACGGCGACCCGGGTCGCGTGGTCAAGCACCGCCTGCAGGCGCGCGCGCGCCTGCGCCACCCGCCCCGCGGCCAGCTTGCTGTCGGTGATCACGCTGCGGATGGCGATGTACTGGCAGGGTTTTCCGGATTCATCGAGCAGCGGCGAGATCGTCATGTCCACCCAGTACAAGCTCCCGTCCTTGGCCCGGTTGCACACCTCGCCGCGCCAGCGCCTCCCGGAGCGAATCGTCGTCCACATCTCCTTGAAAAACTCCGCGTCGTGCACGCCGGAGTTGACGATCTTGTGGGTCTTGCCGATCAATTCGTCGCGAGCGTAGCCCGAAACGCGCGCGAAGTGCTCGTTGACGCCGACGATGCGCCCGGCGGCGTCCGTCACCGAGACCAGAGCCGAGGCGTCGATGGCCGTCTTCATGTCGGCCAACTCGCGCATGGACTTCTCCAAGGCGCGGGCGGCGCGGCGGCGGCGCAAAAACTCCCCCATCTGGCGGCCCATGCTCGCCAGCAGCAGCGCCATCTCGTCGTCGCAGTCCTCGGCCGACCCGCTGTAGAACTCCAGCACCCCCTCCACGCGCGAATCGAGCATGATCGGCAATGCCGCCGCGCAACGGTGCCCGTCGCCCAGAGCCGCTTCCACGCGCGGGGATTTCGGTTCCTTCGACAGGTCCGCGATCCATGAAACGCGCGCGTCCTGCCAGGTTCGTCCCGGCAAGCCCTCCCCGCGATAAATCTTTGCCAAGCGCGTGGGGCGCGTGAACGGCGTGCTGCGACCCTCGCGATCCCAGACGCGCGCGCAAAACAGCGAGTCGCTGGCCGCGTCGATCTCCCACGCGCAGGCCGCCGACCAGCCCATGGCCCGGGCCGTATCGGCGAGCACCCGCTCCAGGCATTCGTTCCAATTCGAGGACTCGGCCGCGGCCCTCGTCGCCGCGAGTTGGGCGGCCAACCTCTTCTCGGCGCGCATCTGCGCCGTCACGTCGCGGAAAATCCCGCGCGTGTAGACCGGGCGGCCGTTTTCGAAGCGGCAGCGCGCCCGGCCGCGCACCTGCACGCGGCGACCGTCCTGGGTCATGAAGACGGCGTCGATGAGCCCGGAATCGCCTTCCTTCATCACCCGTCCCATGGCCGCGGCACAGTGCGGCCGCGACTCGGGGGCGATCAAATCGAAAATGGTCAATTCGGCGAGGTCCTCGCGCCGATAGCCGAGCGTGGCGAGAAAGGCGTTGTTGGCGTAAAGCAACCGCCCCTCGGGGTCGATGCTCTGCACCAAATCCGTCGTCTCGTCGAGAAACTCCCGATACTCGATCCCGCCGTCGGCGCCGGCACCGCCGTCTGCCGCCGACTCCTCGTCCGCGCGCGCCCGCGTCGTGCCCATCGCGACAGTGTGCACGCCGCCCGCTTGCCCGGCGCACAACCCCCGCTTAAGGCGCGCTGAACTCGGCGCCGCCTGATTGACATTTATCATGGACGGGCCCCTGGGAACTAATGCAACATCTCGTTGCACGGGGGGAGCGATCATCAACGGCATTTCGTCGCACGCGTTCTTTCGCGCGCTGCCGCAGTCGGCGGCGCGCCGCCTCGCCCGCGTCGCGGCGAGTTCGACCGCGCGCGCGGGCGAAATCCTCGACCGCGCCGGCGAGAAGAGCGCGCACGTGTCGCTTCTGCACGAGGGCTTCGCGGTCGCGACCGCGATGTCTGCGGGCGGCAAGGCGACCACCCTCCAAGCCTTCGGACCCGGCGAGATGTGGGGCTGCGTGCCGCATCTGCTGGGACGCCCTCTCTCCGTCGACGTCCGCGCCGTGGTCGACGTGCGCCTGTCCAAAATCCCGATTTCGGCGCTGGAGGACGCGCTGGGCGAGCACCCCGCGGCCTGCCGCGCCCTCGCCGTCAACATCGCCCGCCAGTTCTCGCGCCTGGCTCAACTGCATCTTCTCGGCGTGGAGCGCTCCGACCGCCGGATCTGCGGCATCCTGCTTTGGATCAAGGAGTCCTCGGGGCTGCACGTTCCGCTGACGCAGGCCTTGCTGGCGACGCTGCTGGGCACGACGGAAGAGACCGTCTCGCGCGTCTTGTCGCCGCTCAAGCGCCGCGCGGTCGTGTCGCGCTCGCGCGGCGTCGTGGAAATCCTGGACCCGGCGGGACTCAAGCGCATTCTGGAGTCGCGATGAGCGAACGCCTCGACGACGCGCTGTTGGGCGCCTTGCTGGCCGCCGTCCCCGACGCGGCGTTCGTGTCGGATTCGGACGGCCGCATCGCCGCGGTCAACGCCCTGGCCGAGGCCCTGTTCGGCTATGGCCGCGGAGAAATGATCGGCCTCCCCGTCGAGGCGCTGATTCCCGACCGGCTGCGCGGCTCCCACGGCCAAGCGCGCGGCGGCTACGCGAAAGCTCCGACGGCGCGGCCGATGGGCGCACTATCTCCCCTGCCGGCCCTGCTCAAGAACGGCGAGGAAATCCTCGTGGACGTGAGCCTTGGCCCCGTGCCGACGACGCGGGGGGCCCGCATCCTCTGCGTCGTGCGCGACGCCACCGAGCGCCGCCGCCAGGAGCAGCGGCTGTGCCAGGCGCAAAAGATGGAGGCGCTGGGGCGCTTCAGCGGCGGGATCGCTCACGACTTCAACAACATCCTGTCCGCGATCCTGGGCCTGTGCGACCTGATCGACGGGGAGTCCGGCGACGCGGCCGCCGTCTCCCGCGACGTCGCCGACTTGCGCGCCGCGGCCACGCGCGCCGCCGAGCTCACGCGCAGCCTGCTGGCCCTCTCCCGGCGGCAGGTGCTCAATTTCCGCGTGGTGGACCTCTCCGGCGAGCTCATGTCGCTGGAGCGCCCCTTGCGCCGAATGCTGGGCGAGCGCGTCGAACTGATCCTGCACGCCGATCCGGACGCGGGGCGCATCAAGATCGACCCGTCGCAGTTCGAGCAGATCGTCCTCAATCTCGTCTCCAACGCCCGGGACGCCATGCCCGAGGGCGGCCCGCTGACCGTCGCGACCCGCGCCGAGACCGGGCCGGAGGGAAGCAAGTACGCGGTCCTGTCCGTGACCGACGCCGGCACCGGCATGTCCGCCGAGACGCTCGCGCGCCTCTACGAGCCGTTTTTCAGCACCAAGCCCCGCGAACGCGGAACGGGTCTGGGGATGTCCATCGTCCACGGGATCGTCTCCCAGTGCGGCGGGACCGTCCAGGCCGACAGCCGCCCGGGACGGGGCACGACGATCACGCTGCGCTTCCCGCGCGCCGAAGAGCCCGCGACGAGCGCTCACCCTGAATCGCCGCCTTGCGCGGAGCTCTCCGGGCGCGAGAGCGTCCTCGTCGTCGACGACGAGCCCGGAATCGTCAAGCTGCTGACGCGCGTGCTCAGCGGCCGCGGCTACGCCGTCGCCGGCGCCGTGGGCGCCGAGGCGGCGATCGCCC
>JAJZQS010000029.1:0-19725 GCA_021806745.1 bacterium
CGACGCCGTCCGCCGTCCGCCAAAAGGTAGAATCTCCCGGCGATGATCTCCGTACGCGGCCTCGTCAAATCCTTCGGCGACCAGACGCTCTACGACGGCGCCGAGCTCCAGCTCAACGCGGGCGACCGCTTCGCGCTGGTGGGCCCCAACGGAGCGGGCAAGTCGACGCTCTTCAAGATGCTCCTGGGCGAAGAGGAACCCGACGGCGGGAGCATCGAATGGAAGCGCGGCGCCAAGGCCGGCTACCTGCCTCAGGAAAATCCTCCGGTGGGGCCGGAGACGGTGCTCGAGACCGCTCTCGCGCACCGCGCCGATCCCGACGGCCGAGAGACGGCCAAGGCCAAGAAGATCCTGATGGGCCTGGGGTTCAAGGTCAAGGACTTCGACCGCGCGCTCTCGGAGCTGTCGGGCGGCTGGGCGATGCGCGCGGCGCTGGCGCGTCTGCTGGTCGAAGAGCCCCAACTGCTGCTGCTCGACGAGCCCACCAACCACCTGGACTTGGAGACGCTGCTGTGGTTCCAGGAATACTTGAAGGGCTATCCCGGGGCCATCCTCATGATCTCGCACGACCGAGGCTTCATCGACGAGGTCTGCTCGGCGATCGTGTCGGTGGAGGCCCGCAAGCTCAAAAAGTACAACACCGACTACGACGGCTTCCTGGCCGAGCGCGAGGCCGCGCGCGAACGCGTGCTGGCCGCCTACAAGCAGCAGCAAGACGAGATCGCCGACATGGAGGAGTTCATCATGCGCAACCGCGCGCGCGCCTCCACCGCGTCGCGCGTGCAGAGCGTGATCAAGAAGCTCGAGAAAGTCGAGCGCATCGAACTGCCTCCCTCCACCAAGGCCGTCAGCATCGCGTTCCCTCAGCCCGCGCGCACCGGCACCACCGTGCTGCGCCTGAAAAACGTCTTCAAGTCCTACGGCGCCACCAAGGTCTACGAAGGCCTCAACTTCGAGCTCGAGCGCGGCCAGAAGATGGCCTTCGTCGGTCCCAACGGCGCGGGCAAGTCCACGCTGCTCAAGGTCCTGGGCGACATCATCCCCATCGACTCCGGCGAGCGCGTGCTCGGCCACAACGTCAAGGTCGGCTACTTCTCCCAGCACCGCGACGGCCAACTCACTCCCGGCCGCACCGTCTTGCAGGAGGCCATGAGCGTGGGCCGCCTCAACGGCGATTTGTTCACGCGCACGGTGCTGGGCACTTTTCTTTTTCCCGGCGACTCGGTCTACAAGACCGTCGACGTTCTCTCCGGCGGCGAGAAGAGCCGGCTGCAGTTGGCCAAGCTCCTGCTCGACCCGCCCAACGTGCTGCTGCTCGACGAGCCGACGACCCATCTCGATTTGACCAGCGTCGAGGCGTTGGTGGAAGCGCTCAAGAAGTTCGAGGGCACCCTCTGCGCGATCAGCCACGACGTCTATTTTCTCAACGCGGTGGCCGACCACGTCGTGCACGTGGTCCAGGGCAAGATCACCGTCTACCCCGGAAACTTCGAATATTTCCGCCACCGCCAGGCCCAGTTGCTGGCCGAGGACGCGGCGGCGCAGGGGCGCGACGCCGCGCCCGCGCCCGCCGACGCCGCGGCCGACAACCAGTACGAGGCCGGCAAGGAGGCCCGCCGCCGCGCGAAGGCGTTGGAGAAATCCAAGGCCGAACTCGAGCGCCTGCACGCGGAGCTCGAAGCGCTCGCCCATGAGATGTCCGACCCCGCTCTCTACGAGGACTTCGCGCGCGTCACCAAGGTGGGCGAGGACATGGAGCGCGTGCAAAACGCGATCCAGGCCAAGGAAGAGGAAGTCCGGCGGCTGGCGGCGTAGCCGTCCGCCGCGTGATAGGATATCGCATGCGCGCGCTCGCGATGGTTTTTTGCCTGTCGTTGGCGGTCTTCGCGTCCGCGGCTTCGGACGAGTCCGCCGCGCAGGCGGCCTCCGCGCGTTTCGACGGCGGCGGGTCGTCCGCGGACGCGGCGCCGACGGCCGTGGCGCCGCCGCCCGCGCCCGCCGCGCGCCCGGTCTCCAAGGCCGACGCGGCGTTGCGCGACGACGTGGAGCGCCGGGCGTTCCGCTACTTCTGGGAGCAGGCCGATCCGGTCACCGGCCAAGTCCCCGATCGCGCTTCGGCCGACGGCGGCGCGCCGCGCCAGGAGAAGACCGAGGGCGCGTCGAGCGTGGCGGCGACGGGATTTGGCCTGGCCGCGCTGTGCGTGGGAGCCGACCGCGGCTGGGTGTCGCGCGGCGAGGCGGCGGCGCGCGCGAGCAAGACGCTGCGGTTTTTGCTCGACAAGGCGCCGCAGGAGCATGGCTTCTTCTATCACTTCATCGACGAGCGCACCGGCGCGCGGCTGTGGAACAGCGAGGCCTCCACCATCGACACCGCGCTTCTGCTGGCCGGGGCGCTGACCGCGGCTCAGTGCTTCCCCGGCGATCCCGAGGTGAAGCGCCTGTCCGAGGCGATCTACGACCGCGTGGATTTCCCGTGGATGATGAAAGGCAAGCCGCCGATGCTGTCGATGGGCTGGACGCCGGAAAAAGGCTTCATCCCGGCGCGCTGGGACACCTACAGCGAGCACATGATCCTGGACCTGCTCGCCATCGGCTCGCCGACGCACCCGATCCCGGCCTCGGAGTGGTACTCGTGGGCTCGACCGGAGGTGCGCTACGGGACCTACACCTTCGTCGCGGGCGTCAACCCGCTGTTCATCCATCAATACTCGCAGGCGTTCGTCGATTTTCGCGGGCTCAAGGACCGGTCAGGCATCGATTACTTCCAGAACTCAGTCCAGGCCACGCTGGCCCAGCGGCAGTTCTTCATCGACCTTTCCAAGACCGAGACGACCTATGGCGCGAACGTCTGGGGCGGCACGGCTTCGGACACGCAAAACGGCTACAAGGCCTGGGGCGGCCCGCCCGCGGGCGGCGTCGACGACGGAACGGTGGCGCCGTGCGCGCCCGGGGGCTCGATCATGTTCACGCCGGAGCAGTCGCTCGACGCCCTGCGCGAGATGAAGAAGCGCTGGGGCTCGAAGATTTACGGCCGCTACGGTTTCGTCGACGCGTTCAATCCCGCCACCGGCTGGGTCGACAGCGACGTGCTCGGCATCGACCAGGGCATCACGCTTCTGAGCGCCGAGGATCAGCGCGACGGAGGCGTCTGGCGCCGTTTCATGGCCAATCCGGAGATCGGCCGCGCCATGTCGGAGGTCGGTTTCCACCAAGAGGCCGCGACGAAATGATCGCCCTGCTCGCGTTGATTCTGTCGCTTCCCGCCGCGGCCGCGCCGAGCGCGGACGTGGAGGCCCGGGTCCAGGAACTGCTGTCCAAGATGACGCTCGAAGAAAAGCTCGGCCAGCTTCAGCAGCTCGACGGCCGGGCCGACGGCAAGGCGAGTCCGGAGCTCTTCGACTTGGCCCGCACGGGGCGGCTGGGCGCGGTGCTGGGCGTCCTGGGCTCCTCGGAGATCAACGCGCTCCAGCGCGCGGCGCTGGAAAATTCCCGCCTCAAGATTCCGATCCTCTTCGGCTTCGACGTGATCCACGGCTACCGCACGATTTTCCCGATCCCGCTGGCGTTGGCGTCCAGTTGGGACCCGGGCGAAGTCGAGAGCGCCGCGCGCGTGTCGGCGCGCGAGGCCGAGGCCACGGGCCTGCGCTGGATGTTTTCGCCCATGGTCGACATCGCGCGCGACCCGCGCTGGGGAAGGGTCGCCGAGGGCGCGGGCGAGGACCCGTATCTGGGAAGCGCGATGGCGCGCGCGTGGGTGCGAGGCTATCAGGGCGACGATCCCTCCCAGCCCGGCCGCGTGGCGGCCTGCGCCAAGCACTGGGTCGGCTACGGCGCGGCCGAGGGCGGGCGAGACTACGGCACGACCGAGATCTCCGAGCGCACCCTGCGCGAGATTTATTTTCCGCCGTTCAAGGCCGCGGTGGACGCGGGCGCGCTGACGCTGATGAGCGCCTTCAACGATCTCGATGGCGTTCCCTCGACGGCGAACCGATTCACGCTGACCGATGTGTTGCGCGGAGAGTGGAAGTTTTCCGGCTTCGTGGTCAGCGACTACAACGCGGTCCACGAGCTCATCAATCACGGCGTCGCTCAAGACGGCGCGCAGGCCGCGGCGCGAGCGCTGACGGCCGGCGTCGACATGGAGATGGTCAGCCGCGACTACGCGCAAAACCTGCCCGAGCTCGTGCGTGCCGGTGCGGTGCCGCTTTCGGCCGTCGATGAGGCCGTGCGGCGGATCTTGCGCGTGAAATTTGAGCTGGGTCTTTTCGAGCGTCCCTACGCGGACCCGGCGCGCGAGGACGCCGAACTGCTCTCGGCGGCAAGCCGCGCCGCGGCGCGGCGCGCGGCCGAGCGTTCTCTGGTCCTTTTGCAAAACGACGGCGGCGTCCTGCCGCTGTCCAAGTCGCTCAAGACCGTGGCGGTGATCGGCCCCTTGGCCGTCGACCGCGCGGCCCTGCTCGGCTCCTGGTCCGGCGAAGGGCGGCCGGCCGACGCGGCGAGCGTGGCGGATGCCGTGCGCGCGGCCCTGCCCGGCGCGCGGGTGATCGCGTCCACCGGCGGCGCGATCGGCTCCTTGAGCGACGCGGACATTCAAAGCGCGTCCGAGGCGGCGAGAGCGGCCGACGCGGCGATCGTGGTGCTGGGCGAGAGCGCGGACATGAGCGGCGAGGCCTCCGCGCGCAGTTCCCTGGACTTGCCCGGCCGCCAACTGGAGCTTGCTCGCGCGGCCGCCGCCGCCGGCAAGCCCGTGGTCGCGGTCGCGCTCAACGGCCGTCCGCTGACGCTCGCGCCGCTGCTGTCGACGGTTCCCGCGGTGCTCGAGGCCTGGCAGCCGGGTACGGAGGGCGCGGCGGCCGTGGCCGCGGCGTTGTTCGGCGACGCGAACCCGGGCGGCCACCTGACGATGACTTTCCCGCGCTCGACGGGACAAATTCCCATCTACTACGACCACAAGAACGGCGGGCGACCGGCCTCCGAGTCCGATCACTTCACTTCGAAATACATCGACGGGCCCTGGACGCCGCAGTTCCCGTTCGGCTGGGGCTTGAGCTACACGACCTTCACGCTGTCGGGCTTGAGCGTGACGCCGGCGGTCGCGGCTCCCGGCGCGACCGCGATCGTGCGCGTGGAGGTCTCCAACGACGGCGCGCGCGCGGGAGACGCGGTGGTCCAGCTCTACCTTCGCCGGCGCTTCGCCGAGGTGACGCGGCCGGTGGCCGAGCTCAAGGGATTTTCGCGCGTGGGCCTGAAATCCGGGGAGAGCCGCGTGGTGGAGTTCGCGTTGGGACCGGCCGAGCTCGGCTTCTTGGGCGCCGACATGAAATTCTCCGAGCCTCCCGGCGATTACGAGATCACCGTCGGCACCTCGTCGGTCGGCGGCTTGACCGCGCGGCTGACGGTGGGAGGGCGCCGTTGACGTGCGGGCGAGGACGCGGGGCGGCTCGACATTAGTCGATCAAGACATCGCAAAGGAGAAATGAAATGGCCGAGGAATCGAAGGAGACGAGGGGCGCGTGCGAGTGCGGCTGCGGTTGCGGGAAGGGCTGCGGCTGCGGCATGAAGCGTTGCTGTGGGTGCAAGGCGTTGGCGGCGTTGGTCTTGCTGGCGCTCGCGGCATTGGGAGGCTATCTGGCCGGACACCATGGCGAGAGCTGCGGGCACTGCCCGATGTCGGCCGCGCCGATGTCCTCGACGCCGATGCGCTAGCCGCGGATTTCCGGCACATAGGACTATGGACCCAGACAAGTCCGGGTCTAACGCACCTGTTCGACATCGGTCGTAGGGCCTATTCTTGGAACATTGCCGCGCCCTCCGAGGATCCCCACGACATGAGACATCCGACCCGCATCTCTGCGAACGTGTCCGAGGCTTTCGGCAATGTTCCCATCGTGCGCCTGAACAATCTGAACCCGGTCTGCCGACGCCATGACTTCTATTTGAAGCTCGAAGCGTGCAACCCCAGCGGCAGCATCAAGGAAAAAAACGCCGTCTATTTGATCAACGAGGCGGAGCGCACCGGCCGGCTCAAGCCCGGAGGAACCATCGTCGAATCGAGCTCCGGCAATTTCGGCATCGGGCTGGCGATGATCGGGGCGTCGCGCGGATACAAGGTCATCATCGTGGTCGACGCGAAGACGACGCCGGCCATCCGGCGCATGCTTGAAGCCTATGGGGCGCAGCTGGTGGATTTGCCGCCGAGCGCGGCCAACGCGCACGGCTCCATGCAGGCGGCCCGCATGGAGAAAGCGCGCGAGCTTTCGATGCGGATTCCGGGCGCATGGTATCCGTGCCAGCACCTCAACCCCGACAATCCTCGGGCGCATGCTCTGTTCACCGCCCGTGAAATCGAAAACGCATTCGACGGCGCTCCCGACGTCATCGTCGTCGGCATCAGCACGGCCGGTCAGATCGCGGGTCTGGCCGAGCATTTCGCCGGCCGGGGGCGTTCGGTCCGCTTCGTGGGCGTCGACGTGGACGGTTCGGCGATTTTGGGCATGCCGCCGCATCCGTATAAGATGACGGGGTTGGGCCTGCATTTCACCCCGCCGAACTTTAAGCGAGAAGTTTTGACTTCGGCCTATTCGGTCTGCGACGAGCTGGCATTCTCGGTTTGCCGTTGCCTGGCGCGCAAAGAAGGGCTTTTGCTGGGCGGCTCTACCGGCGCCATCGTGGCCGCCGGCCTGGCTTTCGGCCTGGGCGAGAGCGAGAGGCTGAAAATCCTCATGATCAATCCCGACCGGGGCGACCGGTATTTGGACACGATCTACAATGACGACTGGATCCGGGCGCAAAAGCTCGAACTGCTCGCCGGTCAAGACCTGGATCGCGCCGTCGAGACGCTCTGCCCGGTGTTTTCTTGCGAACGATCGTTGATCGCGGCTTAGAGCAAACGGCGCGCCGCGCGCGCGCTGCGGCGACGCAGTTTTCCCTTTGGAAGCAATTCCTGCCCTTGTCGCTCAGCGACGTCGTCATGACGCTGGCCGACCCATTGGTCAGCACGACCTTGGCCCACCTGCCGGAAGCGAGCGTCAATTTGGCCGCCGTGGGCGTGGCGAAATCGGCGGCCGTCTTCTTCGAAAGCCCCGTCATCATGCTGCTGCACGCCTCCACGGCTCTGGCCCGAGGCAAAAGCGCCCGTTACTGGCTGTGGCGGTTTACTCTGTTGGCGATCTTGTGCCTGTCGGGGCTGATGGCGATCTTGTGCCTGCCGCCGGTGTTCTCCGTCGCCGCGAAGGCCGTCTTCGCGATTGAGGGCGTCCTCAAGCACCGCGTGCATTGGATTTTGCTCTTTCTCGTGCTTTGGCCGGCGGCCAGCGGCTGGCGCCGCTATTTCCAGGGCATCATGATTTATTCCCACCAGGAGCGCGAGGTGGCCTATGCGGCCTTCGGGCGCCTGGCGATTCTGGCCGGCGGCTTGGGCGCGGGCTATTGGCTCCGGCTGCCGGGGTATCTGATCGCCGGCGTCACTCTTTCGGCGGGGATCATTTCCGAGGCCGCGTTCGTGACCTACGCGGCCAGGCGCGCGCGACCCCCGGCTCCCGGGATTTCCCGTGGCGAAACCGGTTTGCCCTCCACTCTGCGGGAGGTCTGGCTGTTCTATCGTCCGCTGGCCAACTCGAAGATCGTCCTCTGGGGTTCGCGCATGATCTTGCTGTGCATCATCGCGCGCGCGGGGGGGGCGCTGGCGCTGGCCTCGTGGTCGACGGGCTTGGGGATCGTGCTGCTCTTTTCCAACGCGACTCGCATGGTGCAGCAAGTCATCATCAGCAACCGGGAAAGCGCCGAGACCAAGCAACTGCTCGTCTTCGCGGCGAGCGTGGGATTGTGCTGTTCGGCGGCGCTTTTGGCCCTGGGCGCGACGCCGCCGGGACGGATGTTGGTCTTGTCGTTCGTCGGGCATGACGGTCGGCTCGCCGGCGCGGTGTCGTCCGTCATCGCGCTTTGCGTCTTAGTGCCGCTTCAATTCGCGCTTCAAAACGCCCTGGAAGGCTTGATGATCAGCGCCGGGAAAACCCGGATCGTGAACATTTCGACTTGCGCCGGCAGCGCGGTCTTGCTTGGCGGTGCGATTTGGGGGACTTATTGGGGACTTGCCGGCCATGTCGCGGCGTCGCTGGCGCTGACCGCGGGGGTGGGTACGGAACTGATGCTTCTGGCCGTTGTCTTGGGGACGCAGGGTCGGTAGTGCCGGGCCCTTGAAATCGAACAAAAGTTCGAATAGACTTTGGGCGTGAACAACGCGCCCCGGGGAAGAGGGACCGGCCTCAACCCGCCCAACCGCTTCGAAGAGATCGCCGTCGAGCCGGACGAAGACGCCGACCCGGCCGAGCGCCCGGCGCCCGCCACGCGCTTCTACCGCGACGCCTCGCGCTCGGTCCTCGTCAAGAACGACAGCCCCGACATCCCCTTCACCTGGAGCCTGAACCCGTATCGCGGCTGCGAGCACGGCTGCGTCTACTGCTACGCCCGGCCCTACCATGAGTACTTGGGATTGTCGGCGGGCCTCGACTTCGAGACCAAGATCTTCGTCAAAGAAGACGCGCCGCAACTGCTCGCCGCCGAGCTCGCCAAGCCTTCCTGGGAGCCCGACGCCGTCGCCCTGGGCGGCGTCACCGACGTCTACCAGCCCGTGGAGCGCGCGCTCAAGCTCACCCGCCGCTGCCTGGAAGTTCTGGCCGACGCGCGCCACCCCTGCGGCCTGGTCACCAAGAGCGCGCTGGTCGCGCGCGACGCCGATGTCCTGGCGGAACTCGCCCGCTACGGCTGCGCGCGCGTGTTCGTGACCTTGACGACCCTCGACGGGGAACTCGCGCGTCGATTGGAGCCGCGCGCCGCTTCTGCGGCCCGGCGCCTGGAGGCCGTGCGGGCGCTCGCGCGCGCGGGCGTGCCGGTGGGCGTGATGACGGCACCCGTGATCCTCGGCCTCAACGACCACGAGATGCCCGCGCTGCTCAAGGCCGCCGCGGACGCCGGAGCGACTTGCGCCGGTTACACGGCCCTGCGCCTGCCTCACGGGTTGGGGCCGATCTTCGAGGATTGGCTCACGCGCCATTATCCCGACCGGCGCGACAAGGTCTTGAGCCAAATCCGCTCCACGCGCGGCGGGCGGCTCAACGACCCGCGCTTCGGCACGCGCATGCGCGGCGAAGGCACATTCGCCGAGCACCTGGCGGACTTGTTTCGCCTCACCTGCGCGCGGCTGGGCCTGGACCGGCGAGTTCCGCCGCTGGAGACGCGGCATTTCCGGCGGCCGCTGGGGGATCAGCTCAGGCTGCTGTAGGCCGCGACGCGCGCCAATCGGCCGCGCGCTCGGCGGGCATCGCGACGAAGTTCGAGAACTCGAATTTTTCCCAGGACTTGTCGTAACCGTCCAGGAAAAGAACGCGCGTCCCCGCGAGCTTACCCACCGCGTAGCCGTACGACTCCAGCAGTTCCACGGCCTCGCGCAGGAAATGCCCGGCATCGATCCAGGCGTGGCAGTACTCGAACTGCAGCAGGTCCACGCGCCTGGCCGCGAGCATCGCCGAAAATCCCCGAAGAACGCCCACTTCGTGGCCCTCCACGTCGATCTTGAGAAAGTCGACGCGCTCCACGCCGCGCTCGCGGCAAAACGAGTCGCCGCGCACGAGCGGGGCGCTCTCGCGCGAGGGCGCGGGCTCATTGGGCGCGTCCGGCTTCTCACGCAGGCGACGCGGACTCAGCGAGTTGGTGCCGTGGCCGTCGCCGTCCACGCGCAGTTCGGCCGTGCCGTCGCTTTCCCCCAAGGCGGCGCGCACGGGCACGATGCGCGCGCCCGGCGCCCCGGCCGCAGCCAGGCGCGCGAGCGCGGAGAAGCTCGCGCGCGTGGGCTCGAACGCGTAAATCGTGGAGTCCGCACCGAGTCCGGCCGCGGCGGTCTTCGACCACTCGCCCGCGTGCGCGCCCGCGTCGATGAACGCCGCGGGCCGCCCGCGCAGGCGAGCCTGAACGCGGCCCAGCGCCCAATATTCGCCGTTGGTGCGCGGGTCGTAGTCGCCGTCGCCGCGCGCGCGGTTGAGGATGTGCGCGCCCAGGCGCCGGCGGCTTTCGCGACCGAGAAAAAGCTCCAGTGCGCCGTCGAACAGCGCCTTGGCCGGATTCACGCGCTCGCGCCGCGCACGAACACGCCGCGGCGCCGATCCTTGCGCACCGAGTCCCACGGGAAGAACAGCCCGTTCATCGCCACGAACACGCCCGGCGGCAGCACTTGCGCGAACGACAGCGCCGAGCCCAGGTTGAACATCCCGTCCGAGGAGCCGAAGCGGTAGGGCCGCATCGCGCCGGTGAGAACCGCGGTCTTGTCCTTCAACTCGCGGCCCAGCACCGCGGCGGTCGCGGCCATGGTGTCCGTGCCGTGCGTGATCACGAGCCGCGTCTCGGGCGCGCGGCGGCAGGCCGCGAGGATTTTTCGCCGGTCGGCCGCGGTCATGAACAGACTGTCTTTCATCATCAGCGTCGTCACCGGCGCATTGAGACGGCAGCGGCCCAGGCGCAGCATCTCGGGCACGTGAGTGCGCCGAAACGACAGCGCGCCCGCGATTTCGTCGTAGTCCTTGTCGAAGGTGCCGCCGGTCACGAGTATGCGCACGCGCATGGCGCGATGTTAGCAAACGCCCGGCGCTACAGGCGCGCGGGCGCGGCGGCGTTCTCGGCCAGCGTCGAGGGCGCCTCGCCCTGGACCGCGCGGCGCGCGGCGAAATCTCGGACGGCGCGGGCGATCGCGTCGGCGAGTTTGTCCTGGTAGGCGGGGTCGGCCAGGCGGCGCGCTTCCGCGCGGTTGCTCAGGTAGCCGAGTTCGACGAGCACGCTCGGCTGCGACGGTTCCTTGAGCACGTAGTAATCGGATCGCTCGCGCGCGGCGCTCACGCCCGCGCGGCGCAGCCGGGTTGCGATCGCGTCGGCCAGCTCTCCGCCCTCGGCGGACTCCACTCGCGGCGGGGCGGGCATCGGCGGCGCCCGCCGCCGCCGGCGCAGCCAGCGTCGCCAGCCGCGGCGGCGGGTCTTGGGAGCTCCGTAGCTGTAGACCGTCGCGCCCGAGGTTGAGCGGCTGCGCACTTGATTGAGGTGGATCGACACGAACATCGCGCCGTTCCAGTCCGCGGCGTCGACCACGCGCTCGTCGAGCTTGACGAAGCGGTCGTCGTCGCGCGTCATGCGTACCGGCAAAGTCGGCGCCAGACGCTCGCGCACCTTCAGCGCCACGGCCAGCGCGATGTCTTTTTCCTGCAGGCCGTTGGCCACCGCTCCCAGATCGTGCCCGCCGTGGCCGGGGTCGAGGATGATCGGAGCCAGCGGCCGGGGAGCGTCCGGCGGCCGCGGGGCCGCGGGCGGCCGCGCCACCGCCGCGGCGGCCAACACGCAAAGCGACGCCGTCAGGAAAGGTCGGGCCCTCATGGTGTCGATTCGGCCGCCGTGCGCCCGGCCTGCTCGTACATGTTTATAACGGGTGAACCTTGAACTGTCAAGAGCCACCCATCGAGCATTCGTACGCTGGAGGGGCCGGTCCCTTTCGGAACCGGCCCCTCCGCGAGAGATCGAAGGCGTCAGGCCAGGATTTTGGACAGGCCGACGCTCAGCGAGAAGCCCGCGGCCATCCCCACCAGCGCGCCCAGCGCCGGATAATAGCGGCGCAACGGCGCGGCGGGAGCGGCGGCGCGCGCCGGCGCCGGGACGGCGACCCACTCGCGCGGCATCGGGACTTGATCGACGGCGGCGGCGTGCGCGGGAGGCGGCGGCGCGGCGATGGTCGCGGCCGAGGGACGAGCGGACGCGGGCGCGGCGGCCATGCCGTAGGCCTCGATGGAGGGCAGATTGCGCGAGCCGTCGTAGACGAGAGGCGCTTGGTCGGCGCCGGCCAGCTTCACGGCCTGATCGAGAGCGGGGTCCTTGAGAGTCGCCGCGCCGGCGCGCGCGCCCAGCGCCGTCAGCAGCAGCGCCGTCGAGAGCCAAATCTTCATGAATTGAGTATAGTCGTTTCCGTCCCGTTCGAGCCTGAGGCGGAACGCCCAGGCCCGTGTGGGCCTAAAGGCCTATATGACGAAACCGACACTGCTGGTCACGGGCGCCGGGGGCTTTCTGGGAACGCGGCTGGTCCGCGGCTTGTCCGGGACTTGGCGCGTGGTCGGCGCCGGGCGCCGCGCGCAGGGTCCGGACGCGGTCCGGCTGGACCTCGAGGCTCCGTCCTCGGTGACGGCGGCCTTCGATGCGCTGCGTCCGGCGGCGGTGGTCCACTGCGCGGGCGCGGCGCGCCCCGACGAGTGCGAGCTCGACCCCGGGCTGGCGCGGCGGCTCAACCCCGAGGCGACGGGACTCGTCGCGCGCGAGTGCGCGCGCGTCGGCGCGCGGCTCGTGCATTTCTCCACGGATTTGGTCTTTGACGGCGAGAAGGGTTGGTATGACGAAGACGACGAGCCCCGTCCCCTGTCGGTCTACGGTCGCACCAAGCTCGACTCCGAGGCCGAGGCGCTCGCGCGCGCGCCCGCGGCCGTGGTCTTGCGCGTGTCGAGCGTCTACGGGCGGCCGCTGGGTACGCGCCCGTGCTTCATCGACGAGTGGCGCGCGGCGCTGTCGGCCGGCAGGCCGATCTCGGCCCACATCGACCAGTGGCGGACCTCCACCGACGGCGACCAACTGCCGGAGGTCGTCGCGCGAATCCTGGCCGATCCCGACTTGGCGGGCATCTATCATTGGGGCGGCGCCGAGCGCCTGACCCGCCATGAAACCGCGCTGGAGCTCTGCCGCGTTTTCGGCTGGGACGCGGCGCTGGCGCGCCCCACGCGCGCGGCCGACGAGCGCAAGCCGGCCCCGCGCCCGCGCGACGCGTCGCTGGACTCCTCGCGTCTGGCCGCGGCGCTGGGCCTGGCGCCGCGCAAGGTCGCCGAGGGATTGGGAGCGCTCAGAAATCCGGGCGTGGAGGCGCAATGAACCGACGAACGATCCTGGCTCTGGCGCTTTCGGCGGCGGCGGTCTGCGCGCGCGCCGACGGCGCGTCGGACCTGCGGCTGTGGATGGAGGAGGCGACCTCCACGCGCGCGCTGGCTTGGGTGGGAGCGCACGACGATAAGACCCTCGCCGAGCTCAAGTCCGACCCGCGCTGGCCGTCGGTGGAGGCCGACGCGCGCGCCGTGACCTTGGCCAAGGACCGCATCCCGTGGCCCGAGGCGCGCGGCCGCTGGCTCTACAACTTCTGGCAGGATTCCGCGCACGTGCGCGGGCTGTGGCGGCGTACGACTCCGGCCGAGTACCGGCGCAAGGACCCGCGTTGGCAGACCGTGCTCGACCTGGACGCCCTGTCCGCGCGCGAGAAGGAGAACTGGGTCTGGAAGGGCGCGCAGTGCCTGCCGCCCGCGCAGTCGCGCTGCCTGCTGACGCTTTCGCGCGGCGGCGGCGACGCGGCGGTCGTGCGCGAGTTCGACGCCGACGCGAAGGCCTTCGTGCCCGGCGGCTTCGAAATCCCCGAGGCCAAGACCGACGCCGCGTGGCTGGACTTGGACCATTTGCTCGTGGGCACGGACTTCGGCCCCGTGACGCTGACCAAGTCCGGCTACGCGCGCGAGGTCAAGCTGTGGACGCGGGGTACGCCCCTCTCGTCGGCGACGACGGTCTTCGCGGGGCGCGATTTGGACGTGTCGGTGACGCCGGAGTCGTGGTTTCGCCGGGACGCGCGGCTGGTCGTGATCGAGGAGGCCGTCGATTTCTACTCGTCCAGGAAGCTCGCCTATGAAGACGGCCGCACGCGCGAACTTCCGCTGCCCGAGAGTTCCGAGCTCGAGGGTTTCTTCGACGGACGCGTGCTGGCGCGTCTGCGCCGGGATTGGTTCGTGGCGGGCTCGACGATCCCCGCCGGGGCGCTGGTGGCCCTGCCCGCGTCCGCGCGCGACGCGTCGCGAGTGGAGACCGTCTGGACTCCGACGCCGTCGTCGTCGCTGCAGGCCGTCTCGGCCGCGCGCTCGGCGCTGATCTTGTCGGTGCTCGACGACGTCCAGGGTGTTTTCCTGCGCGCGCGCCGGCGCGGCGGCCGCTGGATCCTGGATCGGTTGGCGTTTCCCGCGAACTCCACGCTCAGCGTGGTCGCCGCCGATGATTTCTCGGACCTGGTGATCGCCGACGCCGAGTCGTTCCTGTCGCCGAGCGCCGCGTTGGCCTTCGACGCGGCCTCGCGCCGCCCGCGCCCGGCCGTCTGGCGCGCGCTGCCCGCTCGCTTCGACGCGCGCGGCTTGTCGGCCGTCCAGCGCTGGGCCGTCAGTCGCGACGGAACGCGCGTGCCGTATTTCCTCGTGCGCCGCGCCAGCGCCCCCTTCGACGGGACCACGCCGACCTTGCTCTACGGCTACGGCGGCTTCGAGATCTCGATGACGCCCTACTACCTCGCGACCACGGGCAGGCTGTGGCTGTCGCGCGGCGGAGCCTTCGCTCTGGCGAACATTCGCGGCGGCGGCGAGTTCGGCCCGCGCTGGCACGAGGCCGCGATCAAGGAGCACCGCCAGCGCGCCTTCGACGACTTCGAGGCCGTGGCGGCGGACTTGTCCAAGACCCGCGAGACCTCGCCGTCGCGCCTGGCCATCCAGGGCGGCAGCAATGGCGGGCTTTTGATGGCGACGGTGCTCACCCAGCGTCCGGAGCTCTTCGGCGCGGTGCTCTGCGAGGTTCCGCTGACCGACATGCTGCGCTACAGCCATCTGCTGGCGGGAAATTCCTGGATCGGCGAGTACGGCGATCCGGACGATCCCGCGCAGGCCGCGTACTTGCGCCGCTACTCGCCCTACCAGAACGTCCGCTCCACCCCGCGCTACCCGCCCACTCTGGTCTACACCTCGACGATGGACGACCGCGTCGATCCCGGCCACGCGCGCAAGTTCGCCGCGCGCCTGGAGGAGGCCGGCCAGCCGGTGCTCTACTACGAGAACACCGAGGGCGGCCACAGCGCCGCGGCCAATCTGGAGCAGCGCGTCAAGCGCTACGCGATCGAGTACACTTTTCTTCTGCGCGAGATCATGAAGTAGCGCGCGGCCGCGCCGCGGCGGCGGCCAGTCGCCCGCGCCAGAAGGCGGCGTCGGCGCGGGCCTTGGCGATGGCCTCGGGGTCGGGCGCGGACGCCATGTTCGATTCCAACAGGAACGCGAGATCGTGGGCCAGGTTGGCGCGCGCGCAGGCGAGCGTCCAATCGACTGCTTCGCCGGGCGAGGCGGCGGGAGGAGCGATGGCATCCAGAGGCTTGAAGGCCGGCATGTCGTAGCCGGGACGCGGCCGGGGGCCGCGCTTGAGCAGTTCGTCGGCGCGCGCGTTCTCGCGGGCCAAGATGGCCGATTCCCGCCGCAGGGTGCGAAGGGCGTCTTGGCGCGCCATGTTGGTTTGCGGCTCTCGCTCCAAGCCGTTGAGGCGCACCCAACGGGCGATGGTGCGGATGTTTTCGGCGTGATTGGCGAGGTTGCCGTCGAGCTGGATTTCCGGGGGCGTGGTTTTGCCGTCGTAGATGTTGTCTCCGTCGAGGACCAGGATTTCCGGGGGATAACTTCCCCGGGCCGGCGTCGGCGGGAGGGGCGCGGCGGGCGAAGCATCCCCCAGCCGCGACAGGACCCCGCTCTTGACGACGGCGTACAAGAGCTGTCCCGTGGAAAGAGCCGTCAGGACCGCCAAAAACGCCGCGACGACGAGCATCCAGCGCCAAGTGTCGGCAGCGACGGCGGGCCTGGGCTCGGCTGGGGGCTCCATGCGCCCAGGATACGCGCGCTTGCGATTTTCGTCAATGGCGCGGCATGCCGGGTCTTTAAAAACGGACGGCCTCCTCGCCGAACTCCCGGTGGATCCAGACGGCGGTTCGACGCAAGGCGGCCGACGGGATTTCCAGGCTAATGGATGATACAATGGGAATATGGTAATCTGTTCTTGCACATGGAATTGAGCGTGCGGGACGCCGCCCGCGCCTTCAGCGTGACGGAGCCGACGATTCTTCGTTGGGTCGATCAGGAGGGTTTGCCGTCTTTCTGCATCAACGGCCGCCATCGCTTCAACCGCGTGGATTTGCTTGAGTGGTCCAACCGCCACAAGCGTCCGATGCGGCCGGACGCCGCGCTCGATGCGCATCCAGGCGGCAAGCCCGCGGCGCTCATCCGGGCCTTGAACGCGGGCGGAATTCACCATTCCGTCGCGGGCGCGGACGCCGCGTCGGCTTTGACGGCCGCGGCCGAGCGGCTGCCTCTCAACGCGACGGATCGGGTCCTCGTGGCGGAGGTTCTCGCGCAGCGCGGGATGCGCGGGGCGACTCCGGTCGGAGACGGGATAGCCATCCCGCATCCGCGCGGCCCTCTCGTTTTCCCGATCGAGGCTCCCTGCGTCTCGCTCTGCTTCCTCGATCGACCGGTCGATTTCGGCGCGGCGGACGGCAAACCGGTGAACGCGCTCTTTTTGATTTTGACGCCGACGATTCGGGAACATCTCAGCCTCCTCGCCGAGTTGGCCGGGGCCCTGCACGATGCCGGATTCAAGGCCGCGGTGGCCCGCCGGGCCTCGGCCGAGGAAATCCTCTCGCTCTTGGGGGGCGAGTCGTGATGCTCATGGTCGTTGCCGTCTCGTTTTTGGCGGCGGGGGCCGTCCTCGCTCTTCTGCTCGCCGGACATCCGCGTGCGTCGCGCGCGGCCGCCCTCTTTTGTTCGGCCGCGGGCTGCCTGACCGGACTGATTCCCGCATTCTTCGTATTGTCCGGAGGCGAACTGACTCCCGTTCGCATCCCCTGGCCGGTGCCGATGGGTGAACTTTCCCTGGCGCTCGATCCGTTGTCCGCGTTCTTCCTCCTTCCGATTTTCGTGGTCGGCCTGGCGGGCGGAGTTTACGGGGAGGGCTACCTCGCGGCTTCGCGCGGGCATCTTCCCGAGGCGGCCGTGCGCTTCTTTTATTTCATATTGACGGCATCCATGGCCGTGATCGTTTGCGCGCGCAACGCGATGCTCTTCCTCGCGGCGTGGGAAGTGATGGCTCTGGCCTCCTTCTTTCTTGTCTGCGCGCAAGACCGCGATCCGAAAGTGCGCCGCGCCGGGCTCATCTATCTCCTCTGCACCCATCTCGGGACTTTGTGTCTCTTTGTTTTTTTCGCCCGCATGGGTTCCCGAGCGGGCTCCATGGATTTTTCGGCCATGAAGGCGGCGATGCCCGGTCCGGGACCGGCCGTCACCGGGCTATTCGCGCTCGCGCTGGCCGGTTTCGGCATGAAGGCGGGCCTCATCCCGCTCCATTTTTGGCTTCCCGAAGCTCACCCGGTGGCCCCGAGCCACGCCTCGGCCGTCCTGTCGGCGGTGGTCCTCAAGATGGGCGTTTACGGCCTGTTGAGATTCATCTCCTTCTGTCCGGCCGTGCCGGGGAGTTGGGGGGTCGTCTTCCTGGCGCTCGGTACGGCATCGGCCGTTTTCGGCGTTCTTTTCGCCATGGTCCAACACGACTTGAAAAGGTTGCTGGCCTATTCCAGCATCGAGAACGTCGGCATCCTCACCATGGGGATGGGGCTGGGCTGCCTTGGGCTGGCCCACGGCAACCGCGTGCTCGCCGCGATCGGGTTCAGCGCGGCGCTGCTCCATGTCCTGAATCACAGCCTGTTCAAGTCCCTGCTGTTCCTCGGGGCCGGGGCCTTCAATCAGGCTTTGGGCAGCAGGAACATCGAGGGCGCGGGCGGCCTTCTTCGGCGCATGCCGTGGACTTCCCTGTTCGCGTGGGTCGGCGCGGCGGCGGCGTGCGGATTGCCGCCCTTCAACGGCTTCATCGGCGAGTGGCTGCTCTATCGCGGGTTTCTCGGAGGGGAATTCGCCGCGACGACGCGTTTCGCGGTGTTCGTCGCGGCGGCCCTGGCCCTGGTCGGAGGCCTTGCGGCGGCCTGTTTCACGATGGCCTACGGCGCCTTGACCTTGGGCGAGCCGCGCGGCCCGGCGGCCCGCGACGCGAAGGACCCCGAGGATGTCATGCTCTGGCCGATGGCTCTCCTGGGGGTTGCTTGCCTCGTCGTCGGGCTGATGCCGGGTCCCTTCGCGCGGGCGGCCGCGCGGGGCGCGGCGGTGATCATCGGCCTCACGCCGAACGAGGTCGCTTCGGTCATCGGCGGGATTCTCGCGCCGCTTGCTCTCATCGGCGCTTTGGGCGCCGGCGTTCTCGGTCTTGCCGCCCTTTTCTGGGTTTTGCGCCGAGGCCTGCTGCGAGACCGGAGCGTCGAGGTCCGGCCGACTTGGGGGTGCGGCTTCAGCCGTCCGTCTCCCGCGATGCAGCATACGGCCTCTTCCTACGCGCAGCCCCTCGTTGTCGTTTTCCAGGGGCTGCTGATGCGGGAGTCGTCGGCGCAGCCGCCGACGGGTTATTGGCCGGCGCGCGCCGGCTTCCATAGCCGCACTCCGGACATGGTCTTGGACCGGGCGCTGGCTCCGGCGTCGTCGGTCGTCAAGCGCTCCCTGTCCGTCGTCCGCCGCGTGCAGCACGGGCATCTCCAGTATTATCTGCTCCACGTTCTCTTGTTTCTTATCTTCGTGCTCGTGTGGAAATTATGACCGGATCCCGACGGCGATGAGCGCCTTGATTTTCGCCTTCGCCCTCCTTGGAGCGGGAGCTCTTCTCGCGCTTGCGTTCTCCGGTTGCGCGCGGTTGTCGCGATCGATTTCCCTCGTCTGCTTGGTGGGAGGGTGCGCGGCGGGTTTGGCCCTCGCGCTGTCCGTCCTGGCGGGGAGCGAATTCGCCGCGATCCGGATCGCCTGGACCGTCCCGTTCGGCGAATTCCATCTCGCGGTCGACCCGCTGTCCGCCTTCTTCCTCGTGCCGATCTTCGCGGTCGGCATGGCCGCCGGCATATACGGGGAAGGCTATCTGGAGGCATCCCGCGGCCGCCTCTCGCCGGCTTATGTCCGCTTCTTTTACTTCCTCCTCACGGCTTCGATGGCCGTGGTCGTCTGCGCGCGCAACGCGGTTCTCTTCCTCGCCGGTTGGGAAATCACGGCCCTTTCCGCTTTTTTCCTGGTCTGCTCGGAAGACCCCGAGCCCGGGGTGAGTCGAGCGGGCTTGATCTACATCATCTGCATGCACGCGGGAATACTGTGCTTGTTCGTGCTTTTCGCCGTCATGGGCGTCAGGGCGGGATCGATGGACTTCTCGGCGATGAAAGCCGCCATGCCCGGCCCGGGGCGGACTCTCACCGGCTTGTTCGCTCTCGCGCTGACGGGCTTCGGCGTTAAGGCGGGCTTCATGCCGTTTCATTTCTGGCTCCCGGAAGCGCATCCCGTGGCGCCCAGCCACGCCTCGGCCCTGCTGTCGGCGGTGGTGATCAAAATGGGAATATACGGCCTGCTGAGATTCATCTCGTTTTGTCCGGTCGTGCCCGAAAGCTGGGGCTTGGTTTTCTTGGCGATCGGCGTTTCCTCGGGAATACTCGGCGTTCTGTTCGCCCTGACCCAGCACGATTTAAAGCGCCTTTTGGCCTATCACAGCATCGAGAACATCGGCATCATTTCGCTCGGCATGGGCTTGGGCTGCCTCGGCTTGGCCCACGACAACCCCGTCCTTGCGACGATCGGGTTCGCCGCGGCGTTGCTCCACGTCCTCAATCACGGCTTGTTCAAGTCCCTGCTGTTTCTTGGAGCCGGAGCTTACGCCCAGGCCTTGGGCGGCCGCGGCATCGAAGGCGCGGGCGGCTTGCTGAGGCGCATGCCCTGGACATCGCTGTTTTCCTGGATCGGCGCCGCG
>JAJZQS010000029.1:19825-28289 GCA_021806745.1 bacterium
CGGCCGCGGCCGCGGCGGATCCCGGGCAACTCATGCTCTGGCCGATGGCCGTCCTGGCGGGGTCTTGTCTGGTCATCGGAATATGCCCCGGTCCGTTCGTCTCATCCGCGGCGCGCTGCGCGGCGACGATCGGCCGCTTCCCCCCGGCATCGACCTTGCCCATGATCGCGGGCGGCATGGCCGCGCTCGGCATCATCGGCTTGATGGGCGCCTCGGCGCTGGGTCTTGCCGGCGTGCTTTGGCTCTGGCGGGGGGCGCTGTTGAGGACGCGCGAGGTCGGGGCGGCGTCCACCTGGGGCTGCGGCTTCACGCAGCCGACGGCGCGCATGCAGTACACGGCCTCTTCTTACGCTTCACCCCTCGTGCGCGCCTTCGATGGGGTTCTCAAACCGGAATTCCAGTTCCATCCGCCGGCCGGCTACTGGCCCCGGCGGTCTTCTTACCACAGCCACACGCCGGATTTGACGCTCGACCGCGCTCTCATTCCAGCCGCCGCCTCGGCCAAGGGCGCGCTGGCCGTCGTTCGGCGCCTGCAGCACGGCCGGCTCCAGTATTATCTCTTGTACGTCTTGGGATTTCTCGTCGCCGTACTCTTCTGGAAACTATGACCGCTCTCTTCGAGAACCTCGCCGCTCTTCTGATCGTGCCGCCGCTCATGCCCGGCATCATCACCAAGACCAAGGCCGCCTTCGGCGGACGGAAGGGACCTCCGGTTCTTCAGCCCTATTATGACCTCGTGAAGCTCATGGGCAAAGGCGCCGTCTACAGCCGGACCACGACCCGGATGTTTCGCTTGGGTCCGACGCTCTCCTTGGCGGCGGTCGTTCTCGCGGGACTCTTGGTCCCGCTGGTCCGCGCGTCGGCGCTGGCGTTTCCCGGAGACGCCATCCTCTTCGCCTACCTCCTGGGGCTGAGCCGCTTCGCGACGGTGGCCGCGGCCTTGGACGCGGGCTCGAGCTTCGAGGGGATGGGAGCCAGCCGCGAGGTCGCTTTCTCCAGTTTCGCCGAGCCGTCGCTGATGCTGGCCGTGGCCGCGCTGGCCCGGGCGACAGGCGGATTTTCGCTCAGCGGGATGTTCGGCGGGGCAATTGCGAGTTCATTCGGGGCCGGGCTGGTCTTGATCGTCGGCAGCCTCTTTTTCGTCTTGCTGGCGGAAAATTCCCGCATTCCCGTCGACGATCCGGCGACCCATCTGGAGCTGACCATGATCCATGAGGTCATGGTTCTCGACCACGGCGGGCCCGACCTCGCCTTCATCCTTTACGGCTCCTCCATGAAGCTGCTGCTGTGGTCGTCCTTGCTCGTTCGGCTGCTTTTGCCGTTCGTGCCCGGGGCGGAGGGTTGGGCCGTCTGGAGCCTTGGGATTGCCGCCGTCGCCGTGGCCATCGGCGTCGTCGAGTCGTCGATGGCCCGCCTGAGGCTCATCCGCGTGCCGCAGTTCCTGGTCGCCGCGATTTGCGCGGCGGCTTTCGCGGTGATGCTGACTTTAAAATAGCATGGGACAATTCGCGCAGCTTCTGCTTGTCGCCGCCGTCTTTTTGAGTTTCGCTCTGTTGGGTACCGCCTCCTTGTCCGGATGCGTGGGGCTGCTGGCCATGCAGGGCTACTGCCTCAGCCTGCTGCCCATTTTCATCCATCGGGGAGGCTTGGAGCCGCGCGCCTTTTTGCTTGCGGCCGGCATGGCGGCCCTGAAAGGCTGGCTGGTCCCGAGGGTTCTTACGCACGCGATCCGGGAGGTCAAGATACGGCGCGAGGTGGAGCCGCTGGTCGGCTACGTTCCCTCGCTGATCATCGGGGTCGTGATCGTGGGGCTTTCGGTCGTGCTCGCGGCGAGGCTTCCGGTCAGCGGCGAAGCGCGCTCGGGCTTGCTCGTGCCGGTCTCCCTGGCGACGATGATGATGGGACTTTTCATGACCGTGTCGAGACTCAAGGCCCTGACGCAGGTGATCGGCTATCTCGTCTTCGAGAACGGCATCTATCTTTTCGGACTGCTGGTGTCTCGCGACATGCCGTGGCTGCTCGAGATGGGGGTCCTTCTGGACGTGTTCGTGGCCGTGTTCATCATGGGCATCGTGATTCATCACATCAGCCGCGAGTTCGACTCGATCCACACGGACCGGCTGACGCAATTGAAGGAATGAGCGTGGAGATTCTGGGAATCATCGTCGTGCCGTTTTTGGCCGCGCTCGTCGCGTTGGCTTGGTCGGACAACGCGCGCAGGCCGTGGCTTCTTCCCGCGGCCGCGACGGTCCACGCGCTGTTGACGCTGCGCTTGCTGATTCAGCCGCCTCTTCCGGCCTCCGGCGCGTGGATTTCCTTGGACGCCCTAGGGCTCGTCTTGCTCGGGACCTCCAGCGCGCTGCTCTGGGGCTGCTCGATCTACGGCGTCGAGTATCTGCGGCGGCGAAAAGAGCGAGACAACCGCCTGTTCACGGCCTGCTACTTGTTCATGCTCTCGGCTTCAAGCGTCGTGGCGGTCAGCCGCCAGTTGGGGCTCATGTGGATCGCGATGGAGGCCACGACCCTTTCGGCGGCGCCCTTGATCCATTTCAAGCGAAGTGACCGCTCCTTGGAGGCGACTTGGAAGTACCTGATCATGGGGGGCGTCGGCGTCGGCTTGGCTCTTCTCGGCACTTATTTCCTCGCGCTGTCGGCCTCCGGCGCCGCGGGCGGCTCATACACCTTGCAGCTCGATGCTCTCCTCGCCCTCGGGCCGCGACTTTCGATCCCGTGGCTCAGAGGGGCCTTCATCTTCATCCTGATCGGCTACGGCTTGAAGATGGGACTGGCGCCGCTGCATTCCTGGAAGCCCGACGCGTACGGCGAGTCCCCGGGCATGGCCGGCGCGGCGCTCGCCACGGTGCTGACGGGGTGCGCGTTTCTGGGGCTGTTGCGCGTCTACCAGGTTTGCGTCGCCGCGGGGCAGCTCGAATTCATGAAAGGTCTCTTGGTTTTCATGGGCTTGCTGTCTTTGGGGACGGCCGCCGTCTTCGTGATCAGCCAAAAGGACTTCAAACGCCTTTTGGCGTATTCCAGCGTCGAACACATGGGCCTGCTGGTCCTGGGGCTGGGCATCGGCGGCGGCGGACTCTTCGCCGCGCTCCTTCATTTCATCAACAACGGCCTGGGCAAGGGCCTTCTGTTCCTGACGGCGGGCAACATCCACCGCGCCTTCGGCGATAAGACCTTGGACCGCGTCCACGGCGCGCTGCGTCGGGTGCCCGTTTCGGCCGCGCTCTTCTTGATCGGGTTCATCGCGATCACGGGCTCGCCGCCGTTCGGCCTGTTTTTCAGCGAATTCCTGCTCTTGAAGGCGGCCGTCGCCGCGGGCCGCTGGGGAGTCGCGCTGGCCGCCGCCGGTTTTCTGGGCGTGATCTTCATCGGCATGGCGGTCACGGCGCTGTCCGTGGCGCAGGGCGTCCCTCCCGACGAACCGGTGCTGCCGGGGCATGGAGACTCCATTCTCACGACCGTGGTGCCCGGAGCCTTCGCCGCGGCGCTGCTGGTCCTTGGTCTCTACATCCCGGCCTGGCTGACCGCTCGACTGGCCGCCGCCGCGGCGCTTTTGGGGGGGGTAGCCCCGTGAGCCCGACTTCGCGCTTTCGCACCTTGCGCAACGGCGGCGCGGTGGAACTCGCGGCGATTCCCGTCGTTGCGGTCGAGGAATTCCGCGCGAGCGTGCTGCGGGCGGCAAAGGCCGGCTTGCGTTTATGCGCGCTGTTCGCGCGCCCCGTCGAGGGCGGAACCGGTTTGTGCTCGGTTCTTGCCGACGACGCCCGCGGATTCCTCTACACCCTTTTTTCCGAGCCGACGCGCGCGTTCCGTTCGCTCGCGTCCGACCTGCCGCAGGCGCATCTTTTCGAGCGGGAGATCGCCGAATCATCCGACATCGCGGTCTCGGAACATCCTTGGCTCAAGCCCGTGCGAATGGGCTTTCCGGACGCCGCCGTTTTCTTCCGTGAAAGCGGCGATGAGGTCCACGAGGTGGCCGTAGGCCCCATTCATGCCGGGATCATCGAACCGGGACACTTCCGCTTCCAGTGTCACGGGGAGACGGTTCACCATCTGGAAATCCAATTGGGCTACCAGCACCGCGGAGTCGAAGCCCTGCTCGCCGGGGGGCCGGACCGCCGCTGCGTCTTCGTCGCCGAGTCGATCTCGGGCGACACGGCCGTCGGCCACGCGCTGGCATACTGCTCGAATCTCGAGTCGCTCGCCGGTGCCCGGGCGAGCCTGCGCGGGGAGGCTCTGCGCGCCGCGGCGCTGGAGTTGGAGCGCTTGTCCGACCACACCGGCGACTTGGGCGCCATGTCCGGCGACGTCGGTTTCCTGCCCGTGGCGGCCTACTTCGGCCGCCTGCGCGGGGAGTTCCTGAACATGCTGATGGCGTTGTGCGGAAACCGTTTCGGCCGAGGGCTGGTCCGCCCCGGCGGCGCGGCCTTCGATCTGACGAACGCCATGGCGGAGGATTTTTCGGCGCGCCTGGCCCGCGCGCGGACGGACTTGAACGCGATCAGCGGCCTGTTGTTCGAGTCGGCGTCGGTGCTGGGACGATTCGACGAGACGGGCGTGGTGAGCCGCCAAACCGCGCGCGATCTCGGACTCGTGGGCTTGGCGGCCCGCGCCAGCGGCCTGGACCTGGACGTGAGGCGAGATCATCCTCACGGCTTCTATCGATTTCGCCATATCCCCGTCGTGAAGATCGACTCGGGCGATGTCTACGCGCGGGCCATGCTTCGTCATTTGGAATCCCTGCGGTCGCTCGACTTCCTGGAGGAACTCATCGCGGACCTTCCCCGCGGCGCCGCGCGCGCGGCCTGCCCCGCGCCGCGTCCCGGGCGATTCGCGGTTTGCCTCGTCGAAGGTTGGCGGGGGGAAATCTGCCACGTCGCCGAGACCGGCGACGACGGCAGGTTCCGGAGTTACAAGATCGTCGATCCGTCCTTCCACAACTGGCCGGCCGTCGCCATGGCCATGCGCGGCGGGGAAATCTCCGACTTTCCGCTGTGCAACAAGAGCTTCAACCTGTCTTATGCGGGGCATGACTTGTAGGCTGACGGAATAACTTTCATGTGGAAGATACTGAAGACGCGTTTTCAGCAAGGGTATCGCACGTCGGATTTCCCGAACGGGCCGAGCGGCCTGCCGGAACGCTTTCGCGGGCGGCCCGTCGTTTCGTCCAGGCCTTGCGCGGCGGGCTGTTCGGCCTGCGCCGAATCCTGCCCGACGCAGGCGATCGCGATCTCGGCGGACAAGCGGGTGAGGCTCGACCTCGGCAAGTGCCTTTTCTGCACGGAGTGCGTGACGGCGTGCCCGGACGGCGTCATCGCTTACTCCGCCGACCATCGCCTCGCGGCGAACAAGCGTTCGGACCTGATCCTGTCGGGCGAGGAGGCGCGCCTGGCAAGCGCTCTCGACGAAAAAACCCGCAGGCTTTTCGGCCGCTCGCTCAAGCTTCGGGAGGTCTGCGCGGGTTCCTGCAACGGCTGCGAAGCCGAACTGACGGTCCTGAACAACGTCGTCTTCGATCTGAGCCGCTTCGGGATTCAGTTCGTCGCGTCGCCCCGGCACGCGGACGGGCTTGTCGTCACCGGGCCCGTGACCGAACACATGCGCGCCGCGCTGCGCGCCGCTTACGACGCGATGCCGACGCCGAAAATCGTCATCGCGGTGGGCGCTTGCGCCGTCAGCGGCGGTCCGTTCGCCGGCAGCCCCCAGGCGCATGACGGCGCGGACTCGACGGTTCCCGTCGACCTCTACATCCCGGGCTGCCCGCCGCACCCGTTGACGATTCTCGACGGGATGCTGCGGCTGTTGGGGCGGCTCGAATCCCCAAAGGATCCCAAGAGTGTTTCATCATAAGATTCATGACAAAGTCGGCCCCAAAACGTACATGGACTGGTTCCTGCTGGCCTTCCTCGGCGGGCAGGTCAATGCCGGCGGCTATCTGTCCTGCCATCGTTTCGTGTCGCACGTGACGGGTTTCGCCACGCTCGTCGGCGTTTCCGTCGAGAAGAGGGACTGGATCGAGGCGATCGGAACGGCTTCGATCCCGCTGTATTTCCTTCTGGGGGCGACGACCGCGGCCTACTTCACGGAGAAACGCCTCGCGGCCCGCGTCCATGGAGAGAGGTTCTCTCCGGTGATGACGATCGAGGCGGCTCTGCTCGGCATCGCCGCTTTCGGCGGCAGCCGGGGCCATTTCGGCGCGTTCGGAGCGCCGCCGAACATCGGCGACAATTTCATCCTGCTTGCGTGCTTGTGCGGCGCCTGCGGACTGCAGAACGCCGCGATCACCTCGGCTTCCGGATCGACCGTTAGGACGACGCACATGACGGGGTTGACGACGGATCTGGGGCTTGGTCCGGGCTGAAATCCATCACCTGTCGGCCGAACAGCGGGCCAAGGAGCGCCTCGCCAACCTGGCGCGGATCGGCACGCTCGCTTCGTTCATCGCGGGCCCTCTGGTCGCCGCATTTTTTTCGCGAAGTGGCGGTATCGGGCCTTCTACATACCGATGGGAATCGCCCTTTACGCCGCCTGGGTCGCGCGGCGCAGCGAGGCGAAGCTGCTCGGGGAGTTTTTGCCGAAAATTGCGGGGATGGAAATGGGAGCGTGATCGCGCCGGTCGGGCCGTTCGTCGGCTTGACACGGGGTGGCGGTCGGGCTACAATGTGAAAACTTAGTCATATAAGAATTGAAATGGACAGCGGAGAGCTCGTATTCAAGATCAAGGCGGATTTTCTCAAGTGCTTGGCGCACCCCGCGCGTCTGGCCGTGATCGAATACCTCAAGACCCGGGAGGCTTCCGTGGGCCAGATCGTCGTGGCTCTTAAATTGGAGCAGTCCGGGCTCTCCAAGCACCTGTCGCTCTTGCGGCAGGCCGGCATCGTGACTTCGCGCCAAGAGGGCGTCACCGTCTATTATTCCATCCGCGACCGCGACATATTCCACGTTCTTCGACCGATCGCCGAGATTCTCCGCAAGAAGTTGAGGGAAAGCCAGTCGATGCTGGGGCATCTCGGCGAGGCGTGATTTTTTTTTGGCGAATATATGAATATAAATCAATATGATCAGATAGTGGCGAAAATCCCCGTCGGAGCGCCTTCTTGAACCGGCATTTCATGAGCCGGATGATGAAGATGAAAGACGACGGCGCCCTCGTTCTGACCAAAAAGGAAGCCGCGCTCATGCTGGGGATTCGCCAGGCCACCTTGGCGGAGTTGGAGGGACTCGCGAACGTTCCCGCCGCCTCTCGCCGCGTCGGCTATACGGTCGCGCAGGTGCGAAGCATGATCGGGGCGCTTCTGGCGACCCTGGCGGGAGGACGCCGGGGCGCAGCCGGCGGAACGCGGGCATGACGAAGAGCGTCCGTGGGCCCGGGACGCCGCCGCCCGTGCTCGTGGAAGACGGCAGCCCCGACCTCGCCGTCGCGCTGCGCGCGCTCGTCCTCAAGGCCCTGCACGGAGCGGGCGCGGTCGTCGCGCAAGCGCCGGCGATCGCCGACGACCTGGCCGCCGGACTCGCCGCGAGCGGCCCGCGCGCTCGACCGGGCGTGGCCATTCTTTCCTCTTTGGTCGCGGGCTTGGGCGAGGCCCGGTACGCTCTCGGCGTTTGGCGGCATTGCCTTCGCGGCGTTCCGCAGGAGCACGAGCCGCTGCAGGTGGTCTTCATCTGGCTGGCCCCGAAGCCGGCGAAGGGTTCTGCGCTCCTGAGTCGGGTGCGGCGGATCTTGGAGGACGAGAAAGCCGTGTACCGGCTCAAAGGCGCGACCACGGTGGAGGAAGCACTGCTCGCCGCAGGGCTGCGGTGAGCGATTGCGGCCGCCGTCGGGAGATCGGCGGCCGGCAGTTCGCTCATCCGCATCAGGCCGGACGATGTTCCCGATGCGGCTCTCGGCTGGATCGCATTCGAATTTCGCCCGATGATGGAACACGGCGGGGCTGCAGCGCGTGCGGCGTTTGGGCGGAGTCTTCAGTTCCGGTTCGAGACGGCATTCACGCCGCCATCCCGCCGCCGGCGGCGCCGTTCGCGCTGAAGAACGCGGTCTCCTCGTGCCCGCTGAAGGCTCGGACGCTGCTCGCGGCCATCGCCGAACTTTGCGCATTGGTGGAGGGCCCTTTGGGCGCCGGCGAGGCGCATGCGCACGGCGCCGGAGTTCGCGAGGCCTCCCATCTTGCGGTTCGCGGCGATCTGGCGTCGCTCTGGATTCAGGCGGATGCGTCCATCCGCCCGGGCGTCGCCGTGGGCGTGTCGGAGGGCGGCCTCGACGCGGGGCAATCCGCCAGCAGGCGCCGCGTGCGGGTGGTCGTGTTGGCCGTCGCGGCGGCGCGCGAGCTCAAGCAGTTCCATTTTCACTCCCCGGCCGAACATCTGGTCGCAGGAGCGCGCTATCCGCTGGAAATTCATTTCGTCCATGAAGACCGAAGCGGCGGACTGACCGTCCTGGCGGTCTTCGTCAAGG
>JAJZQS010000147.1 GCA_021806745.1 bacterium
CCCCTGGGCGGGGTGTTCACCGCCACGCAAGGCTTGGAGCGGGCGTGGAACTCGCCGCTGGACGAGCGCGGCATCATCGGCGCGGCGCTGGGCCTGGCCTGGGCCGGCGGCCGGCCGGTGGCCGAGATCCAGTTCGTCGACTACATCTTCAACGTCATCGACATGCTCAAGCTGTGCGCCAACGGCCACTGGGCCTCGGGCGGCAAATACAAGACGCCCCTGGTCGTGATGACGCCCACCGGCTCCGGCATCCACGGCTCGATGTATCACTCTCATTCGTTCGACTCGGTCGCGGCCAAACTGCACGGCATGAAGGTGGTCTGTCCCTCCACGCCCAACGACGCCTACGGACTGATGATCTCGGCCATCAAGAGCGACGATCCCGTGCTCTATCTCAAGCCCAAGGCGCTTTTGCGCACCAAGGGCGAGGAGACCTTGCCCGGCGAGCCCGACGACAAGACCCTCCATGAGATGATCGACGCGCCGCTGGGCGACCGCTCCAAGTGGAAACCCCGCTGGCCCGAGATCGGCGACTACTCCGTGGAGATCGGCAAGGCCAAGATCACGCACCCCGGCTCGGACGCGACCGTCGTCACGCACGGGCGCATGGCCCCGATCTGCCTGGAGACGGCGCGGCGCTTCGCCGCGCAGGGACGAGGCTCCGTCGAGGTCTTGGATTTGCGCACCCTGATCCCTTACGACTGGGAGGCGATCAAGGCCTCCGCGCGCAAGACCGGCCGCGTGCTCTTCGTCAACGAGGAGACCGAGATCGCCAACTTCGCCGAGCACCTGATCCGGCGCCTGGTCGACGAGATGTTCTACGAACTGCGCGCGCGCCCGCGCCTGCTCGCCGGCAAGGCCACGCCCGGCATCGCGCTGTCGCCGGCTCTGGAGAACTTCATCCAGCCGCAGGCGCCGGACGTCGAGCGCGCGCTCGCCGAACTGCTGGCCGAACAGGCGTAAGGCCTCGGGCGCGCGTCAAAGTCCCAACAGGCCGCGCCAGCCTTTGGGCGGTGCGGGCTTGGGCGGCGACCAGAAGTGCAAGACGACCGCGCCCTTGCCGCTCTCGCCGTTGATGATTTTGTCCACGCGGATGCGGTAGGAGCCGACGAGCAAAGTCTGGCCCTCGTGCACGTCGGGCTGCTGGAAAATCGGCGGCGTCGCGTCGATGGAAATGGAAAGGCTCGCGTGCAGGCCGTTGCGCCGAGCTCCCTTTTCGTCAAGGTAGGGACCGCCTCCCACGTAGCCGACTCCGATGCTCAAGTCTCCGAAATTGCCCTGCGTGGTGGAGCGGATGTAGGCCGGAAGGCCGGCGCCGGGGTCCGCGTCGGCCGGGGCCGATGCAACGGGGGTGGAAGACGGTATGGCGGATGCGGCCAGCGCGGGCGGATCCTGCGCCCACGACGCCGCCTGGAACAGGAGAAGACCGGCGGTCAGGGAGCGCCGACTTGAAAAGAGCGGACGCTTGAAGGTTTTTTTCATTTGTTTGCCGTGATCGCGGTCAGAGATTTTTCCAGTCTCGCCCAGGGCAGCGTGATCGTGGGCAGCTTCGAGCCCCAAGGGTTGGCGATGGTCACCGTTTGCGCGTCGGCATCCACCGACTTGACCCAATAGGCGTGCGACATCTCCAGTTTGACGATTTTAGACGGATCGGCGCAGACCGGATCGGTGGAGTTGGGAGTGCAGTCCACGGCGCCTTGATAAAGCGGATCATCGCAGACGGAGTAGCCGACGCCCGGGGAAGGCGGGACGGCCGAAGGCGCCGCCGAGCGTCCCGGCGCGGGGTCGGCGGGGCAACCGTTCTTCGGCGCCGACTTGGTCGAGACGACCATGGCTTCCGAGTCCGAACTCCAGGCCGCGATCGTGGAAAAGGGAATGCGCCCGCTCATGTAATGGGACATCGGCAGTTGGACGGGCTTGAAGGACTGGTCGAACAGATAGGTCTGGCTGGGACGGCCGATGATTCGCGTGAGGGCGTCTTCCGGGAAGCCCCCGCCCGTCAGCACGGCGTAGGATTTTTTGGAAAACTCGAGCGCATAAGCCTTTTCAATGATCAGCGGCCATGTCGCGCCCTGCTCGCCGGCGGGTTTAGCGAAGATGGCTTGTCCGCCGGCGGCTTCGGTTCCGATCTCGACGCCGGGCTTGTAGACGGGAAACAGGCGATCGAGCGGGCCGAGCAGGACTTTTTTCAGCGGCCGCCCGTTGAAAAATTGCACCCAAACGGAGCCGGTGTTCAAATCCAGTTTGACCATCTCGCGCAGGACTTGAGGCTCGTTTTGGGCCAGCGCGGCCAGGGAGGCCAGCAGAAAGCAATCTCCCAGGCCGCCTTGCTTGATGTCGTCCGAGTTGACCTGGCGAGGATCCGCCCAAAACTTCCACCAGGGCGGTTGATCCCAGACTCGATTGTCGACGCGCCCGTGATAGAGAACGCTCCCGTAATCGACGAATTTCGTTATCGGCACATCGCGCAGGCCGGCGGGAGAGTTTTCCTTAATGGTCATGACCTTCACGCAATCCGTTCGACCTGCGGAGCAGTCGCCCATCGAGCTGAACGACGGATCGGGCACGGGCGCGGAAGGCGGCGCGGCGATCGATCCGGGAACCCAATCCATCGCGGTCGTCGAGAGCCAGGATTTGATCCGAGCCAGGATGTCCGAGGGCGCGGCCGCGGAAACCGCCGGCGGGGCGGCGGCGGGCGCGCGGAATTCTTGGGGAAGCTGCGCTTCCGGAAGTTCGGGACCGTTGGTCGTCGCGCGCGTTCCCGCGGGGGTTGCTCCGGGCAGGGAGGCGGATGCGTCGGGGGAGCGCTCGCCGTAGATCTCCGCGACTTGCCCGTTCGACAAGTCGCCGACGACGCCCTGAAGACTTGAGTGGACGCCCGCGGTCACGCCTTGGGCTTGGGAGGCGCCGTCGTCGGAGGCGGCGTCGCCGACGCAGACTCGCGGAAGCAAAAACAAGACGGCCGCCGCCGATGCGCGAACCGTCGGGCCGGGACGAGGGAAGTTCATGGGGGGCGTACGAAGTGTAGCCCCGGCCACCGCCTCCGTCAATGGCCGCCGTATTGATACAATCGCGACCCATGGCCAAGAAGTTCTTCGCCGGCGTGGACATCGGCGGCACCAAGATCCTGGCCGCCGTCGTTTCCGCGCGCGGTGAAATCCTGGGACGCGAGAAGGCGTCCACGCCGCGCGGGCGGGGCGCGAAGGCGGTGCTGGCCGCGGTCGCGGAAGTCCTCGAAGGCGCGATGCGGGACGCCGAGGTCAAGCCGCGGCGCCTGAAGGCCGTGGGCGTGGGTGTGCCCGGCGTGGTCGACGCGCGCGGCGGGCGGGTGCTGGTCGCGCCGAACATTCCCATCGCGGGCGCGCCGATCGCGCGCGAACTCTCGCGGCGCTTCGGTGCCCCGGTCGTTCTCGGCAACGACGTCAACGCGGGACTGCTCGGGGAGCGCTGGCTGGGAGCCGCGCGCGGAGTCGACGACGCGGTGGGGATATTCCCCGGCACGGGGGTCGGCGGCGGGGTGATTTCCGGCGGACGGCTGGTCACGGGCGCGCACGGCGCGGCGGCGGAGCTCGGCCACATCGTGCTCAACCCCGGCGGACCGCTGTGCGGCTGCGGCGCGCGCGGCTGCCTCGAGGCCTATGCCAGCCGCACCGCCATCGAACGCGACATCCGCGAGGGCGCGCGGCTGGGGCGCGCCACGCGCGTGTCCGAGCTCAACGGAGGGCGCCTCGACGTGATCAAAAGCCGCGTCTTGGCCGAGGCGCTGAGGCTCGGCGACGAGTTGGTCCTCGACGTGATGCGTGCCGCGGCCCAGCGTCTGGGCGAGGGCTGCGTGGCGGCGCGTCACTGCTTCGACCCGCGCCTGATCGTGCTCGGCGGCGGGCTCATCGAGGCCTGCGGCGGCTTCATCCTTCCGATCGTGCGCCAGCGCCTGGCGGCCGACCCGCTGTTCAAGCGCGTCGGGCCCTGCAGGGTGGCGGCGGCCCGGCTCGGCGACGACGCGGGCGTGCTGGGCGCGGCGGCGCTGGCGTTGGCGCGCGACTGACGGCCCGCGCGCGGGGCGCTTGGGCCAAAGTTGTTAGAATGCGCCCATGACCATCTCCGATTCCGCCCGCAAGCCGGGATTTTCCACCTTGGCCGTTCACGCGGGGCAGTCTCCTGATCCCGCCACGGGAGCGGTGATGACGCCCGTGTACTTGACCTCCACTTACGCGCAGGAGTGGCCGGAGCGCCACAAGGGCTTCGACTACGCGCGCACGGTCCACCCCACGCGCCTGGCGCTTGAGCGCAACCTGGCCGCGCTCGAGGACGCGGCGTTCGGACTCTGCTTTTCGTCGGGGATGGCGGCGACCTCGACGGTGATCGAGGCTCTCTCGCCCGGCGACCACGTGGTCTGCGGCAACGACCTCTACGGCGGGACCTACCGGGTGTTCACGAAGGTGTTCGCGCGCTTCGGGGTGGCGTTTTCGTTCGTGGACGCGGCCGACTTGAAGGCGGTCGAGGCCGCGTTCACGCCGCGCACCAAACTGGTCTGGATCGAGACGCCGTCCAACCCGCTGCTGAAGATCGCCGACATCGGCGCGCTGGCGAGGCTGGCGCACGCCAGGGGCGCCAAGCTGGCCGTCGACAACACCTTCGCCAGTCCGGCGCTGCAGCGGCCGCTGCGGCTGGGCGCGGATGTCGTCGTGCACTCGACGACGAAATACCTGGGCGGGCATTCGGACGTGGTCGGCGGGGCGATCCTGACCTCGGACGAGGCGCTTTTCAAGGAGTTCAAGTTCCTGCAAAACGCCGTCGGCGCGGTGCCGGGGCCGCTCGACTGCTTCCTCGTCTTGCGCGGGGTCAAGACCTTGCCGCTGCGCCTGGAGCGCCACTGCGCCAACGCCGCGCTCGTGGCCAAGCACCTGCTCGCGCATCCGGAAGTCACGCGAGTGCACTACCCGGGCCTGCCCACGCACCCGGGCCATGAACTCGCGCGCGCGCAGATGACGGGCTTCGGCGGGATGATTTCTTTCGAGCTCAAGGGCGACATCGAGCGCGCCAAGCGGATGAT